>JARIBO010000004.1 GCA_029257405.1 Caryophanales bacterium
ATTTCACTTGGAGCGAGCCATTTCACTTGTTCATGTTCGGTAAGTTTTAGTTTTCCTTTTGTAATCCTACTTATGTAGGTTGTTAAATGAACAATACCAAAATCGTACTCATAGACTGTGTAGTCAAGTTTTTTGCCAACTTCAATTGTACAGAGCATCTCTTCTTCAATTTCACGAATCAGGGCTTCTTTCGGCGTTTCTTCCGCTTCAATTTTCCCACCTGGAAACTCCCACATAAGTGGTAATGATTTATCTGGTCCTCTTTGAGCACACAATATTTTTTCATCTTCAATTATTACTGCACCTACAACATGGATATTTTTCTTCGTCATTTTAAATTCTCCCTAAACATTTACTACCTATTATTTTAGCCAACATATATCTATAACGCAATGACCAATAAAAAAAGTGCCTTAGAAATAAATCTAAGGCAACTCTTTATAATTTTTTTACAAATTCAGTTTTTAGTTTCATTACACCATGACCCGGTACTTTACAGTCGATATCATGATCTTCGTCGATTAATTTAATATCTTTTACAATCGTACCTTGTTTAACAACTGATGATGCGCCTTTAATTTTTAAATCTTTAATAACTGAGACGTCATCGCCATCAACTAAAACATTACCATTTGCATCTCGGTACACTTTTTCTTGTTCTACTTCTTCTACTTCTGTTTCTGCTGTCCATTCATGTGCACACATCGGACAAACAAATAAACTTCCATCTTCATACGTTAAATCTGAATCACATTTAGGACAATTTGGTAATTTTGCCATTCATATTCCTCCAGTTAGTTTTCTTCATTATATCATATTCCTATTTTAATGCTGTTTCTTAAGAAAAACTCATCTTTTAACTAAAGATCTGTTTGAATATTATTTGCTTTATTCTCTTTTCCTTTTTTAAAGAACCATAATGTAAAGATAAGCGTTAAGATAATACCCCCGATATGTGATAGATTGATTGGAAGATTAAATCCGATTTTTGCGTTTAATATATAAACTAACACCATATCAGTTATAAATAAGGCTGGAATGAGTGTAATCCAGTACTTCTTACCTTTAATAAGTAAATACATTGTTGCTATCCAAAGTGCGAGTGCTGCAGTTGTTTGATTGGCCCACGAGAAGTAACGCCATAATAAATCAAAGTCTACTTGGGTTAACATGATTGAAATACCTAATAAAGGTACAGCAATAATTAAGCGATTTAAAATTTTACTTTGTTTAAATTTAAAGTAATCTGCAATAATCGAACGCGCCGCACGGAAAGCTGTGTCACCTGACGTAATGGGTAAGACAATAACACTTAAGATTGCTATCGTTCCACCTATTGCACCGAGTAGTGTTATCGAGACTTCATTCACAACAGCTGACGGTGTTCCTGAATTTATAAGTTCGTTTAAATTCTCTCCGTAAAATAAACTCATTGAAGCTGCAGCCCAAATCATCGCGATAGCCGCTTCTGTAATCATCATGCCATAAAAAATATAACGGCCTTCTGACTCTTTTTCCACAGTTCGAGAAATGATTGGTGACTGTGTCGCATGGAAACCTGATAAGGCACCACAAGTAATTGTTAAAAATAAAATAGGAAAGATAGGTAAATTATCCGGATGCATATTTTCAAGCGTTAGCTCTGGAATATTCGCACCATTTCCTGAGGTAAATAGTGTTACACCTACAGCAATTGTTCCAATTACTAGTATCGCACCTAATACTGGATAGATTCTGCCAATGATTTTATCAATCGGTAAAATAGTCGATAAAAAGAAATAAAGAAATATAATTGATAAAATTACCCATAATGTCATTTTACCTTCTAATAAAACATGGAGTAAAGAACCTGACGTTGTAGCAAATACCGTACCGACTAAAAGTAGTAATAATAAAGAAAATACATTTACAATATGTTTAGAGAACTTACCTAGAAATTTACCAGCAAGCTCTGGGATATGTGCTCCTTTATTACGAATTGAAATCATACCTGTTAAATAATCATGTACACCGCCTGCAAAAATAGATCCGACAACAATCCAAATAAATGCAACAGGACCAAATAAGGCACCCATAATTGGCCCAAAAATAGGACCTGTTCCAGCGATATTAAGTAATTGAATCATTGCATTGTTTTGTTTTTTCATCGGGACATAGTCAACGTTGTCTCGATTAGTAATTGCGGGAGTTTTACGTGTATTGTCTACTCCAAATACTTTTTCTACAAACTTTCCATATGTAAAATATCCTATAACTAGGATAATGAGTGATGCAAAAAAAGTAATCAAAATGTTTCCTCCTAATATTTCAAATGATATCGCTTGCACAAAGAAGATTAACACTTAGTCACTCTTGAAATCAAATTTTAAAAAGCGATTTTTAATACGTGAAATATTTAGAATAGTGCCATTAGTAACTCTTTTATTTATCTGTTTAATTTACTAAAGAAAACGGTTATAATATGAACATTAGTTTTATATAGGAGGATATTGATGAAGAAAAAAGGATTTTTACAACGATCCCTCGATAGGGTTGAAATTGTTGGAAATAGATTGCCCCATCCCGTTACGCTGTTTGCAATACTTGCTTTATTAGTTCTCGTTTTATCAGCAGTTATTTCAGTTTTCAACATTGAAGTAGAGCATCCAGGAATCGAAGGCGAAATTGTTTCTGTCACGAATTTACTGACTAATGAGGGAATTGCGCATATTTTCACTAGTATGACAGAGAACTTCATTGGTTTCGCTCCTTTAGGTGTTGTACTTGTGACAATGCTTGGAATTGGACTTGCTGAAACAACTGGTTTAATTAGTGCCGTTTTACGTGGATTTGTTTTATCAGTCCCTAAAAGACTAATTACTGCTGGACTTGTTTTTGCAGGTGTTATGTCGAGTGTCGCTTCTGATGCCGGATATATTGTGCTACCAGCTCTTGGTGCAGCAATATTTGCAGGACTTGGACGACATCCATTAGCTGGACTCGCTGCAGCTTTCGCTGGGGTATCAGGTGGATTTAGTGCTAACTTCTTCCTTTCTGCAACAGACCCAATGCTTGGAGAAATGACAATTGATGCAGCAAAAATTATTGACCCAACATATGCTGCTGGCATGAACGTTGCAATGAACTATTACTTTATTGCCGCTTCTGTTATTTTACTTACAATTGTCGGGGCTTGGGTAACAGAACGTATTATTGAACCACGCTTAGGAAGTTATACAGGTATATATAAAGAGAAATTAGAAGGATTAAAGCCTGTTGAGAAAAAAGGATTAGGTTGGGCGATTGCAGGGTTTGTGGTAGTTATTATAGGTGTTTTACTACTTGTATTACCTACAAATGCCCCTTTATGGCCTGAAGGAACTGGATTCTTAGAGTCACCATTTATGAGCTCATTAGTTCCGATTATTGCACTGATGTTCTTTGTACCAGGATTAATTTATGGTGTTGTTACAAAAGAAATTAAAAATGATAAAGACGTTGCAGATCAATTATCAAAAACAATGGCTTCAATGGGATTATTCATTGTTCTTGCATTTACAGCTGGACAATTCGTTGCCTTCTTTTCTGAAAGTAACATGGGACTCGTCCTGGGGGTTTATGGTGCTGAATTCTTACAATCAATTAGTTTAACAGGAATTCCGCTAATTATTCTATTTGTCTTAATCGCAGGATTTATTAACTTGTTCATTGGTAGTGCTTCTGCAAAATGGGCAATGATGGCGCCTGTCTTTGTTCCGATTATGATGCAATTAGGTTATTCACCAGAGCTTACTCAAATGGCTTACCGTATCGCTGACTCGTCAACAAATATTATTACGCCACTCATGACATACTTTGCATTAATTATCGCATTTGCCCAAAAATATGATAAGAAAATGGGTATTGGAACACTGATTTCAGTTATGTTCCCGTATTCTATCTTCTTCTTAATTACTTGGACAATTATGCTAATTGTTTGGATGTTCTTTGGAATCGATCTTGGACCAGGTTCACCAATTTTATATCAGTAATTAAAAAATGAGCTAACCTTTTGGTTAGCTCATTTTTCATTGATTAAATTATTAATTTCACTTAAATCTATATTCCCGCCAGATATAAGACAGACAACGTGTTTATCTTTAAGGTTAATTTTCTCACTCATTAAAGCCGCAATAGTTGTAGCACTTGAAGGTTCAATTAATTGTTTCATTCGTTCTAAAACAAATGTAAATGCTGATTTTATTTCCGCTTCACTTACTAAAACAATATCATCTAAATGTTTTTGCAAAATGGGAAAAGTCATTTCACCTGGAACTGAAGTTCTTAGGCCATCAGCTACTGTGTTACTTGCGTCGACTTTTATTCGTTTATTAGCTTGTATTGATAAATAAGTATCATTACCTAAGGCAGGCTCCACACCAATTACTTTTATTTCTGGACGTGATTCTTTAATGGCAGTTAAAACACCTGAAATTAATCCACCTCCGCCAATCGGAACAATCACTACATCAACTTCTGGTAACGACTCGATAATTTCTAAACCTACCGTACCCTGTCCAGCAATAATAAGTGGATCGTCATAAGGCGGAATAAATATTCCAGCCTGCTCGTTTGCAATTGCGATTGCGCGCGAGATTCTTTCAGAAGAAGTAAAACCGCAGGATTCAATTTCTCCGCCATACCCACTAATTGCTGCTCGTTTACATTCAGCTGCATTTTTTGGTATAACAATAATTGCTTTTACTCCTAACAGTTTTGCTGCAAGTGCAACAGCTTGCCCATGATTACCTGATGACGCAGCAATCACTAATGTTGCTCCTTTTTCTACTGCATCTTTCACAGCATTATAAGCACCTCTAATTTTAAATGAACCAGACCTTTGTAAATGTTCACTTTTTAAATACACGTGATTTCCAGATAACTTTGAAAGCTGAGTAGATTCTAATAAAGGTGTTTCGTTAATAATACCTTCTAAATTTTTTTGGGCTTCGTAAATCATTTTAAGATTCATTGTCTCGCTCCCGTATTAAGTTATTAACAGTGTGGATAAAGTTTTTATCGATTATTTCAACTGTATAAGTAAAAACACCACTTTCCGTGTGGATAAAAATTAGTCCACCATTTTTTCCTATTTTTCTTGTAGCAATTTTTATTAAATCCTCTATTGGAAATTCTCTATGTCTTGTTGTTAATTTTGTTTTATATAACTTTAGTTCGCGATTTTCTTTTGTTTCAATTTTTTCCAGTTTTGTTATTTCTCTAATTACTTTAATATAAGGATGTTTTGCTATTAGCTCCATTTATGTACCACCTTCTAAAGTTAAAAAAGACAATTCCAATTCGAATTGTCTTTTTAATTTGTATCGATTGAACTCATACCACCTTGAACATTTGTTAAATTAGTAAATCCGCGTCTTTTTAATCTCTTACAAGCTTCATTTCCTGCTGAACCAGTTTGAGACATAATGACAATCTCAATGTTTTTATCAGGTAATTCTGCCGTTGCTTTTTTGATTTGACTGAGCGGAATATTTTTAAAACCTTTAATATGAAATTGAGCAAATTGACTTTGCTTTCTTACATCTATCAGTATTGCATGGTCTGACTTTAAAATTTCTTGCAACTCTTCGCCTCTGATTTGTTTAACTGCTTTACTTGGAATAATTTTTCTTAACATATAAAAACCAAAACCAAAAATAACAGCTAACAAAACTAATTCTATCACAATTTCTGGGTTCATTATTTTTGCTCCTTACTATTCATTAATTTCAATAAACAATGTCAATACTTCAGCACCCTCATCATCAATTGGAATAAATAAATGAGGTTTTGTTCCTTTAAAATATGCTGTATCGCCTTTATCCATTAAGTATAACTTATTATCATAAAAAAGTTCCATACTACCATTTAAAACATAAATAAACTCATCATGGGAGTGCGTATAAGTTTCTTCTCTTACATTCAAGTTTTTTGGAGTGACATGAACAATTGTTGGTTCAACACCAGAATACTTAGACTTATTAGCGAGTAATTCATATGAGTAACCCATATGAACATCACCGACTCTAGATTCACGTTTAGCTTTTTTTTGTAAAACTAAATCTTGCTCAGGCGTATCTTCAAGTAACCAAGATAGTGGAACTTCTAATTCCTTAGATATTTTGGATAAAGTAGCAATTGCTGAAGATGTTTGGCCTGTTTCTATTTTAGATAATAAACTTTTTGAAATATTACACGCATCAGCAATTTGTTGTTGTGTTCTTTGCTGTCTTAATCTTAATTGTTTAATTTTAATGCCCATTTGACTTAATGTCATTAAATTCATTCCTTTCATTAAGTAATCTGAGCTTGTTCCATCTTATAAAATAGCAACTAATTCGTCAAGCTCACACTAAAAGACTAGAACAGTAACCTGTTCTAGTCATAAGTATTTTCATTTTATTCTGCTAATCTTTTAAATACATCATATTGATACTTTAAGAAATCATACATCATATCACGTTTTCTACGACGCTTTTGTTCAAGCACGTCAGAATCAATACCTTCGCTCATTTGACTTAATTCATAAGCAAGTGAACGACTTGGTAGTTTCTTGCCTAACTTATTTTGAATATAAAATGCAGCTTTCAGTAGTTTTTCTTCATCAATATTTGTTTTGATTCCTAAACCTTCCATCAAATAAAGTACATCATTTGTTGCCACATTACCTGCAGCACCTGGTGCATACGGACAACCACCTAGTCCACCAATTGATGTATCAAAACGGGTCATACCATAATTCATTGATGTGACAATATTTGCAATCGCCATACCTCTTGTATCATGGAAATGCATAATAATATCTTTGTTTGCAAAGTATTGATTCACTACATCTAAAACTTCTTCTATTTGATTGGGTACAGCTGATCCAATTGTATCACCAAGTGAAATATCGTCTGCTCCATATTCAAAGAGTTTTTCAGCAATACGTAGAACTTGATTGACATCTGTTTTACCTTCAAATGGACAATCAAATACCGTTGATACATAAGCTGTCACTTTCTTATTAGCAGCTTTTGCATCTTGTATCACTTGTTTCATTACCGGTAATGTTTCATCTATTGATTTATTTATATTTTTAAGGTTATGGGTTTCTGTTGCTGACATAAAGACAGACGCTCGATCAATACCTGCTTCAAGAGCATGTTCTAAACCTTTTTGATTTGGAACAAGCGCAGAATAAATAACATCTGGATTACGATTAATTTGCCGACCTACTTCGCGAGCATCTTTTAAAGCTGGTATCCATTTTGGATGTACAAAAGAGGAATATTCAATCTCTTTAATTCCCGTGTTAGATAACATGTTAATCCATGCTACTTTTTCTTGTGTATCAACCCATACGGACTCATTTTGCAATCCATCTCTTGGTCCTACTTCTTTTAATTCGACTTCTTTTGGCCAACGCATTAATAATTCCCTCCCTATATCTTATTCAACTTGTGTTCCATTCCATTCAACTTTGTTGAATCAAATATACAGTTATTTTTTCTTTTTGTCAAGTTGTGAAATACCATAAATCCTATGCCTATAAGGTTGAGAGCATTAAAAAAGACCTAATGTTATGGCGATAATAATAGCGAGGAGCAGTAACTTTTTTTCAATCTGCGTTACTTGTTGAACTTTGCTTGCTTGAACACTACTAATTAATAATATACCAATAAAGAGTAATATAATTACAATTATTCCTGTCCAGAATCGATCTTTTAAAAGCCATGTGGAATAAACTAAGGCTAACCCGTAATATAACAAAGCTGGAAATCCAGCAAAACGCAAACCGAATTTATCAACAACCCAAACAACACTTGTTATTTTTATAGGTGTTGCATTTTTATCAGCTTCAATATCAGGGATATGATGGACCATTACCCAACCCATGCACGCTAGTGCATTTATTACTGCATTTTGATAAGCCCATAAAGGAATTGTTTCAAGCAAAATCCAAGGTCCTGCTAAACCTAAAAAGAAAATCGCAGGAAATAAACTAAATAATTCTCCTAAAAATGGACGATAACTTAATCGCAGTGGAGGAAGTGAGTAAGAGTAAGCAGCCCATACACCAACGAGAATTAAAATAGTTAATTCAAAACGATTTAAAATAGCCATAATTAAAGCGGTTACAAGTAATATAATTGATATCCATTTCCCCAACATCAAGACGCGTGTTGGGGAAATTAGTTTGTTTTGAATCACACGACTTCCGCCTGATAAGACAGCTGGGCTAACATCATCTGTCCCTGATAAATGATCTGCATAATCATTAAATAAATGGGTAAGTCCACCGTGAACAATTACTGCAGCTACACTCAAAAAAATAAACATAAAAATTAAACGTCCATTAGAAAGAGACGTATGAAAATATAATGGTAATAAACTAGATAAAATGGTCACCACACTCGAAGAGACAACTGCAATTAAACGAAGTAATGTCCAGCCAGCTTTAAATAAATTGATTAGTTGATTTTGCATAAGAACACCTCACTCAATAAATGTCACACTTTATACACATTTTAACAGTGTTTTGTTATTCTTCATACAAAAAAAAGACCTAAAACGACATTACTTAAATAAGTAATGTCGTTTTAGGTACTTAAATTAATTAAAACCTACCACATATTCATTCCACCACGTACATTTGTTAAATTATCAAACCCTTGTTTCTTTAAAATCCGACAAGCTTTCATACTTCTATTGCCTGACCTACAGATGATAACAACTTCTTGATCTTTTTTTAACTGATTTGACTGGTTTTTTAATAAATGTACTGGGATATTTTTAAATTGTTTTACATGTCCACCTTTGTATTCTCCAGGTGTGCGCACATCGATGAATTGAATCTTTTTATCTTTTAATTTTGGTTTCACTTCATTAGGGGTTAAATTATTTACACCTTTTACAGGTAACATTCGACTAATAATAAATAAAATAAACAAACCTATAACTATATATTTTAAATACTCCATTATTTCACTCCTCGCCATAATACCTATACGGGTATGATATCTTTTTTTAGTTATTTTGTCAATTATTATTTCCCAGGAAATATTTTTTGGTTAGTTGAAGAACTTTATTAAATGCATGCTATAAATCCTTATTAAATTATCATTTATATTTCTATAAGCAGTAAACTATATTATCTAGCTCGTTTGTTTTATTATAGGGGTAGGGGTATAAGGAGGATGTTTTATGAGCTTTGTATTTATTTTAACATTAATTTTAATTGGGTTTGTCGGATCTTATATTTCAGGGATGGTTGGTATTGGGGGATCTATTATTAAATATCCCATGCTACTCTATATTCCACCCTTAGTCGGATTAACTGCTTTTTCTGCACATGAAGTTTCAGGTTTAAATGCGATTCAAGTACTGTTTGCTTCAATTAGTGGTGTTTGGGCGTATCGAAAAGGTAGTTATTTGAATAAAGATTTAATCATTTATATGGGTGCGAGTGTACTGGTTGGTGGATTAGTTGGTAGTTTCTTTTCTACTTACTTACCTGAAATAGCTATTAATGCGGTTTATGCTGTTTTAGCTACAATTGCAGTCGTCATGATGTTTCTACCTAAATCTAATGATGATAAAGGTACTAACTTATCTGAAGTAACTTTTAATAAACCACTTGCTTCAGTACTTGCCCTGATCGTTGGAGTTGCTTCTGGTATTGTTGGAGCAGCCGGTGCATTTATATTAGTACCAATTATGATTGTTGTCTTAAAAATTCCAACAAGAATGACAATCGCAAGTTCACTTGCAATTACTTTTATCTCTTCAATTGGAACAACAGCTGGTAAAATCGCAACAGGTCAAGTATTATTATTACCAGCAATAATCATGGTTATTGCAAGTATTATTGGTGCGCCTCTTGGAGCGAATGCAGGTAAAAAAATGAACACTAAATATTTACAATGGATTTTAGCAGCACTGATTTTAGCAAGTGCGATAAAAATTTGGATCGAACTATTTAATTAACAGCTGGGTTAGGAATGATAAAATGTATATTCAAGAAGTTGATGAACATATGACGTTACGTATGCTTACTAGCCGTGATGCAAAACCTCTTTTTCATCTGATTGAAGATTCGCGCGCTTATTTAGAAAAATGGTTACCTTGGCTAAATGATTCTAAAAGTTTATCTGATGTAGAAACATCGATTAAAGAATCATTTTATACATATGCCAATAAACAAGATATAAGAGCTGGCATTTTTATTGATGAGATGCTGGTAGGTATTGTAAGCTTTAATGAATTTGATTGGCGAAATAATATTGGATATGTTGGATATTGGTTAGCTAAAGAACATCAAGGCAGAGGAATTATGACCAAAGCTGTTGCTGCTTTGATTGATTATGGTTTTACAGAACTTGAAATAAATAAAGTAGATATACGAACAGCTTATGAAAATAAAAAAAGCCAAGCTATTCCCATAAGACTTAATTTCAAAAAAGAAGGGCACTTAAGACAAGCTGAGTGGCTTTATAATCATTATGTTGATCATATCGTTTACGGAATGCTAAAAGAAGAATGGAATATTAACTAAATCCATTAAAATTACTTTTCTGTCCACAAATTAATCCACAAATAAGTTTTTTTGCATACATGTAGATTAAAATTGTTATTAACATTCTATAAGCTGTGTCTAGAACATACATTCTGAAAAGTTATCCACCTATTGTGTGTAACTCCACTCTTATTGTGGATAACTTGTTAGAAAGTCTGATTATTTTGATAAGTTGAGCAGAGAACTTGTTCCTTTAAATTTTCTCTAGTATACTAAATTTGGAGCTAGATTGTAATCATTATAAAAAGGAGATTGATTATTTATGACTGAAGAAAATCTAAATGTTGAAGAAACAGAAGTACGTTCATTGCCACGTATCGGGGATGTTGCACCACAATTTGAAGCAGTAACAACACACGGAGACTTGAAATTAGAAGATTATAAAGGCAGTTGGGTACTTTTATTCTCACACCCTGCTGATTTTACACCAGTTTGTACAACAGAGTTTATTGGTTTTCAGAATATCTCTCCACAACTAAAAGAAATGAATACAGAATTACTTGGTTTAAGTATTGATAGTGTACACTCACATATCGCTTGGGTAAGAAATATTGAAGAAAAATTTGGTACTAAAATTGAATTCCCAGTGATTGCTGATCTTTCAATGGATGTTGCTAAAAAATTCGGAATGATTATGCCTAACGAAAGCTCAACAGAAGCTTCTCGTGCAGTGTTTGTTATTGATGATAAACAAATCATTAGAGCAATCATCTATTATCCTTTATCGACAGGACGTAATATGGATGAAATGGTTCGTTTAGTTAAAGCATTACAAACAGCTGATGAACACAATATCGCTACACCTGCTGATTGGCAAGAAGGCGATAAAGTCATTGTACCTCCTGCTAAAACGCAAGAAGGTGCTGAAGAGCGTATGAATAACAAAGATTATGAATGTGTAGACTTTTACTTCTGTAAGCGAGATTTATAAAAGTCTAGGAGGTCGTTTTAATGGCTTGTGGAACAGTTAAAAATGAATTAACACCTACTGCAAGAAAGGTGTTAAAAGCAATCAAAAATACACCATTAACAATCGATGATATTGCTATAAAAGCAAAATTACCTTTATTTAAAGTACGCAGTAATTTAAGGTATTTAGCTAAACTTAATTTTGTTATTTTAAAAAATAACGCATATGTAATTGATTCAGAAGCAAAGAGATTAATTTAAACAAAAAGAAAGAACCTAGTATTATTATTGACTAGGTTCTTTCTTTTATTTTTGTGGAATTAAAGTTGTTGTTACTTCAATCTCTTCACCTTTACGATAGGCAGAGACTTTGATTTCGTCATCAACTTTCTTTTCTTCATAAAGAATTTTTCTTAAATCAATAATATTTTCTATCTTTTTGCCATCTAATTCTGTAATAACATCAAGTCTTTCAAGACCTGCTTTGTCTGCTGGAGAACCTGGCTCAACTGACCAAATATAAACGCCGCTTGTAATATCTTCTGGTAATTTAAGAGAACTTTGCCACTCGCCTTTAGGCATCTCATTTAATGAATAAATCTCAACACCTAAATAAGGACGCGTAACTTGTCCTTTTTCTTCTAACTCTTTAATAACAGGTAAAGCAGCATCTATTGGAATTGCAAATCCAATTCCTTCTGCAACAGTTTGGCTGATTTTCATTGAATTTATTCCAATCAGCTCACCTTTTATGTTAATTAAAGCTCCTCCACTATTACCTGGGTTAATTGCAGCGTCAGTTTGTAGAACTTCAGCTTGCCAGTCTGGATAGCCGTCTTGATTAAAGTCTTGAGGAATAGTACGTAGCTTCCCGCTAATAATTCCTTGTGTAACAGAGCCTGCAAACATATGGCCTAAAGGATTTCCTATTGCTAAAACTGGTTCACCTACATTAATATTTTCGGATGTTCCAATTTTTACACCTTCCTCAATTTCATTTGCTTCTACTTTAAGTACAGCAAGATCCATAAATAAATCACTTCCTAGCAATTCCGCTTCCAATGTTTCATCATTTGATAATACTACTTCTAGTAAATCAGCATTTTGGATAACATGGTGATTTGTGACAATGAAAGCTTCTGTTTCATTTTGTTTATAAATTACTCCTGAACCAGTGCCTGCTTCATTTCCTTGTATTCTTCCTTCATTTAAAAATTCTTCTGTTTCTTGTTTATTCGTTACCCCAACCACTGTAGGCGTAACTTCTTTCACTATCTCTGTAATTTCAGTTGTTACATCTACATGAACTGATTCATTATAGTTCGTTTTAATGTTAGAACTTGTTTTATCCAGTAGATTTTGATAAATAAAGAACATAATAATGACACCGATTAAAATACCAATTAACAGGATAAAAAAGAGCCTTCCTTTTCCTTGTTTTTCAACCGTTATCCTTTCATTTATCTTTGAGTTTTCTTTATTTATATTATTATCATTTCTTTCATCCATCTGTAACAACCTCCGTTATTATAAAATATGATTCTTTTTCTGTATTTTAAATAAGTCAGTTGGTCTGATTGGATCTGTATCAAATAAATCGAGTGTAATCCCTCGCTCTTGTAATACTTGATCGACAGACATACGCGCTAAATCTTTCATATTATTATCTCGACTTAAATGAGCTAAATATATGCGTTCCGTATCATTTGTAATAATTTCACTTAATGCTAAACCACTATCTTCATTAGAGATGTGTCCTGAGTCGCCTAGAATCCTTTGTTTAACACTCCATGGATAGTGACTCATCTGCAACATATTTATATCATGATTAGCTTCAAATATGTACGCATCTGCACCTTCTATTGTCTTTTTGATTCGTTCTGAAACATAACCTAAGTCTGTTACTAACGCTACTTTTTGATTATTATAATGAAAAACGAAAAACATAGGATCAACTGCATCATGTGAAACAGAAAATGACTCTACTTCTAATTTACCAAAAGTGTAAATTTCATTCGCTTCAAAATGAAATTTTTGATCTAATGTTACTTTACCTATTTTTGGTAGCATTTCATTCCATGTTTTTTGATTTGTATAAATAGGTAAATTATAGCGTCTAGCTAAAACACCAATTCCTTTTATATGATCGCTATGTTCATGCGTAACGAGTATACCTGTAAGATCTTCTATATTTTTTCCAATATCAGCAAACTGACGCTCTATTTGTTTACCACTTAACCCTGCATCAACAAGTAATTTAGTTTCTCCCGCTTCTATATAAAAAGCATTACCCGTACTACCTGAAGCGAGTACGCTAAATTGTAGTGTCATTCTTTTCACTCCGTTCGATTATTTCAATTTTTTCTTTTATTTTTATTTGAAAATCATCTTTGTCTAATTTTTTCTCTTCTGTTGAATTCATTTTTTGTTGAACATTCTTTAACGCTTCTTTTAAAAATAACTGATGTTCACTTAAAAATATATATTCTTCAATCGCATTAACGAAGTAATGAGATTTTTTGTTTACTTCCACATTCCATGTTGGTGCAAATACTTGTACACCACTATCTAATGGCACTCTTGTATGGAATCCTATTTCAACCGAACTTATCTCATCATTACTTTTAAATTTATCTGATTCATAAAGTTTTTCAATAGCACGCATTGAAGGTATTAATTTTCTTTTATCTTTATTTTCTTCATACTCGCCAAGAGCGGTCTGCGTATAGTATGTTATTTCATCATTATTATTTAAAAAGATTAATAATAAAGCATTTTGATTATAATAAATTGGACGCTCTAATTTATTTTGAAAATAAATTAATATATTCGTGTCTTCATCCCATTCCCAAAATGAATATTCTTCTGAAAACAAAATTAAATCAGTTAAAAGTTCCTTCTTTTTTTCTTTTGATGAATCCTTTGAAACACTAATTGGCTTTTTTATTTTAGAAATAATGAGTTTGTTTTCTAAAACTTCGTTTGTTTGATTATCTAATTCTTTTAAGTTTTTTAATTCTTCATTTTTCATTAATTTAGGTTCTACTGAAATAAAAGTTTCGTTATATTCTTCGTTAGATAGTTCAGGTACTGTTATATTTTCTGTTTTTAGTTGATCTTCAATTGTTGATTCACTATGTTCTAAAACGGATAAATCAGCTTGTTCTTGTTTTTCTGTGAACTGAACGAGTAAGTATACATCTAAAACAAGAAAACTAAGAATTAATAATGTTTTAATTTGACCCCATTGCAACTTACTCGCCTCCTTCTTTTGTTAATTTATTAGTGTCAACAGGCTGCCATTGACCCTGATATTTAACGTACCAAGTTGGCTCAAGCAACATACTATCTGACGCGCTAGATAAAAACTTTAATTCATAGCCCATTTGCAAACCGTCAATTTTTTCTAATTCGTAAACAGCTTCTTTTTCAATGTAGTCAATTAAATTTTGACCTGAAATTATCTTTTTTTGAGTTGAATCTACTTCATGTGTCAAGCGGATTAGTGATCGATTATATTCATATAAATCTTTATCACGCCATCTTTGTTCAAGAATAGTTAAATTATTATTCTCAAAAACTGGTAAACCATTATACATTAATCTAAATCTAACCTTACTTTGTGCAGTATCAATATACTCAACAGTATAGTCATTAGTCCAACCTTTATGCTCATTTACATTAGCAATACTATGCTCTAGTAAATCAATTGCTAATAAGTTTTCCGAACTCGTTTGAACAGGATTAATAAATTCGATTTTATTTTCATCAGTTGAAACACTCATACCACGCTGACCATCTGTATAATATGCTTCTGCAATATTTGACGTAACTTGAGATGGATTTCTAAATAAAGCATTAACCAATTTTTCCGGTTGTATTTTACTAATAACGAGCGTTTTAGATGATGTATTTATTTCTTCTTGCGGAATATAAAATGTTTTTTCTTCTGTATTAAAACTTGTATAGTCAATTAAATTTGAATGATTTACAACATAATCAAATAATAAATCATACTTTTCACGCTTGTCTATTCTTGCTGTTATTTCTTTTTTTTCATCAGATGAAACAAATGTAATATCTAATAATAAGTCTTCTTCATTAAAAGTCACATATATTTTATTAAATGACCAATTAGGTGGTTCAATTTCCTCATTAAAAGTAAATATATCTGTAATTACTTTTGCCGGAAAAGCTGTTGGATAAATAATTTCCATAAAACGTCTTTGTTTTGGTTTTCCTATCGCTTCTCTTTCTTCTACATCGTACATAACCCATGTATTCATTGATTCATATAGTTCAACCTGATCTGCTAGATTACTAAAGCCAAGCACTCTTTTATTATCATGGAATATTAGACTACTTGGATTTATTAATTCTTTTTTTTCTTTTTCTTTTCCTCCAACATTCACTTCACTCACATAATCAGGGTCTTGGAATTGTTCGTAACTAGGTTGATAGGTCCACAAAGCTAAAGATAACAAAACACTAATTCCAATTAAGATAACTAAAATATATGATTTTACTGTTTCGAAGTTCATCTGTTTCGCCTCCGCATCTCATTCATTAGCGGTAAACTAAAGTAAATAGTCGTACCTTCGCCTTCTTTACTATCAACCCAAATCTTTCCGTAATGCGCTTCAATAATTTCTTGGGTAATTGCTAAACCAAGACCCGTTCCACCAAGATCTCTTGTTCTTGATTTATCTGCACGGTAAAAACGATCGAATATTTTATCAAGTTTATCATAAGCAATACCAATTCCTTCATCTTTTATGCTCACTATAATTCTTCTCATATGTTTTTCTACTTTAAAATTAATCGTACCACCATCTGGTGAATATTTTACCGCATTAGATATAATATTATCTAATACTTGAGTCATTTTATCTTTATCTATCCAAACATAAGTTTCTTCATTTGGTATATCTCGGTTTAATATTATCCGTTCATCTTTGACATTCATTTCAAATCGATCAATAATTTCATGTAAAAATTGCGTGAAATTTGCTCGTCTTCTTTGCAATGTCTCTGCTTTACTATCCATTCTTGATAGGTCTAATAAACTTGTAACCATACGAATCATGCGCTCTGTTTCATCTTGGGTGACTTTCAAGAAATGTGGCGCTATTTCTTCATCTTTCCATGCACCGTCTGTTAAAGCTTCTAAGTAGCTTCTTAAAGTTGTTAATGGTGTTCTTAATTCATGTGAAACATTTGAAACAAACTCTCTTCTTTCGCGTTCTATTTTTTCTTCTTCCGTTACGTCACTTAATACGGTAATAAATCCACTTACTTTATCATAGTCATCAAAAATCTTAGAAAAATTAGCTCTTACCAAATAAACTTCTTCAGTACTAAAATCAAGTATAATTGAACCACTTTCTTGTAATTCAGTCATACCAACAACTTTTCCTTCTAATTCAAGATGCTCTAATAAATTTTGATTAATTAAATAGTTCGGATTTTTACTTAGTAATTTACCAGCTGCCTCATTTATTAAAGTAATCTGTCCTTCTGCGTCTGTAGCAATAACACCTTCTGACATATTTGCTAAAACAGAACTTAATTTACTTCTTTCTTTTTCAATTGTGGCCATTGAATGTTTTAAGCGATCATTTAAGTGATTAAAGGTCACTGCTAACTGACTGATCTCATCTGAACCATAAACTTTAACCTTTTGAGAAAAGTCACCACGAGCCATTTTTTGAGCTTGTCTACGCATTTCAATAATTGGCTTGGTGATTGCTCTTGCAACTAAAATTCCAATCAAAATGGAAACAACTAATGCAATGGTAGATCCTTTAAAGAAGATATCATTAATATTAGATAGTTGATCATAGACGCTCTCTAAAGACGTTTCTAAATAGATAACGCCTTTAATTTCTCTTTCTTTATCAAGAATCGGTTCAACACGAACTAAGATTCGGTCTCCTGTTTTTCTTTTGATATACGTACTGTCAACAGTAGTCCCCAATTTGATTCCTTTTTGAATAATTTCATCTGTAATTTTTTTACCGACAATATCTTGGTTATAGTCATTGGTTCCTAATATCCGACCTTGATTATTAATAACTTGTAAAGTGCTTTGTCCACCTAAGTTAACATCATTTACAATATTTTGAACTTCTTCTTGTAAGGTAGGTTCTTCTTTATTTTCACTTCGATCTTTATCAAAAGTAAGTTCTAAATTATAACCTAAAAGATCAATTCGATCATTAATCGTTTCTTTATAATTATCTAATAACTCTGATTCTAATTCTCGCGCAACATAAGAACCAATCACTTGAATAGCGATTAATAAGAGTAATATATAAATAATAATAAATTTTAATTGAATTGATCTAAAAAAACCAACTTTTTTCATCGTATCTTACTCCTCGTCTGGATTACGTAAATAATAACCTACACCACGTCTTGTAATAATCCAATTTGGGCTACTTGGATTCTCTTCAATTTTTTCTCTCAAACGGCGCACCGTAACATCAACAGTACGGACATCTCCAAAATAATCATAACCCCAAACAGTCTCAAGTAAATGTTCACGTGTCATCACTTGTCCGATATGTCGTGCTAAATAATGAAAGAGTTCGAACTCACGGTGAGTTAAATCAATATGTGCACCATCTCGCGAAACACTGTATGCATCAGGATGAATTGTTAAGTTGCCAATAGGTATATCCTTTTTAGTCGGTACACCATCTTCTTCTTCAACGTGTTGATGACGTCGTAAATTAGCTTTAACACGAGCGAGCAATTCACGGTTACTAAATGGCTTTGTTACATAGTCATCTGCACCAAGTTCTAAACCGATAACTTTGTCGATTTCTGAGTCTTTAGCAGTTAACATGATAATTGGCATTGATTGTGTTTTTCTTACTTCTCTACACACTTCATTGCCATCTCTTCCAGGCAACATAATGTCCAGTAAAATTAAATCTGGTTTTATCTCTTCTGCTAAATCTACTGCGTCATTACCGTCATGTGCAGTAGTTACTTCATAACCTTCTTTTTCTAAATTGAATTTTAATATATCTGCAATTGGTTTTTCATCGTCAACAACAAGAATTTTTTGTTTCATTTATAAAACTCCTTTATAGTATATTTATACTCATCTGATTTCATTCTATTACTCTATCTTATCGCATTTTAGCAAAAATGTCTTGCTTGTTTTTTTTATCAATAAAAAAAACAAGCAAGACATAAAGTTAATTATAAACTAACTAATGATTTGCTCGTATATATTAAGCAGGAGGCACTCCACCATCGCTATAAGTATAATCTAAATCGACAAACTTATTATACTCTTTTACAAAGGCAAGTTCGATTGTTCCAGTTGGACCGTTACGCTGCTTGGATAGAATAATTTCTATAATATTTTGTTGTTCACTTTCTTCATCATAATAATCATCTCGATATAAAAATCCGACTATATCAGCATCTTGCTCGATACTTCCAGACTCCCTTAAATCAGACATGATTGGTCGCTTATCTTGTCGTTGTTCAACTCCACGTGATAGCTGTGATAATGCTATTAAAGGAACTTCAAGTTCACGAGCAAGACCTTTTAAAGAACGTGAGATTTCTGAAACTTCTTGTTGACGATTATCTTGTGAGCTCTCACTTCCTGAAATAAGCTGCAGATAATCAATAATAATCATACCTAAACCATGCTCTTGTTTTAAGCGACGACATTTTGATCTGATGTCACTTACACGAATACCTGGTGAATCATCTATATATACACCAGCATGAGATAAACTTCCCATTGCCATCGTTAATTTTTCCCAATCTTCATTTTCTAGCTTACCTGTTCTTAATCGTTGTGAATCAATATTACCCTCGGCACAAAGCATACGTTGGACAAGTTGATCAGCACCCATCTCTAAACTAAAAATCGCCACATTTTCATCTGAATTTATCGCAACATTTTGCGCAATATTTAACGCAAAAGCAGTCTTACCTACTGAAGGACGAGCTGCAATAATAATTAAATCATTTCGTTGGAAACCTGACGTCATCCGGTCTAAATCACGGTATCCAGACGCTATACCCGTGACATCACTATCACTATTATGAAGTTGTTCAATATTATCATAAACGTCTATCAATACATCTTTAATTGGTTTAAAAGCACCTGCATTTTTTCTACTTGATACTTCTAAAATAGTTTTTTCTGCTTCATCTAAAACTTCTTCTACCGCATCTTCTTTAGCAAACGTATTAGTTACTATATCAGTTGCTGATTTTATTAACCTGCGCAATAAGGCTTTTTCTTCAACTATCTTACTATAATAATCTATATTGGCAGCGGTCGGTACACTACTTGCGAGATCTGTTAAATAAGTAACACCACCAACTTGCTCTAATTGTTCTGTATTTGCTAAATTTGTTGTTACTGTCACAACGTCAATGGGTTCTCCTCTTTCAGAAAGAAGTGACATCGTAGCAAAGATAGCTTGATGATTAGCCCGGTAAAAATCCGTCGAGATTAATCTTTCTGATGCCGTTGAAAATGCTTCAGGCTCTAAGAA
Organism: Caryophanales bacterium; assembly: GCA_029257405.1. Taxonomy (GTDB): domain Bacteria; phylum Bacillota; class Bacilli; order Bacillales; family Amphibacillaceae; genus Pseudogracilibacillus. Next base: position 20,020 of record JARIBO010000004.1, read on the forward strand.
TATAGCTCCAATAACAGCTTGTTCAGCCTCTACATTATGTGGAGGAATGCGTTCATTTAATGGTGCACTCACTATTTTACCCCCTAAACATACCTAAAAACTTTTTATTTTTCTACAATTGAAACATTAATTACACCTGTAACGTCTGGGTGTAGTTTAACCGGTACTTTTGTTGTACCTAATGAACGAATCGGTTCTTCTAATTCAATTTTTCTACGGTCTACTTTTTGTTTATATTGTTTATTTAATTCATCTGCGATTTGTTTATTTGTAATTGAACCAAATAGTTGGCCTGTGTCGCCTGATTTTGCTTTAATTTCTACTTTTATATTACTTAATATTTCTTTTAACTTTTCTGCTTCATCTTTAATTTCTGCTTCATTTTCTTTAATTTTTTGTTGTTGATTTTGCAATTTTTTTACATTTCCAGGTGTTGCTTCTTCAGCTAATTTATTTTTAAATAAATAATTATGCGCATATCCTGTCGGTACGTCTTTTATTTCACCTTTATTACCTTTTCCCTTAACGTCTTTTAAAAATATAACTTTCATGATTGTTTTCTCCCTTCAAAATATTGATCAATCGCTTCAGTCAGTAGCACTTCTACTTCATCAATTGTTTTATCTTTCATTTGGGTAGCAGCATTCGTTAAATGTCCACCGCCATCAAGAGCTTCCATGATAATTTGTACATTTATTTCCCCTAAAGACCTTGCACTAACTGAAATCTTTTTATCATCTCGTTCTGAAATTACAAAAGATGCTTTTACATTATTCATTGTTAATAAAGTATCTGCTGTTTGTGCAATTAAAACTTGATTAAACATATCGCCTTCTTCAGCTTTTGCAATTGCTATTGAATCAGCGTATAGGTAAGAATTTTCTATAAGCTTTCCTTTTTTAACGTAAGTATCTAAATCTTCTTTTAAAAATTGTTGAATTAAAACTAAATCTGCTCCTTTTGCCCTTAAATAAGAAGCCGCATCAAATGTTCTTGCACCTGTTCTAAGTGCAAAACTTTTTGTATCAACTATAATTCCTGCTAATAGTGTTGTTGCTTCTAGTGCATTTAATTTTAATTTTTTAGGCTGGTATTCAATTAATTCCGTAACTAATTCTGCTGTTGAAGAAGCATAAGGTTCCATATAAACAAGTACTGGCTGATCAATAAAGTCTTCTCCACGTCTATGATGGTCTATCACAACAACATGATCAGTAGCATTAAGTAATGGCGGATGAGATACCATTGATGGTTTGTGTGTATCAACTACAATAATCAAGCTCTTTTCTGTAATAACAGCTTCCGCATTCTCAGGCGAAACGAAATGTCTCCATAATTCTCCATCTTTTTTAACTTCATCCATAACACGGTTCACGCCAGTTAACACATCATTTTCATCAAAGACTATATAACCTTCTTTATTATTAGATTTCGCAATATTTAAAACCCCTATTGTTGCTCCTAATGAATCCATATCCGGTCCTTTGTGACCCATAATTATAACATTGTCACTATCTTCAACAAGGTTTTTTAATGCATGAGAGATTACTCTCGCCCTTACTCTTGTACGTTTTTCAATTGGATTTGTTTTTCCACCATAGAAGTTAACTTTTCCAGACTCATCTCGGATTGTAATTTGGTCTCCACCACGTCCTAAAGCCAAATCTAGACCTGATTGTGCGAGTTGAGCGAGTTCTGGGACAGGAACATTTCCAGTTGCAATTCCCATACTTAATGTCACAGGATTCCTTTGACCTTCATCGATAACTAACTGACGCACCTTATCTAATACATCAAAATTAGACTCTTCTAGTTTTTCTAAAACTTCACGGGTTAAAACACCAATAAAACGATCTTGGCTTGTCCGTTTTATATAAAATCCATAATTCACAGCCCATTTATTAAGTGCTTCAGTAACTTTTGAATTTAATTGACTTTTTATATTATCAGTCATATTACGAGATATCTCTTCATAATTATCTAAGTAGATAAAAGCAATAACTGTTTGTTCATTATAGTTTTCACGTTCTAATCTTAACTCATTTGTTTTTTCGAAAAAGTAGAGTAATTGACGCCTATAATCTAATACAACCTGATATTCAAAAGCATCTATTTTTAAATTAAATTCTTCTGTTACTTTTTCAGTTTCTAATTCTTCTTCTGTTTTTTCTTTTTCAATTCTATTAATTAAATCTTCTGAGATAACATTTAATGACTTTCCTATTACGCTTTCTTCTTCTGTAAAATGTTTCATATAAGGATTGATCCATTCAATCTCATAATTATCATTATACAGAATAATACCAATAGGCATTTGTAATAGTGTATCATCCCCTACGCCGGCAACACGATATGACAAATTTGATACATACTCTAGCTGATCATATTGATAGCGTCGCTCTGATATATACATATATATAAAGGTCATTACGGCTAATACAGCTATAATTAAACCAATTATCCAATTAAAATAAATTAAAAAGACAATAGCTAGAAATGTTACTATATATATAAGCCACAAGTGATTTGTTATAATTGGCTTCTCTTTTATTTCTTTCATGTCCTCAACTCCTAATTTGGTAATGATTTATTTAGCTTGCGAACCTAGTCGCTTTTTTAAGCCGAAACCTAGATCAATTATACCTAAAAGTCGAATAACTAACATCATTATTAAAGGAATTAATATTGATATAATAATTACAATGATTGGGATTGCCTTAGGCCATGTTTTTAAATCTGCATAAAAGAAGATAAAAGAATAACCTTGGAGAACCATTAATGTTGTTAAGATAAACATACTATTTAAAATTATAACACCTAGAGTTGTTGTGTCTTGATTAAAAAACGATAAAATGATTACTAAAAAATAAAGCCAAAAAACAGACATAGGCAAGTTAAAGTTTCTAAAGGGAGCAAAGTAATACTTTTCTTTTCCTACACGATTCATTACCTTATATGCTAGAAATGTCGTGATAAGTGAAGTAAATATACTACTTATAACAATACTCGCTGGAATAAGTAATGTAATATTTTGCATTTGTTCTTTTACTAAAGTCATTTGTTCTTCTAATTGTCCCGCATTTCCCGCTTGTTCCATTATTTTTTCAGTCATTTCAAATGACTCATCTATTAAAGTATTTAATTCTGTTTCTATATTTATTCCTAAAACAAATTGAGCTGCTAAAAAAACAATTAGCATGCCTAAGATAAAACCTAAAGCACCTTTTGCCCAAGTTTGATATGAATTCTCTTTATTATAAAGAGCCGTACCAATTGCTAAACCACCAAAACTCGCAAGAATTGTTAATGGTAAAGACATTATTGTAGCGAACATTAATGATAATATCAATGCTAATATAATAATTAATAAGGTTGGCTTCCAATTATATTTAGATGCATAGATTATAAATGGAATCGGCAAAATAAATAAACCTATTAAGATAAATAATGGAATAAAAACTGACATAATTAACAATACAATGTATATTGCCATTAGCAATGCACCGTCTGTTATTTTTTTCGATTGACTCATTAAATTACACCTCAACTTTATTAAAACCTATTACTATATATCATAGCAGATTCTAATAAATTTACATTTTAATTATCCTCATTGCTAGTAAGCGACTTTATTCTTTTTATAAAAGTTACATGGTATAGTTAATTTATGATTAAAAAATAATATATCATTGAAGGATTTGAATTCATGGTCTTTTTAACTAGCTTTATTGAAAGTATCCAGTTACCTAAAAAGAAATCAATTTTTAAATTAAATCGGATTGGCATGGATGCTGTCGTCATCTATATGTTTATCCTACTAGCAATTGTTTCACTTCCCAATTTAATAAATCAATTAAGAGTCGGTAGTGAATTAAGTGAGAAGATTGGTTCATTTTTTTATTTAATTTACTTCTTTATTTTCCACTATTTAGTAGTTGTTGTCCTTGTATTTATAGTCATTTCTATAATTGCTTATTTAGCCACTAAATTAACCCAAATGTCAGGTAGAAAGTTACACTATTCTATTTTATGGAAAATGGTTGCTTTTTCAACAACTCTTCCCTTCCTACTTTACACTATTTTAGCTTTTTTCTATAATCTTAATGACAATTTCTTATGGCTTTCTTTTTTTTATACTTTCCTTTTACTCTATAAAATAATTACAACTTATCCTAAACGAAAGAAATAAAACAAAAATTCCTTTTCATTGTCTTTAAGACAGCGAAAAGGAATTTTTTTTACTCGCTTACGAAAGGTAATAATGCCATACTGCGCGAACGTTTAATAGCAATAGTTAATTTTCGCTGATACTTAGCTGATGTTCCAGTTACACGACGCGGTAATATTTTACCACGTTCTGAAATGAAACGTTTTAATAACTCAGTATCTTTATAATCAATATATGTTATACCGTTAGCGGTAAAATAACATACTTTTCTACGTCTTGGTTTTCCTCCACGTCTTCCACCCATTTGGATCCTCTCCTTCTAATATTACTCCGTTTTAAAACGGTAAATCATCATCTGAAATATCTATTGGTTCACCATCTGTTTTAAATGGCTCATTTGAACTTTGATTTTGATTGCTGAATGATTCAGATTTCTGTCCTTGTTGCTGAGCAGGTTGGCCTTGGCTAGTATTTGATTGATTATAACTACCTTGACCTTGATTTGATGATCCTCTTGGCTCTAAGAACTGTACACTCTCTGCTACAACTTCTGTAACAAATACGCGCTTTCCATCTTTATCATCATATGAACGTGTTTGAATACGTCCATCAACTCCAATCATACTTCCTTTTTTCATATAATTAGCAAGGTTTTCTGCAGCATTTCTCCATACAACACAGTTGATGAAGTCTGCTTCATTTTCACCTTGTTGATTTTTAAAAGGACGATTAGATGCAACTGTAAAATTCGCAACTGCAACACCGTTTGGTGTATAGCGTAAATCGGGATCTCTCGTTAGTCTACCTACAACTACGACACGATTCATCAATAGAACCACTCCCTTTTTATTATTCTTCTACTCGAATTACCATTTGGCGAATTATATCATCTGAGAACTTTGCTTGACGCGTAAACTCATCAACAGCCTTTGCTTCACTTTCAAAATTAATTACTACGTAATAACCATCACGTAAGTCATTAATCTCATAAGCAAATCTTCGTTTACCTAACTCATCAACTTTAGCAATCTCCGCTCCATTATCAGTAAGAATACCGTTGAAACGTTCAATTAGCTTGTTATGTGCGTCTTCTTCAATATCTGGACGGATGATATACATTATTTCGTATTTTGTCATCCTATACACCTCCTTTTGGTCTATGCGGCCCTTTTTTATTTGAACTCGTTTAATCTAGTTCTTTAAAAAGAGCAAGGAATAATTTTTAAATTACCCACAGACGAATATTATACCAAAAAACAATTAAATAATCAACTAATTTCGAGATCTGAATTTACGCATATGCTTTATACATTAAATCTAAAATGAATTACATCGCCATCTTTTACAATATAATCTTTTCCTTCTAATCTTACCTTACCATTTTCTCGGGCTTGAACCATTGACTTTGCCTCATATAAATCTTCATATGAAACAGTTTCAGCTCTAATGAATCCACGTTCGAAATCTGTATGAATAATCCCTGCAGCTTGCGGCGCTGTCATACCTTTTTTAAATGTCCATGCTCTTACTTCTTGAACCCCAGCTGTAAAGTAGGTTCCAAAACCTAATAATTCATATGCTGCTCTAATTAATTTATCTAGTCCTGATTCTTTAATTCCTAGTTCTTCTAAAAACATCTCTTTTTCTTCAGGCCCTAATTCAGAAATTTCTTCTTCAATTTTAGCACTAATTACGATAACATCTGCATCTTCTTTAGCACTAAATTCTCTTACTTGTTTAACATATTCATTTTCTTCTTCTTCACTTACTTCATCTTCAGCAACATTTGCTACATAAAGAACTGGTTTTGATGTTAATAAATGAAGTCCTTTTACAAAAACTTCTTGTTCTTTGGTAAACTCCATTGCCCGTGCTGGAGTTTCTCCTTCGAGTCCTTCTTTTAAAATTTTCATAACTTCAAATTCTTGTAATGCTTCTTTATCTTTTTGTCTTGATAGCTTTTCTGTTCTTTCATAACGCTTTGTTACTGTATCTAAATCAGCTAACATTAATTCAATGTTAATGGTTTCGATATCATCTATCGGATCCACTTTTCCTGATACATGAGTTACATTTTCGTCATCAAAACATCTTACTACATGACAAATTGCATCCACTTGACGAATATGTGATAAAAACTGGTTACCTAATCCTTCACCTTTGCTAGCACCTTCTACAATTCCCGCAATATCTGTAAATTCAAATGCAGTTGGCACTGTTTTTTTAGGTTGAACAAATTTTGTTAATTGTTCTAATCGCTCATCAGGTACCTCTACAATTCCTACGTTTGGATCAATTGTACAAAATGGATAGTTCTCTGATTCTGCTCCTGCTTGAGTTATTGCGTTAAATAATGTTGACTTACCTACGTTCGGAAGACCTACAATACCTGCTGTTAATGACATTTAATAATTCCACTCCTTAGGGATTTGATTCATTTTGAGCTAGAACATCTTAAGCTTAATGCTAAAATTCAAAAGCTCAAATGAATATTCTTAGATTTTTATCAATTAAAAGTTACCTATAATTTAATTTCCTATGAACAATATTGCATTTTTTAGTTTTTGTTATTCTTCATGTTTCATTATTACACGTTTTAGTTTTCTTTCAAATTCTTTTCTTGGAAGCATGACACTTCTTTCGCAACCTTGACATTTTATTCTAATATCCATGCCGACTCTTATAACTTTCCATTTATTTTCTCCACAAGGATGCCCTTTTTTCATTTCTACTATATCATTCAAGGCAAACTCTTTTTTTGTCATGTTTTAATCTCCTTTAACTTTTTCATTTTTTCTTAATCTGAATGCATGTTTTTTCGTTTTTTCTTGATCAGAATACATGACTACTCTTGGCGCTGGAATATCTATCCCTCTACTATACAAACCAGATTGAATTTGTTCACGTAAATAACGCTCTCCTGCCCACTGTTCACCTGGTAAAGTTTCAGCAATTACCCTAATTACATAATGAGATACATCTAAAGCTTGAACACCTATTATTTCTGGTTCAGTAATAAATAAATCTGTTTTTTGAAATACTTCTTTACTTATAGCATCAATAATTTTTTTAGCTTCATGAACATCATTTTCATAAGGTATGTTTATATCCACGACAGGCACACCATTATGTATCGAATAATTGGTTACCTGGGTAATATTTCCATTTGGTATGACATATCTTTCCCCTGTCCAATCCTCGATTTTAGTTGTTCTTAAACCGATCTCTTCAACATAACCTTCCACTCCAGAGACATAAATATAATCTTCTACAGCAAATTGGTCTTCAAACACGATAAAAAAACCAGATATAATATCTTTTACTAAACTCTGTGCACCAAAACCTATTGCAAGTCCAGCTATACCTGCACCCGCAAGGAGTGGACCTATTTTAATACCTACAGTATCTAAAAGAGTAAGTATGACTATTGTGTAGATTGTATATACTAATGCATTTTCAATTAATTTTTTCAAGGTTTTTTCTCTACGCTCAGTAATTCTTATTGCTTTTCTTTTATTTTTAGAAAACACTCTATTTATTACTTTTCTCGAAATTTTCACGATAACAGACGCTAAAATTAATATTAACGCTATTTTAAAAAAGAATCCAAATATACTAAACCAAAACTCTCCACTTAACAAAGTCTCGAGAATTTGATTGTATTGCTGTTTAACTATTTGCAAAAAAACACTCCTTAACTTTTAATTTCATTTACTAGATTACTTTTATTAATAAAAGTTAGATTATTTTTAAACACTTTAATTTTCAGAATATTTTAAAATGTTTCACGTGGAACATTTTTTAATTTTATCAAAATAAGAGGCTGACAAAATAAATCGTCAGCCACGATACTTATTTATTCTTTAAAACTTCAAGTAATCTTTCTAAGTCTTCATCATCATAAAAATTGATTTCTATTTTACCTTTATTTTTCTGTTTTTGAATTTTTACTGCTGTTCCAAATAATTCTCTTAGCTCTTCTTCTTGTTTCACTATGAAAATATCACGCTTTTTAGCAATTGGCTTTGTTTTTTCAGCTTCATTGTTTAAATCTAATATCATTTTTTCAATTTGTCTAACATTTAATCCTTCTTTTAAAGTTCTTTTAACTACTTCATTCATAAATTCAGGTTCTTTAAGACCCAAAATTGCGCGTCCATGCCCCATACTCAATTCACCATTGTTAATATGATTAATGATTTCTTCTGGTAAGGTTAACAATCTAACTGTATTAGCTATATGTGATCTGCTTTTTCCAAGCTTTTGAGATAATTCTTCTTGAGTTAATTTTAATTCTTCTAATAAATTTTTGTATGCTAATGCTTCTTCGATAATAGATAAATCTTCACGTTGCAAATTTTCTAATAGAGCTATTTCCATCATTTTTTGATCTGATAAATCTTGAATTATAGCAGGAACTTCTTTTAAGTTAGCTTCCTTAGCTGCTCGAAATCTTCTTTCACCTGCAACAATTTCATAACCCTTAATACTTTTACGTAAGATTAATGGTTGGATAATACCATATTCTAAAATTGATGTTTTCAATTCTTCTATAGCATCAGCATCAAATGTTTTTCTTGGTTGGTATGGATTTGGTCTACATTCTTTAATTGGTATGTTATGAACTTTTACTTCATCCATATCAACATCTGGAAACAGTGCATTAATTCCTTTACCTAACCCTCTCGCCATGAGCAATCACTTCCTTTGCTAATTCAAGATATACTTCTGCACCTTTTGATGTTGGATCATAGGCAGTAATTGGTTTACCATGACTTGGTGCTTCTCCTAGACGTACATTTCTTGGTACAATTGATTTATATACTTTTTCTTGAAAGTATTTTTTGACTTCCTCAGTAACTTGCAAGCCTAAATTTGTTCTAGCATCTAACATTGTTAATAAAACACCCTCTATCATTAACTCAGTGTTTAAATGTTTTTGAACTAAACGAATTGTATTTAATAATTGACTTAACCCTTCTAATGCATAATACTCACACTGTACGGGAATTAAAACACTATCTGCTGCTGTTAGAGCATTAATTGTTAATAAACCCAAAGAAGGAGGACAATCTATCAATACATAGTCATAAGATTTTCGCACATCAGATAAAGCATTTTTTAGCTTACCTTCGCGAGCTGTAGCAGATACTAATTCGATTTCTGCACCCGCCAATTGAATTGTAGCTGGAATAACATCTAAATTTACTACCTCTGTCGAATTAACTACCTGATTAACTGTATAATCTTCTACTAATATATTATAAACACATTCATTTAAATCACCTTTATTAACTCCTACACCACTTGTTGCATTTCCTTGTGGATCTATATCAATTAATAACACTTTTTTTCCTAATGTTGCTAAGCTCGCACCCAAATTAACTGTAGTGGTTGTTTTACCGACACCACCTTTTTGGTTAGCTACAGCTATGATTTTTCCCATTTTTACACCTGCCTCATTAAATATCTTTTCTTTTATTTCCGAATACGTATTGTTACTTGATAAAACTCTTCTGATTCTTTTTCTTCTGACTCTACTTTTATTCCTGTGCTTGCAATCATTTTTAGTGATTGTTTAATCGTATTTCTAGCTATTCTTGCATCCTTACTAATAATCTGTAGTTTTTTACGTTTTTTAACGGTTTTTTCTTTATTTAATAATGAATTTATTAACACTTCTAATTCTTTTACATTTAAATTTCCATCTATTACTTTTTTTAAATACTTTTTCTGTAAGTCTTCATTTAATTTTAACAAAACTCTACCATGTCTCTCAGTAATCTGTTTATTTAATAAAGCTAATTGAACTTCCTTTGTTAACTTTAACAAACGAATGCGATTTGCTATAGTAGATTGACTTTTTCCTAACTTTTGAGCTAACGCTTCTTGAGTAAGTTCATGTAATTCTATTAGTTGAACATATGCTGAAGCTTCTTCTATTGCAGTTAATCCTTCACGCTGAATATTTTCAATTAGTGCTATCGATGCTGATTCAGTATCGGTTAAATCCCTAATAATTACAGGTATTTTATTCCAATTCAACATTTTCGTAGCTCGTAATCGTCTTTCGCCTGCAATAACTTCATATTTTATATTATCTATTTTCCGCACTACTATTGGCTGAATAATACCGTGGTTTTTAATAGTTTGTGCTAGTTCATTGATTTTTTCTTCTGAAAACACTGTTCTAGGCTGAAACTGATTCGGAATTATATCATCCACTCGTAATTGAATAACTTCATTCGACTGCTTATCGACTTTATTCTCATTTGAAAAAAGCCAATTAAGTGAGTTCAACATGTTAACATCACCTTTTAATCATAAATTGTTTCACGTGGAACAATTTCCACTTCTTTTAAAAGTTAATAATGCGTGTTTTTAACATCTGACTTAATCTTATCATATTTAATGATAAATAGTATGCTTTTTTATTTATCGTCAAGTGTTTTTAACTTATTATTGGATTTAATTATTATAATGGTGTTTTTTGAGGTGTTCCTGATTTTCTTGGATATTTTTTAGGTGTGTTTTTTATCTTATCTATAATTACAATTGAACGAATACTGTCTTCTATTGGTAATTTAAAGTTTATTTCTTCTTTAACTTGTCCACCAAGTACGGTAATAGCATTGTTTGCCTCTTCTAATTCATTATCGGTTAATGAGCCTTTCATCGCTATAAACGCCCCACCTATTTTGCATAAAGGTAAACAATATTCTGCAAGAACATTAGTTCTTGCTACGGCTCTTGCAGTAACAAGGTCAAATGCATTTCTATTACTTTTCTCTTGTCCAAAGTCTTCAGCTCGTGAGTGAATGAAATTTACTCCTGTTAACTCTAATTCAGCAGCTAATTCATTTAAGAATGTGATTCGTTTTTTAAGTGAGTCTACTATTGTCACTTTTAAGTGTGGAAAACATATTTTTAATGGGATACTTGGAAATCCCGCTCCAGCACCTACATCACACATCGTTTCGATTTCTGTGAAATCATAATGAAAACTCGATGATATTGAATCAAAGAAGTGTTTTAAATACACTTCTGATTCTTCTGTTATTGCTGTTAAGTTCATTTTTTCATTCCATTCAACTAGCAATTGATAGTAGCGATTAAATTGGCTTAATTGATGTTCGTTTAAATCAATATTGTGTGCCTTTAAACCGTTAATGAATTCTTCCTTATTCATATATATAACTCCTTAAATTTAATTATTTAACTTTTTCAAACTTTCCTTGCTCTATATAAACAAGTAATATTGAAACATCTGCAGGATTTACTCCTGAAATTCGAGATGCTTGTCCTATTGAAAGTGGTTGAATCTTTTTAAGTTTCTCTTTTGCTTCAGTTGCTAAACCACTTATTGAATCATAATTAATGTTTTCTGGGATTTTCTTATCTTCCATATTTAACATACGTTGAACCTGATCTGTTGCTTTTTTTATATAACCTTCATACTTTAATTGGATTTCTACTTGTTCTTTAACTTCTTCTGGCAAATCTTGTACTTCTTGCGTAATTTTTTCAATAATTTCATATGATATCTCTGGACGTTTTAACAATTCTAATGCACGACTCGCATCTTTTAATGGAGTTGATTTTGCTTCTGTTAACGTTTTTTGAACATGGTCATCTGCTTTAATAATTAACTTGTGCAGACGTTTTTTCTCTGATTCAACTTGCTCTATCTTTTTTTCATATCTATTGAATCGCTCTTCACTGATAAGCCCTAAATTATATCCCAGTTCTGTTAATCTAATATCAGCATTATCATGGCGTAGTAATAAACGATATTCTGCCCGAGACGTAAGTAATCGATATGGTTCTCTTGTTCCTTTAGTTACTAGATCATCAATTAGTACGCCTATATAAGCTTGAGAGCGATCTAAAATAAACGGATCTTTTCCTTGAGCACTAAGCCCGGCATTTATTCCTGCAATAATACCTTGACCTGCAGCTTCTTCATAACCTGAAGTACCATTTAGTTGTCCCGCAGTATATAATCCTGATATTTTCTTAGTTTCTAAAGTTGGCAATAATTGAGTTGATTCAACAGCATCATATTCAATTGCATAACCTGGACGCATCATTTCTGCACTTTCTAAACCAGGGATTGATTTCAACATATCTTCTTGAATATATTCTGGTAACGATGTCGATAAACCTTGGACGTAAACTTCCTCAGTTTTTCGTCCTTCTGGTTCTAAAAATATTTGGTGACGAGATTTATCATTAAATCTGACTATTTTATCTTCTATTGATGGACAGTATCTTGGACCTGTTCCTTTAATCATACCTGAATACATTGCAGATTCTTCTAAGTTATCATTAATAACTTGATGAGTATCTACGTTAGTATGAGTTAACCAGCATGGAATTTGATCTGTTATGAATTCAGTTGTTTCATAAGAAAATCCTTGTTGTTTTTCATCTCCTGGTTGTATTTCAGTTTTAGAATAATCGATTGTTTTACTATTAACTCTAGGTGGCGTTCCTGTTTTGTAACGTGTTAAATTAAACCCTAATTCTTCTAGATTTTCTGATAGTTTAATAGATACACGTTGATTATTTGGTCCACTTTCATATTCCAAATCACCAATTAAAACTTTACCACGCATAAATGTACCCGTTGTAACGACAACTGATTTTGCATAATAAGCTGCATTTGTTTCTGTAATAATTCCTTTACATACACCATCTTCAATGATTAATTCATTTACCATTGCTTGTTTTAATGTAAGGTTTTCCTGGTTTTCTAATATTTCTTTCATTTCTTGAATATAAAGTGGTTTATCTGCTTGTGCTCTTAATGCTCTTACTGCAGGTCCTTTTGCAGTATTAAGCATACGCATTTGAATATGTGTTTTATCAATTACTTTACCCATAACCCCGCCTAGTGCGTCTATTTCTCTTATTACAATACCTTTAGCTGGACCTCCAAGTGATGGGTTACATGGCATAAATGCCACCATATCTAAATTGAGAGTGACAACTAAAGTTTTAGCTCCTAATTTTGCTGCAGCAATTGCAGCTTCACACCCTGCATGTCCTGCTCCAATTACTATTACATCGTAATTACCTGCATTATAAATCATATTTCTCACCCTTCCTTATTTACCTAAACAAAACTGTGAAAATAGTTGATCGATTAAGCCTTCGCTTGCCGTATCACCTATTATTTCTCCTAAATATTCCCAAGTTCTTGTAACGTCAATTTGTACTATATCCATCGGTATACCTAATTCAATACCGTTCATTGCATCTTCTAATGCTGTCTTGGATTGCTCTAATAAATCAATATGACGTGCGTTAGAGACATAAGTCATATCTTTTTGAGATAGCTCTCCTTTAAAGAATCTATCAACTAGGGCTTGTTCTAAATCATTAATTCCTCTATCTTCTGTTAAAGACATTTCTATTATTTTATTACCAGAAACTATTGATTCTACTTCATTTAAATCTAAATTCTTCTCTAAATCTACTTTATTAATTAAGACAAAGTAATCTAACTCTTCTACAGATTTTAATATTGCCTTATCTTCTTTTGTTAACTCTTCGTTATTATTTAACATAACTAATATTAAATCTGCTGTTTGTAAAACTGCTCGTGAACGTCCGACACCTATTTTTTCTACTTGGTCTTCTGTTTCTCTTATCCCAGCAGTATCAATTAACTTGAGCGGTATGCCTCTAATATTAACATGTTCTTCAATCATATCACGTGTGGTTCCTGGGATATTAGTAACGATTGCTTTTTCTTCTTGAACAAGTATATTCATTAGCGATGATTTACCGACGTTAGGTCTTCCCACTATCGCTGTTTGGATACCCTCTCTTAGAATTTTCCCCTGATTTGCTACAGTGAGTAACTTTTCAATTTCTTTGTGCACTTCTTTAGTTTTTTCTTCCATCATATTATGCGACATTTCTTCAACATCATCATATTCTGGATAATCTATATTAACTTCTACTTGAGCAATTGTTTCTATTAACAATTGACGTAAAGATCTAATTAATTCAGACAATCTGCCTTCTAATTGACTCATTGCAACGCTCATTGCTTTATCCGTTTGTGCTTGAATTAAATCCATCACTGCTTCTGCTTGAGATAAATCAATCCGTCCATTTAAGAAGGCACGTTTTGTAAATTCACCTGGTTCAGCGAGTCTTGCTCCATTTTTTAACACTATATTTAAAACGCGATTAACTGCCACAACTCCGCCATGACAATTAATTTCGACGATATTTTCTTTTGTAAAAGTTTTTGGACCTATTAGAACAGATACCATGACTTCATCTATTTTCTCATCAGTTAATGGATCTATAATATGTCCATAATGAATTGTATGGGATGGAACTTCTTTAAGATTTTTACCCTTAAATATTTTTTCACTAATGTCTAATGCCTCAGGACCACTTAAACGTACGATGCCTATTGCACCTTCACCAACCGCTGTTGAAATTGCAGTTATTGTATCATTTTTCATTTAATCACCTCAAATATAATAAGAACGGACATAGTTGACACTTAATAATAACATAGTTTTAAAAAACTATACCAATAAAAAAGCCTTGGATTATCCAAGGCTTTCTAAATTTTATGGCTTTATGACAATATGACGATGGGGTTCGTTTCCATCTGAATATGTTTTTACAGTTGTTTCATTTTGCAATACATTATGAATTATTTTTCTTTCAAATGCAGGCATAGGTTCTAATGCAACTTTTCGGTTCATTCGCTTTGACTTGTCTGCCATCTTTAAAGCAAGAGATTCTAAAGTTTCTTTTCTTCTACCTCTATACCCTTCAGCATCAACCGTTACAGGATGAAATTGTTTGCTGTCTTTATTGATTACAAGTTGAACTAAATATTGAATAGCATTAAGTGTTTGGCCACGTTTACCAATTAAAATTGCTATCTTTTCACCACTTAAATTAAAAGTTACATGATTACCATCTATAATGGTTTCTATCTTTGTATCTATGTTCATATTTGTTGTCATGTCTTTAATAAATTGTTCAGCTTTAGCTATATTATCTTGAGCTTCAATAACTTTTACAATTGCACGAGAAGCACCAAAAATACCCAAGAAGCCTTTTTTACCTTTATCTATAATATCAACAGTTACTTGATCTCTAGTTAAACCTATCTGTTTTAAACCAGCTTCAATTGCTTCGTCTACGGTTTCACCACTCGTTGTTACTTCTCTCACTTATTGTCTCCTCCTGCTTGAGCTTTTTTCATCATTGGCTTACGAATAAATATAGTTTGAATAACCATAAATATGTTACCAACTACCCAATATAATGCAAGTGCTGATGGGAAGAAAAATGCAAAGACAGTAATCATAACTGGCATGAGATATAACATAACTTTCATCTGAGGATTATCCGCTGTTGGACTACCTGACATCATTAATTTTTGTTGTGCAAATGTCGCAGCTCCTGCAAGTATAGGTAATATAGGATCTGTTGAACCTAATTCAAACCATAAAAAACTTCCTGATTTTATTGCTTCAGTTCTCATAATTGCGTGATACATTGCAATTAAAACTGGCATTTGAACAAAGATTGGTAAACATCCTGCTAGAGGATTAACTCCATGTTCTTGAAACATTGCCATTGTTTCTTTTTGAAGTTTTTCTTGTGTTGCCGCGTCTTTAGATGAATATTTTGCTTGTAATTTTTTAATTTCAGGTTGGATTTCTTGCATTCCTTGTGAACTTTTAATTTGTTTAACGTTTAATGGAACTAAAACTAAACGAATGATTACTGTTACAACAACGATTGCTAGGCCATAACTTGAATTAAATAAAGTAGCAAAATAAGTAATCAACCAAGACATGGGATAAACGAAATATTTATTCCAAAACCCTGTACTTTCAGCGTCTATTGGTACTTTTATTTCAGTACATCCTGATAAAAGAAGCACAAGTCCAATAAGACTTATAATTACGATATATTTTTTACGCAAAATTGTTTCCTCCTTACATAAAGACACTATCTTTTTTTAGATTTTAATAAACGCTCTCTATGTAATAAATGTGTTAAACTTTTTTTAATTTGGTGATAATTCATATTAACTGTTGGATTTCTAGCTATAATAACGAGATCGAGTTCCGAAATAATATCATCTTCTAATGATATGAAGGATTCTCTTAAGTACCGTTTAATTTGATTTCTCATTACAGCATTACCTAATTTCTTTCCGACAGATAGTCCGATACGAAAATGAGTTTGGTTAGGTTTTTTTATATAATAAATAACTAATTCTCGATTAGCAAAAGATTTTCCCGCATTAAAAATGGCTTGAAATTCTTCATTTTTTTTAATACGATAAGCTTTTTTCACTCTTTATCACCTTTTAACTTAGCGTATTTGATTTTTTTCAATAAAAAAAACTTAAAAAAAACCACTGGTGTAATTTCAGTGGCTTATGCAGATATTACTTTACGACCTTTTTTACGACGACGAGCTAAAACTCTACGACCGTTTTTAGTACTCATTCTTGCGCGAAAACCATGTTCTCTTTTACGCTTACGATTATTTGGTTGGAATGTTCTTTTCATTATTACGCACCTCCTAAAATGGCATAACTATATAGAAACGCACTTTAACGTTTGTACAATAATTGATTGTATATTTCAAACACTATATAACGTTCCTCTTATAATTAATCTGTATTATTTATTATACGTAAGTAAAGCTCTATAGTCAACAATCTGCTAATAATATTTAAACCTGCGATTAATCTACTACTTATTCAGTCCTTTTTATAACATCACTTATTAAATACTTATCAACAATCTTATACCAGCCATATTAAAAAATTAAACTTTATTAATTGCTTGTTGACAAGTTAATCACATTTTTTACACCTGTTGACTATTATTATACCGAGCTTGTTAGTAATGTTCTTTTTATTTCTTTAATGATTGCTATATAGAGTTATTTTTGTTATTCTTATTATACTTCAGCTTGTGGATACTTTGCAGTTTCTTTTTCTTATCCCCAACCTGTTAGTAACTTGTTAAGAACTTTTTATTGTTTGTTAATCTATTCTTTTTATCTTGTTAACTATGTTAATAACTTGAGTTTTATTAAATATACATTATGATATATAAGTTGCATAAAAATATAATCTAAATAACCTTTCTATAATTTCTCACTACTTCACTTAACTAATACTTGTGAGATAAACTAAGAAAGGCTTTTTTAATCTAAATATATAGAGAGGTGCTGCGCTTTGAATAATATAAACGAACTTTGGAACGAAATATTAAATAAAATGAAAGAAAAAATCAGCAAACCTAGCTTTGAAACTTGGTTAAAACATACTGAAGCTCGGGATTTACAAGATGATACTTTCTTTGTTTCTGTTCCTAATGAATTTACAAAAAACTGGTTAGATCAAAGATATACTCAAGTGATTAGTTCCTTATTACATGAAGTAACTGGTGCTAAACTACAAGTAAAATTTATTATTCCTGAAGATCAAGTTGATAATATAAAATCAGATAAAAATAATTTAGCTGATATGATGAAACCAAAAAACTCTATTGCTAATGTGTTAAATCCTAAATATACATTCGATACATTCGTTGTTGGAGCTGCAAATCGGTTTGCTCATGCTGCATCACTTGCTGTAGCTGAAGCGCCTGCTAAATCATATAACCCTTTATTTATATATGGAGGAGTTGGTTTAGGTAAAACACATCTAATGCATGCGATAGGACATTATGTTTTGGAACACCACCCAGATAAAAATGTGATGTATTTGTCATCTGAAAAATTTACTAATGAATTTATTAATTCCATTATGGAAAATAAAGCTGAAAACTTTAGAAACAAATATAGAAATGTTGATATTTTACTCGTTGATGATATACAATTTCTAGCTGGTAAAGAACAAACTCAAGAAGAATTTTTCCACACATTTAATACATTACATGAAGAGAACAAACAAATTATTATCTCGAGTGATCGTCCTCCAAAAGAAATTCCTACTTTAGAAGATCGGTTAAGATCACGGTTTGAATGGGGATTAATTACTGATATTTCACCACCAGATTTAGAAACGCGTATCGCAATACTTACTAAAAAAGCTAAAGCTGAAGGATTAACTGATATTTCAAATGAGGTTATGCATTACATTGCAAATCAAATTGATACTAATATTCGAGAATTAGAAGGTGCTTTAGTTAGGGTAGTTGCTTATTCATCTTTAGTAAATGAAGATATCAATACAGAACTTGCTACTGAAGCACTTAAAGACATTATACCTAATAATCAGCCTAAGATGATTACAGCTAAAATTATTCAAAATGTGGTAGCTGAAAAATATGATTTAAAATTAAGTGATTTTTTATCGAAGAAAAGAACACGAGCAATCGCTTATCCAAGGCAGATAGCGATGTATTTAACACGGGAACTAACAGAGTTATCTTTACCTAAAATCGGTGAAGAATATGGTGGAAGAGATCATACTACTGTTATTCATGCACACAATAAAATTATTAAAGAATTAGAAACTGATGAAAATTTAGCTAATCAAATCAAAAATTTAACAGAAGATATAAAAAAGTTTTAATTCTTGCATGTGCATAACATCTATTTTTGTAACAATCCATGCACATGTTAATAACATCCGCAATCATTTATTATATATTGCCCTAGAGGACTTATCAACATATCCACAGGTATTACTACTATTACTAAAGTACTAAATAATAATATATATACATATCGTTTAAATATTAGGAGGACTAAAAATGAAATTCGTTATCAAAAAACAACATCTATTAAAAAATATTCAATCCGTTGTAAATGCTATTTCTTCTAGAACAGTAATTCCAATTCTTACAGGAATGAAAATAGATGTCAGAAATAATCATGTTATTTTAACAGGTAGTAATTCAGACATAACAATTCAAGCACATATTCCACAAAAAATAGGCGATGAAGAAGTTATTACTAATATGAGTGAAGGTACGATAATTCTTCCAGTGCCACATTTTCCTGAAATCATAAAAAAATTACCTGAAGAACTAGTAGAAATATCAGTAGATAGTGATTTAAAAGCAACGATTAGATCAGGTCATGCAGTATTTTCATTAAACGGTCAGAGTAGTGAAGAATATCCACAGCTCCCGCCATTTCAATCTGATGATACATTTAAAATATCAATTAATAATTTAAAAACATTAGTACGTCAAACAGTATTTGCAGTATCTACTATGGAGACAAGACCTCTATTAACAGGAGTTAATGTAAAATTAAATGATAAAAAATTAGAGTTTACTGCAACAGATAGCCAT
Organism: Caryophanales bacterium; assembly: GCA_029257405.1. GTDB lineage: Bacteria > Bacillota > Bacilli > Bacillales > Amphibacillaceae > Pseudogracilibacillus. The sequence continues at coordinate 39,505 of JARIBO010000004.1, forward strand.
AGATTAGCTTTAAGTACTTTAAATATCACTGAATCAGAAATCGATGATTTAAATATTGTTATCCCAGGTAAAAGTCTTCAAGAATTATCGAAAGTGTTAGAAGATACAGATGAAGAAATAAATGTTAGTCTAATGAAAAATCAAATATTATTTTCTACAGAAAATTTATTTTTCTTATCACGTTTATTAAATGGTAATTATCCAGAAACATCTAGGTTAATTCCAGATCACAGTGAAACAACACTTCATGTAAATCGAACAGAGTTAATTCAAACAATTGAAAGAGCTGCATTACTTGCTAACCGCGAACAAAATAATGTTGTTAGATTAGATACAAAAGAAGATAATACGATTGAAGTATCTAGTCAGTCTCCTGAAGTTGGTTATGTTACTGAAGAATTAAATGTAAAATCATTTGAAGGCGATGAATTAAAAATATCATTTAGTTCGAAATATATGTTAGATACACTTAAAACTATTGAAAATGATGAAGTACAAATTAATTTTACTGGCGCAATGCGTCCATTTATTATTAAAATACCTAATAATGAATCAATATTACAACTCATTTTACCCGTCCGTACATTTTAAATAAAAACAGCCTAAATCTTAAATTTGAGATTTAGGCTGTTTTTATTTAAAAAATACAATAATTAGTCATAAAACAGTTTAAATAATCAAATATTCACTGTTTTAAGCGTAATTGATAGAAAATGGGGGGTAAAGGTTCCCAAAAGGTTAAAACTCTAGTAGAATAGTAAATAAGAAGAATTTCTAAAAATAAAAGAAACTGGGTGAATTTAAAATGAAAGAAATTAAAATTACAACCCCGTTCATCACACTCGGACAATTGTTAAAACTAACAAACAAATTTGAATCTGGTGGAATGATTAAAGGTTACCTTGCTGAAGAGGGAGCTTTTGTTAATGGTGAATTAGATAAAAGACGTGGACGAAAAGTATATTTAAAAGATATTGTGAAATTAACTACTGGTGAAACTTACATCGTTAAAGGTAAGTAACAGATTGATTTTAAATGAGGAAAAAACATGTATATTAAAGAATTAAAGTTAAAAGATTATCGTAATTACAATGAGTTGGATATAACGTTTGATAATCAAGTAAATGTCATTATTGGTGAAAACGCTCAAGGAAAAACTAATTTATTAGAAGCTTTATATATTTTAGCTTTCACAAAATCTTACCGGACGACAAACGACCGAGAATTAATTAAATGGGATGCTGAATTTGCTAAAGTTTCAGGTGTAATACATAAAAATAAACGTTCACTTCCCCTTGAAATTATTTTTCATAAACAAGGTAAAAAAGCAAAAATAAACCACTTAGAGCAAGGTAAATTAAGTGAGTATATTGGTGCGTTAAATATTGTTATGTTTGCTCCAGAAGATTTAACCTTAGTTAAAGGATCACCACAAAATAGACGCCGTTATATAGATATGGAACTCGGGCAAATTCAACCAATATATGTTTACCATCTTGGTAAGTATCAAAAAGTGCTGAGACAAAGAAATCATTTACTAAAACAACTACAAATAAAAAAAACTCCAGATTTAACTCTGCTAGAAGTTGTTACTGAACAACTAGTTGAACATGCGGCGCAAGTATTGCTTGGCCGATTTAACTATTTAAAATTATTAAGAAGTTGGGCAATTCCGATTCACTTTAAAATAAGTCGCGAATTAGAAAACTTAAGAATTGAATATGATGCTTCTTTAAATATAAAAGAAAATGCAACTTTAGAAGAAATAAAATCAAGTTTATTTAATCAATTTAAAAAAATTGAAAAAAACGAAATTTTTAGAGGTGCTACGTTAATCGGACCACACCGAGATGACCTGCTTTTTTATATTAATGATAAAGAAGTAAAAGTTTATGGTTCCCAAGGACAACAACGTACGACTGCGCTTGCCCTTAAACTAGCTGAGATAGATTTAATATATAATGAGATTGGCTCGTATCCTATTTTACTTTTAGATGATGTTTTAAGTGAATTAGATGATTTTAGACAAACTCATTTATTAAGTGCTATTGAAGGAAAAGTACAAACATTTGTTTCGACAACAAATATCGATGGAATTAATCATGAAACAATTAAAAAAGCGGCTCTTTTTGAAGTAGTTGACGGAGTGGTCACAAAAAAATAAAGGTGGATAAAAAATGTTTATTGACTTAGATGATGAACATGTCATTCATTCAAAAAAAGTAATTTCCATATTAGATATTAATTTAAAAAAGTCCTCAATCAAAATAAAGAAATTACTTCAATATAAAAAAACACAAAATCAATTAATCGGTGAAGCTAAAACAAGTAAATCAATTATAATAACTGATGACTATATTTATTACAGTCCCCATTCACCACTAACATTGAAAAAAAGATTTAATAGAGATGAAATTATTAAAAAAATTGATAATTATTAAAAATTCGCATTTATAATTGAAGGTGGTATTAAGTAATGGAAGATAAAATTAAGCAAGAGCAATCATACGATGCAGAACAAATTCAAATACTTGAAGGTTTAGAAGCAGTTAGAAAGCGTCCAAGTATGTATATTGGGTCAACAAATGAAAAAGGGCTTCATCATTTAGTTTGGGAAATTACAGACAATAGTATCGACGAAGCTTTAGCAGGTTATTGTGATAAAATAACTGTTAGTATCGAAGCAGATAATAGTATTACTGTTATGGATAATGGACGTGGAATTCCTGTAGGTGATCACGAAGAGTCAGGAAAATCAGCATTAGAAATTATTATGACTGTCTTACACGCAGGAGGAAAATTTGGTGGTGGCGGTTATAAAGTATCAGGTGGACTCCATGGTGTAGGTGCTGCTGTAGTAAATGCTTTATCAAGCCATTTATCGGCTCAAGTTCATCGTGATGGAAAAATCTATGAGATTAATTTTGAAAAAGGTGTTGCAACAGGAGACATTCATGTTGTAGGTGAATCAGACGACACAGGTACAATCATTAATTTTAAACCCGATACTGAAATATTTACAGAAACAACAACTTACGATTATGATGTGCTAAAAAGTCGTTTACGCGAATTAGCATTTTTAAATAAACAACTTACGATTATTTTAAATGATAACCGTGAAGATAGTAAACATGAGCCACTTGAATTTTACTATGAAGGTGGTATTCGTTCTTATGTAGAATATATAAACCGTTCACGCGACGTTTTACATGAACCAATTTATGCAACTGGAGAAAGTAATGATATTGAAGTTGAAGTTGCTATTCAATATAATGATGGCTTTGCGAGCCAGCTACTTTCTTTTGCTAATAATATTAATACACACGAAGGTGGAACACATGAATCAGGTTTTAGGACTGCACTTACTCGCGCAATTAATGATTACGCCAGAAAAAGTAATTTATTTAAAGAAGATGATGAAAATTTAACAGGAGACGATGTAAGAGAAGGTTTAACAGCAATCGTTTCTATTAAACATACAGATCCACAATTTGAAGGGCAAACAAAAACAAAGCTAGGTAATAGCGATGTACGTACTGTTACAGATTCTGTTTTTAGCGAAACATTTTCTAAGTTTTTATTTGAAAACCCCCAAATAGGCAGAATTATTGTAGAAAAAGGTTTAATGGCTTCAAGAGCGCGTATGGCTGCAAGAAAAGCAAGAGAATTAACACGTCGTAAAAGTGCCTTAGAAATTTCTAACCTACCAGGAAAATTATCAGATTGTTCGTCTAAAGATGCTGAAATAAGCGAGTTATATATCGTTGAGGGTGATTCAGCCGGTGGTTCAGCAAAACAAGGTCGAGATCGTCATTTCCAAGCAATTCTTCCTTTACGAGGTAAAATTTTAAACGTTGAAAAAGCTCGTTTAGATCGTATATTAAATAATGAAGAAATTCGGATGATGATTACAGCACTAGGTACAGGTATAGGTGAAGAATTTGATATAACAAAAGCAAGATACCATAAAATTATTATCATGACAGATGCTGACGTTGATGGTGCTCATATTAGAACCTTACTTTTAACTTTCTTTTATCGTTTTATGAGACCGTTAATTGAACATGGTTATGTTTATGTTGCTCAACCACCCTTATATCAAATTAAACAAGGTAGAACACTTAAGTATGCTTATACTGATGCGGGACTTGAAGAGATTTTGGCAGAATTACCACAAACACCAAGACCTAATTTACAAAGATATAAAGGTTTAGGTGAAATGAATGCTGACCAATTATGGGAAACAACAATGAATCCAGATTCAAGAACTTTATTACAAATTAAATTAAAAGATGTTGTTGAAGCAGATGAAACATTTAATATTTTAATGGGTGATAAAGTAGAGCCACGTCGTAACTTTATTGAAGAAAATGCTCAATATGTTCAAAATCTGGATATTTAATAATAAATTTATAGTGAGTACCTAGGGGGTAAGTAGTAGTGGAAGAAAAATCAAATGTAGAACAGATTAATCTAAACGATGAAATGCGTACATCTTTTTTAGATTACGCAATGAGTGTTATCGTTTCGCGAGCACTTCCGGATGTAAGAGATGGCTTAAAGCCAGTTCACCGTCGTATCTTATATTCAATGAATGAAGCAGGCATGCATTCTGATAAAGCATATAAAAAATCAGCACGTATTGTTGGTGACGTAATGGGTAAGTATCACCCTCATGGTGACTCATCTATTTATGAAGCAATGGTTAGAATGGCACAAGATTTTAGTCATCGTTATTTACTAGTTGATGGACACGGAAACTTTGGGTCTGTTGATGGTGACTCAGCTGCAGCAATGCGTTACACTGAAGCACGTATGTCAAAATTATCGATGGAATTATTACGTGATATTCATAAAGATACAATTGACTATCAAGATAACTATGATGGTAGTGAAAGAGAGCCTGTATTTTTACCAGCACGCTTCCCAAACCTTTTAGTTAATGGTTCATCAGGAATAGCGGTAGGAATGGCAACAAATATACCTCCGCACAATCTAGGAGAAGTAATTGATGGGGTTTTAGCATTAAGTAAAAATCCTGAAATTAGTATCAATGAATTAATGGAAGAACATATTTCTGGGCCAGATTTTCCTACTGCGGGTATCATTATGGGGAAAAGTGGAATTAAAAAAGCATATGAAACAGGACGTGGCTCGATTACAATCAGAGCACGTATGGAAATAGAAGAAAACCCAAATGGAACGACGACTATCATTGTTAAAGAATTACCTTATCAAGTCAATAAAGCAAAATTAATTGAAAAAATTGCTGAACTTGTTCGTGATAAACGAATTGAAGGTATTACTGAATTAAATGATGAATCAGATCGTAACGGTATGAGAGTTGTTATGCGTTTACGTCGCGAAATGAACGTAGACGTTGTTTTAAATAATTTATATAAACATACAGCATTACAAACAACATTTGGTATTAATACATTGGCACTTGTTAATGGACAGCCTCGTGTATTAACTTTAAAACAGTGTTTAGAGTATTATTTAGAGCATCAAATTGAAATCATTCGTCGCCGTACACAATTTGATTTAAATCGAGCAGAAGCACGTGCTCATATTTTAGAAGGTCTTAGAATTGCTTTAGATCATTTAGATGAAGTGATTACTTTAATCCGCGAATCAAATACAGCAGATATTGCTCGTACAGGGTTAATGGAACGTTTTGAGTTATCAGAAAAACAAGCTCAAGCTATTTTAGATATGCGTTTACAACGTTTAACTGGATTAGAAAGAGGAAAAATTGAAGCTGAATATGAAGAATTACTTATTAAGATTGAAGAATATAAAGCTATTTTAGCGGATGAAGAAAAAGTACTCGAAATTATTCGCGAGGAACTTCTTGATATTAAAGAACGTTTTAACGATGAGCGCCGTTCTGAAATAACAGTAAGTAATTTAGATTTCTTTGAAGATGAAGATTTAATTCCCCAAGAAAATATTGTCGTAACGTTAACACACAAGGGTTATATAAAACGACTTCCTGAATCTACATACCGTACACAACACCGCGGTGGTAGAGGAATTCAAGGTATGGGAACAAATGAAGATGATTTTGTTGAGCATTTAGTATCTACCTCAACACACGACACAGTGCTCTTCTTTACAAATAAAGGTAAAGTGTACCGAGCACGTGGTTATGAAGTACCAGAATATAGTCGAACAGCTAAAGGATTACCATTAATTAATTTACTCGATATTGAACAAGACGAGTGGGTTAATGCTGTTATTAGTATTGATGAGTTTGATGAAGATTCATATTTATTCTTTACAACAAAATATGGTTTATCAAAACGAACGACGCTTCCACAGTTTGCTAATATTAGAAAAAGTGGATTAATTGCAGTTGGATTAAACGAAGGTGATGAATTAATTTCTGTTCGTTTAACCGATGGTAAAAAAGATATTGCGATTGCAACAAAAAATGGTTATATTATCCGTTTTGATGAAAATGATGTTAGATATATGGGACGTACAGCTGCAGGAGTAAGAGGTATTCGTCTCAGAGACGATGATGAAGTTGTTTCAATGGAAATTATTGAAGAAAACTCACAAATACTCCATGTAACAAGTAAAGGTGTCGGAAAACGCACGAATGAATCAGAGTATCGTCGTAGTCATCGCGGTGGTAAAGGTTATTTCTTAGGAAAATTAACTGAAAGCACTGGCCATGTTGTCGCTGTTAAACCGATTATAGGTAAAGAAGATATTATGCTCATAACAATCGCAGGCGTACTTATTCGTATCCCGGTTGAAAGTATCTCAGTTACAGGTAGAAACACGCAAGGCGTTCGTTTAATTCGACTTCAAGGTGATGAAGAAGTTGCAACTGTAGCTAAAGTAGCAGAAGAAATAGAAGAAAATGAAAATCAAGAAGAATCAGTTGAATCTGAAGTCAATTTAGAAAACGAAGTTGAAGAAGATGACGCAGAATAATATTTTTGCAGAAACTTATGCTTATTAGAATAAGAATGGAACTAGCTATTTATAGTTAGTTCTTTTTTTAAAAATACATAAGAAGTACTCTTGCTTGAAAAAGTTATTCTGTTAACGTATTGTATAGAACAATAGAATATTATAAATGATTTTTAAAAGTAAATAATAGGAGGAATATTAGTGGAAAAAGAAAAATTTGTTAAAGAAGGACTTACTTTTGATGATGTATTACTTATCCCTGCGAAATCTGAATTTTTACCAAATGAGGTAAGTATTGAAACAAGACTTTCTCCTAAAATGAAATTAAGCACACCATTTATTAGTGCTGGGATGGATACAGTAACAGAATCAGATATGGCTATTTCAATGGCGAGACAAGGTGGATTCGGTGTTATCCATAAGAATATGTCAATTGAAGAACAAGCCGAACAAGTTGATCGCGTGAAGCGTTCTGAGAGTGGGGTTATTACAAACCCATTTTTCTTAACTCCAGAACATCAAGTTTACGATGCTGAACATTTAATGGGGAAATTTAAAATTTCTGGTGTTCCAATTGTAAATAATATAGATGAACAAAAACTAGTTGGAATTTTAACAAATCGCGATTTGCGTTTTATTGAAGATTACTCAATTTTAATTTCAGAAGTAATGACGAGTGAAGATTTAATTACAGCATCAGTTGGTACAACACTTGAAGAAGCTCAAAGTGTTTTACAAAAATATAAAATTGAAAAACTCCCACTTGTAGATGACGCAGGTATCTTACGTGGACTGATTACAATAAAAGATATTGAAAAAGTAATCGAATTCCCTAACTCGGCTAAAGATATGCATGGACGTCTCTTAGTAGGTGCAGCGGTTGGTGTTACGGCTGACGCGATGAAACGTATTGAAAAACTAGTTGAAGCGCATGTTGATGTACTTGTAATTGATACAGCTCATGGCCATTCAAAAGGTGTACTAGAAAGAGTTAAAATCATCAGAGAAACGTATCCAGAAATAGATATTATAGCTGGAAATGTTGCTACAGCAGAAGCAACACGCGACTTAATTGAAGCGGGTGCTAATATTATTAAAGTTGGTATTGGTCCAGGTTCAATTTGTACAACGCGTGTTATTGCAGGAATTGGTGTTCCACAAGTAACAGCTGTTTATGACTGTGCTATGGAAGCTAAAAAACATGGTGTGCCAATTATTGCTGATGGTGGAATTAAATACTCAGGTGATATTGTTAAAGCATTAGCAGCAGGTGCGCATGCAGTTATGTTAGGTAGTCTGTTTGCTGGCGTAACAGAAAGTCCGGGAGAAATGGAAATATTCCAAGGTAGGCAGTATAAAGTATACCGTGGCATGGGTTCAATTAGTGCAATGAAAGCAGGATCTAAAGATCGCTACTTCCAAGACGTGCAAGATGATGCTAAAAAACTTGTACCTGAAGGAATTGAAGGCCGTGTTGCTTACAAAGGATCACTACTTAATACAGTTGAACAATTAACAGGTGGTGTACGAGCAGGCATGGGTTACTGTGGTACAAAAGACTTAGAATCACTTCGAGAAGATTCTCAATTTATGAAGATAACAAATGCTGGATTAATCGAAAGTCATCCACACGAAGTTCAAATTACAAAAGAAGCACCAAACTATTTTATGAAATAAATTATAAATAAAGAGTTGTCAAAAGACAACTCTTTATTTTACTTAGATTACCTTGAGTGGGGGCGCCTCGGTTTTGAAAAAAGTATTTAAAAGTATTATTTTAATTAGTTTTATTGTTAGTTTATTTTCTGTAGTTAACTTTACAAAAGTTACAGCTAAAGAATTTAAAACAGATGCAGAATCAGTTATCTTAGTTGATTATGAAACAGGTAAAATAATGTATGAAAAAAATGCAGATGATATTTTACCTCCTGCAAGTATGAGTAAAATGCTCACAGAATATATTATTTTAGAAGCAATTGAAAATGGTGATTTGAGTTGGGATACAAAAACAAAAATAAGTGATTATGGTTATTGGATCTCAACCAATAATGATTTTTCAGGAGTTGCCCTTAATAAAGAAACAGAATACTCAGTTGAAGATTTATTTCACGGATTGGCAGTTTATTCAGACAATGCTGCAGTCATAACATTGATGGAATTAATTGTCGATACAGAAACAGAATACCTTAAATTAATGACCAAAAAAGCAAAAGAGTTGGGATTATCATCATCTGTTTTTGTTAACGCAACAGGGATTAATAATGAAAGTTTAGAAGGAAGACATCCTAAAGGAACAGATCCTAAAGCAACCAATCAAATGACAGCAAAAGATTTAGCAATTTTAGGATATCGATTAATTATTGATTATCCTGAAATATTAGATATTGCAAGTCAGCCTAAAATAGAGTTTCACGGTATGACCTTACCAAATTGGAATTGGATGTTAAAGTACGACTCACCTTATTTAAGTCAGTTTTATTATGAAGGTGTAGACGGTATTAAGACAGGAAGTTCGAGTGAAGCGGGTTATTCATTCACAAGTACAGTTAAGCGAGATGGAAAAAGATACTTAGCTGTTGTTATGAAAACACAAAATGAAGGCGATCATTTTAGAGAAACTAAGAAACTATATGAATATGCGTATGAAAATTTTGTAACGAAGCAAGTTGATTTAAATCAATTTAAAGAATCTTTACCTATTGAAAACGGGGTAAAAGAAACACTAAAAATTAAATTTAAAGATAAAATCAAATTAGCCACTAAAAAAGGCGCTAAATCAGATTATGAATTAAACTATCAACTTGACCGAGAAAAATTAGTTGCACCGATTAAAGAAAATGAAAAAATAGGTACTGCAACAATTAAAAAGAATTCTGAAATCAATGAATATTTACTGCCTGAAATGAATGAAAACGAGCAGTTTGATGTTTATGCAGCAGAGTCAATTCAGAAAAAAAGTTGGTTTTTAAAATTTAAACAAGCATTTTTCAATATTTTCAGTTAATATGAAGATGAAGCATTTATTTAAAAATAGGAGGACGAATAAATCATGGTTAAGTTTAAAACAGGTGGCGTCATTATGGACGTTGTAAATGAAGAGCAAGCTAAAATAGCTGAAGCAGCTGGTGCAATTGCAGTTATGGCACTTGAACGTGTTCCTTCAGATATTCGTAAAGAAGGTGGCGTTGCTCGAATGGCTGACCCAACAATTACAGAAGAAGTTATGAATGCAGTATCCATTCCAGTTATGGCAAAAGGTCGTATTGGACACATTGTTGAAGCACGTGTACTTGAATCAATGGGAGTAGATTTCATTGATGAAAGTGAAGTATTAACACCTGCTGATGATATATTCCATATAAATAAAGCAGATTTTAAAGTACCATTTGTATGTGGTTGTCGTAATATTGGTGAAGCTGCTCGTCGTATTGGTGAAGGTGCAAAAATGCTCCGCACAAAAGGTGAACCAGGTACGGGTAACATTGTAGAAGCTGTACGTCATTTACGTCAAATTCAAGCAGAAATTAAACAATTACAATCAATGAGTGCAGATGAAGTAATGGTATTTGCCCGTGATAATCAAGCACCTTATGATATATTATTAAAGATTAAAGAAGAAGGACGTCTTCCAGTCGTAAATTACGCAGCTGGTGGGGTAGCAACACCTTCAGACGCTGCACTAATGATGGAACTAGGCGCAGATGGCGTTTTTGTAGGTTCAGGCATTTTCAAATCAGACAATCCTGAAAAATTTGCTCGTGCAATCGTTCAAGCAACAGAAAATTATCAAGATTATAAATTGATTACTGAATTATCAAAAGGTCTAGGTTCTGCAATGAAAGGTATCGAAATGGGTACACTTACTGGATCTGATTTAATGGCAGATCGTAGTGAGTAATAACTGAATTAAATATAAATGATTTGCAAAAATAATAATAATAGTTAGACTTAATATATAAGTGATGAAGAGAAATAGTAATTATGTATTTTTATTCAGAGAGTCGGTGGGTGGTGAAAACCGATTAAAAATAATAATGAATCCATCTCTGAGCTAGTCTTTGATAAATTGACTCGTTATCCGTTTTTCGTTAAAACGACAAAGTTGGAAGTTTTATTGACTTCAATTTGGGTGGCAACACGGGATTAACTCTCGTCCCTTTATAGGGATGAGAGTTTTTTATTGTTTAAAAGGAGGCTATTTAATTATGTTAGATCAAAAATTACTAAGAACAAATTTTGAAGAAATAACAGAACGTCTAAAGCATCGTGGTGAAGATTTATCTGATTTAGTAAGATTTGGAGATCTTGACGAGAGACGTCGTTCATTAATTAGTAAAGTGGAAGAATTAAAAGCACATCGTAATGAAGCGACAAAAAAAATATCAGAATTAAAAAAGAATGATGAGGATGCAACAGAAGCAATTACTGCTATGCGCGAATTAGGTAATGAAATAAAAGAGCTCGATCACGAATTAACGGAAATCGATGAAAAATTAAAACATATTTTATTTTCAATACCAAATATTCCCCATGAAAGTGTTCCAATAGGTGAAACCGAAGATGATAATGTGGAAGTTCGTGCTTGGGGTGACAAAAAATCATTTGATTTTGAACCAAAACCACATTGGGATATCGGAACGGATTTACATATATTAGATTTTGAACGTGCAAGTAAAGTAACAGGGAGCCGATTTGTGTTTTATAAAGGAATGGGTGCGAGACTTGAACGTGCTTTAATTAACTTTATGATTGATCACCATGTTGATGAATATGGTTACGAAGAAATGATTCCACCATTTATCGTTAATCGTGAAAGTATGATTGGAACAGGTCAGTTACCAAAGTTTGAAGAAGATGCGTTTAAAATTGCAGATATGGATTACTTTTTAATTCCAACATCAGAAGTACCGGCAACGAATTATCATCGTGATGAAATCCTCACTGAAGAGGAGTTACCGAAAAAGTACGTTGCTAATAGTGCTTGTTTCCGTTCAGAAGCTGGTTCAGCTGGAAGAGATACACGTGGTTTAATTCGTCAACATCAGTTTAATAAAGTTGAACTGATTCAATTTGTTAAACCAGAAGATTCATATGATGTATTAGAACAACTAACAGGTCATGCAGAAAAAATACTTCAATTACTTGAATTACCATATCGTGTTATGAGTATGTGTACAGCTGATTTAGGATTTACAGCAGCAAAAAAATACGATATTGAAGTTTGGATACCAACGCAAGAAACGTATCGCGAAATTTCATCATGTTCTAATTTTGAAGCGTTTCAAGCTCGTCGTGCAAAAATACGTTATCGTAACTCAGACAAAAAAGTTGAATATGTGCATACAATTAACGGTTCAGGTTTAGCGGTTGGACGTACTTTAACAGCTATATTAGAAAATAACCAGCAAGCAGATGGTTCAGTGTTAATACCTGAAGTATTACGTCCTTATATGGGTGGAAAAAAGTATATTAAGTAAAAAGTTTTATTGTTTAATGAGTAAACAATTGACAAGTTTATAATATTATTGTATATTAGAACTTGTCTTCACGGAGGAATACCCAAGTCCGGCTGAAGGGATTGGTCTTGAAAACCAACAGGGGTGTCAAAGCCCGCGGGGGTTCGAATCCCTCTTCCTCCTTAATAAAAAAGCGCTCATTACAATATGTAATGAGCGCTTTTTTTTGTAAAAGACTAACAAATATAAGTTATCTAGTGTATAATAAATTTAATTGAATAATAAAATCATTACAAAAGAAAGTTAGTGTAAATCTAACGCGGTCCCGCCACTGTGAAACTTATTTAAGTTAAGCCAGGATTTTTGGATGGTTATAATTAATCGATCTACGGAGGATAGAACGGCTACATAATAATCTTGTATGCCTAAAACATCTCAAATCGAGATGTTTTTTATTTTTTAAGGAGGAAAAAAAATGAAGAAACTTAGTTATTTAGCATTTTTATTAATTTTAGCTTTAGGTGTAGTGGTTGGTTGTAGTAGTAATGATAAAGAAGTATCAGAAGAAGCGGAAACAAATAAAGAAGCAGAATTTCCCCTGACAGTAACAGATGCAACAGGAGATGAATTAACTTTTGATGAAAAAGCAGAAAAAATCGTTTCAGTCCTACCAAGTAATACAGAAATTGCTTTTGCTTTAGGATTAGATGAGGAAATTATTGGTGTGACAGAGCTTGATAATTATCCTGAAGAAGCAGCAGAAAAAGAAACAGTCGGCGATTTTCAAATTAACGTAGAAAAAGTTATCTCACTTGAACCAGATGTTGTTTTAGCTGATGAATCAGTTGATGAAGCGGCTTTAGATCAAATTAGAGATGCAGACGTTCAAGTACTAGTCGTTAAAACAGCAGAAAATTTTGACGAAGTGTATGACGCAATTCATTTAATCGCTGAAGTAACAGATACGACTAAAGAAGCAAATGAGATTGAGTCAGAAATGAAGGAAAAACTCGCTTCGTTGGAAGAAAAAGTAGCAAAAATTGAAGAACCTAAATCAGTTTATGTAGAAATTAGCCCGTCACCAGAAACATACACGGCAGGAAAAAATACATTTATAAATACGATCCTAGAAAAAATAAATGCAAAAAATAGTGCAGGTGATTTAGAAGGCTGGCCAGAAATAAATGAAGAGGCTGTGCTTGAAATGAATCCAGATATTATTATAACAACATACGGTAATTATGTTGATGATTCTGTAAAAGAAATTACGGACCGAAAAGCATGGAGTGACATTACGGCAGTTAAAGAAGAAGAAATATATGATGTAAACGAGGATCTAGTTAGCCGTCCTGGGCCACGTCTTGTAGAAGGGGCAGAGGAACTTGCAAAAGCAATCTATCCAGACCTTTTTGCAAATTAAATCAGTACTCACTTATCTAATATTAATAATACTTTTAATTAGTGCTATTATATTAGGAGTATCGATTGGAACTGTTCGTATACCTCTTAGAGATACAGTTGATATCTTTAAGGGGTTTTTATTTAATTTCGGGTTAAAAGAAAATAGCATGTATCAAACAATTATAATAGATATTAGACTACCTAGAGTACTTTTAGCAGGATTAGTTGGTGCTTCCTTATCGATAGTTGGAGCAGCATTCCAAGGTTTGTTACGAAATCCATTAGCAGATCCATTTACACTAGGTATTTCATCAGGCGCGAGTGTAGGTGCTGTTATGACAATATTTTTCGGGATATCTTTCCCACTATTTAATTTATACACATTACCATTTGTTAGTATTATTGCTTCATTTGTTACATTAATTATTGTGCTCACATTTGCAAGAAAAATTGATAAATCGATGCGTGTTGAAACAATTATTTTAACAGGAATTGTCTTTAGTTCTTTTTTAAGTGCACTTATTTCATTAATGATAACTTTAACAGGAGAAGAATTAAGACAAATTATTGGTTGGTTGCTAGGTAGTGTTGCCATGAGAGGTTGGGAACATGTATTAATTATTTTACCATTCTTTGTGATCGGTTCGTTTATTTTACTTTTAAATACGCGTGAACTAAATGCATTTTCATTTGGAGAAGACCAAGCAAAACATTTAGGGGTTAACGTAGAAAGTAAAAAAATGCTGATTTTAATTGCGGGATCAATGCTAACAGGTGCTGCAGTGAGTGTTTCAGGTGTAATCGGTTTTGTAGGGCTTGTTATTCCACATTTCGTTCGTTTACTATTTGGACCAGAACATCGTAGTTTATTACTTAAATCGATGATAATTGGAGCTATCTTTTTAATATTAGCAGATCTTGTTTCTCGTATTATCATTCAGCCTCAAGAGTTGCCTATCGGTGTTATAACCGCACTAATTGGAGCACCAATTTTTGCGTTGATTTTAATTAGACAAAATGTGAAGGTGAGAAATACATGATTAAATTAAATAATCTTACCGGTGGATATGATCAACATACGGTAATTAAAAATTTATCACTCCATGTTAAAGCACAAGACTTTTTTGGGATAATTGGACCAAATGGAAGCGGGAAGTCAACATTAGTTAAAATGATTAGTGGTATTTTACCGATTGATTCAGGTGAAATATTGATTCGTAATCAGTCCTTGAAACAATATAAAGCGAAAGAATTAGCACAAGAAATCGCTGTTTTAAGTCAACATAATACGCAATATTTTGCATTTACAGTAAGAGAAACTGTTGCGCTAGGTCGTTATGCATTTAAAACCGGTTTATTTCCAACAGAAACAAAGAAGGATTATGAAATCATCAATCGTGTGATGAAAGCTACTGGGATTGAAGAGTTTAGTGATTTAACACTTGAAGAATTATCAGGTGGAGAAAAACAACGCGTTCTCTTAGCACAAGCTCTTGCACAAGAGCCTAAAATACTTATTTTAGATGAACCGACGAATCATTTAGATCTTGCTTACCAAAAAGAATTACTAGATTTGTTAAAAGATACCATCGAACGGGATAATCTAACGGTTATTGCTATTTTCCATGATTTAAATATCGCTAGCCTTTATTGTGACCGGATAATGTTACTTAATCACGGTAAAGTTGTGGTTTGTGATACGCCTGAAACTGTTTTACAACCACAAAGAATTAATCAAATTTACCATACGGAAGTAGAGAAATTTGCTCATACAAAAATCGCTAAACCACAAGTGATGTTAATACCAAATGGAACAGTAAAAGAAACGGATCATATTCAAGTAAATCAATCCTTTCTTACAATAAAAAAAGAACATATCGTGTTAAATGCTCCTGTTCCGCTTCGTACGATGTCATCAGGTGTGCTTAATTCTGGATTAGGTTGGTATGAAAACTTTATTAATCGGCATGTCGATGTTAAGTATAATGTAAGAGATTATAAACAAGACATGCGAATGTATTTAAAAAAATACAATTTAAAAGAATCAGAAACTGTCGCGATGATGACTGCAGCAAATTTAGAAAATGTAGGAATAGTTGAAGTTGAACTAGCTGAATTTACTTTACTTGTTGTCGTTACAGTGGGAGTTAGAAATGCAGTTGACGCTTCATTAGGAAAAAGCCATGCATTTGAACTCACGCCTGGAACAATTAATACCTGGATGTTTATTAGTGCTGAATTAACAGAGGAAGCATTTCTACAAGCAATTGTAACAGCAACAGAAGCAAAAACAGTAGCGCTACGGGAATCAAAAGTTTTAGATCAACAAACAAACACTTTAGCAACAGGCACGTCAACCGATAGTATTTTAGTAGCAGCAACACAAAAAGGCGCTAAATTAGAATTTGCTGGGCCTATTACTAAATTAGGTTCACAAATTGGTGCCTTGGTTTACCAAGCGACGAATGAAGCATTAAAAAATTATTTAGAAAATAGGGAAAAAAAATGATTATTCAAAGTTTAGCTATTATGCTCGCATATTACATTGACCTTATAATTGGTGACCCACCTAAGTGGCCACATCCAGTTAAGTTTTTTGGACGATATATTAGTTTTTGTGAACGTCATTTTAATAAAAAATTATTAAAGCGTTTATCAGGCTTAATCAGTATACTTATATTAATTGTCTTTGTATTTTTAACAACCTTTTATTTACTAAAATATTTATATCAGGTGAATTTGTTTATCGGAATATTCGTTGAAACAATTTTAATTGCGACAACAATATCAGGGAAAGGTTTAAAACAAGCAGCAATGTTTGTTTATAAACCATTGGAAGAAAACGATCTCCCACAAGCAAGAAAAAAATTATCTGAAATTGTTGGCCGTGACACAGATCACTTATCAGAAAAAGAAATTGTGCGAGGGACAATTGAAACTGTCGCTGAAAATACAACGGATGGAATCACAGCGCCTTTATTCTTCGCATTTATAGGTGGTGCTCCGCTTGCACTTGTTTACCGGGCAATTAATACGTGTGACTCTGTTGTCGGGCATAAAACGGAAGAATTACACGTTTTTGGTTGGGCATCTGCGAAGTTAGATGATCTTGTTAACTTTATTCCAGCACGTATCACAGGAATTTTAATGTTATTTACTGTTAGACCTTATGAAAGAAGTTTTAAAGCAACGTTTAAAGAATTATTTATAAATGCCAAAAAACATAAAAGCCCAAATAGTGGTTGGAATGAAGCGGCCGTTGCGTTACTCTTAGGTGTTCAATTAGGCGGAATGAATACATATAAAGGAATAACGTCAAATGCGCCATTATTAGGTAAACCTTTAAAAGAGTTAGAAGCGGACGATATTATTAAAACTACTGAAATTATGATGCTTACAACAGGTCTATTTATTATTGGAGGCGTTCTGCTTGTCCTTACCTTTACATGGATCTAATCCTGATTATTTATATGATTATTTTAATTTAACAAAGCCTGAAAAAGTGATTGATTTTAGTGTTAATACAAATCCTTTCGGGATGCCAAAACAATTAAGTGACAACTGGCTTCAATTATTAAGTAAAGTTGAAGATTATCCAGATCCCAAAAACAAACAACTCCTTGAAGCATTAAGTAAAAAATTAGCAATAAATCAGTCACATATTTTACTAGGGAACGGGGCTGCTGAATTAATTAGTTTACTCGGTTTTTATTTACGAAAGAAGTCTGTTTTAATTGTGCAACCGACATTTTCGGAATACGAACGAATGTGTAAAGTGCATGATTGTAAAATTACTTATTATACAGTTGAGCCTGAAGAAGCAATATGTTTAAAAAGATTTGAAAAATATGTAAAAACACAAAGTGCAGTCTTTTTTTGTAATCCGAATAATCCAACTGGAAAATATATTCGTAAAGCAGAACTTGAAAAAATGGCAGCAATTTGTGAAAAATATAACTGTTTGTTTATTGTTGATGAAGCTTTTTATGATTTTTTAAGTGATTATGATGAGAGTGTTGAGCTACACGTGAAATATCCTCAGATGATTTTTTTACGTTCACTGACAAAAATATATTCAATTGCCGGTTTACGTTTAGGCTATTTAGTTGCTGACCCAGGATTTATTAACGAAATTAAAAAATATTTACCTCATTGGCATATTAATGCGATTGCGAGTGCGGCAGGTAGGCTTTGCTTATCAGAAGTAGATTTTGTTAAAGAAACGAGAGCAGATATTTTTAAAGAACGTCATTTTATGTACGAGGCTTTAAAAAAGTTATCATTTAAAGTTGTTAAAAGCGAAGTGAATTATTATTTAATTCACGATCAATTAACAAATGAATTAAAGCCTTTATTCATTTATTTATTAAAGCAAGGCTTAGTCTTAAGGCATACGGTTAATTTTCCTGGTTTAGATGGTAAATGGTTAAGGATTGCTGTTAAGACAAAAGAGGAAAATAGAATTTTACTGGAGGCATTAACAAGATGGCGAGAAATCAATTGATTTTTATTTCCGGTGGTGTCAGAAGTGGAAAAAGTTCTTTTGCTGAATTATATGCGTCTCAAATAGCAGAAAGTCATCATAAAGAATTATATTATTTAGCAACTTCAATTGGTTTTGATTATGAAATGACGAAACGAATTGAAAAACACAAACTCACACGAAAAAATAGTAAGCAGGATTGGAAAACAATTGAAGCTTCAACCGACCTTGCGGGAGCCATCGAAGAAAAACATAAAGCGAGTGTTATCTTGCTTGACTGTTTAACAGTCTGGCTAAATAATGTATTTTACAATCAAGATATAACAGAAGAAACGACTGTAAATAGTAATAAATGGTTTGAAGTAAAAGAGTATATGTTGAAGCAAATTGAAATACTAAACAACGAAATAGATACACTAATTATTGTTTCGAATGATATTTTTCATGATGAAATCAATCAAACATCTTATGTTAACTTATATAGCCAGATGCTTGGAGAAATTCATCAATTAATTGTTAGCAAAGCAAATCAAGCATTTGCCATTGAATCAAGTATTCCTATTTTGATGAAATAAAGTAAGGAGTGATAAGTTGGCTAACGTTTGGCGTGGTTTTTTAATAAATTTACAATTTTTTACGATTATTCCAATTCGTAAAGAAATTCAAATGACACAATCAAATTTACGAGGCATGCTTATTACACTCCCATTATTCGGATTGTTTATTGGAATGTTTTATGCGTTTACCTTAGCTGGATTAATTCATTTGACCTCATTATCTAACTTAGCCATTGCAATTCTTTTTTTGTTATTAATGGTTATTTTAACAGGGGGAATTCATGTTGATGGTTGGATAGACATGTCAGATGCATTATTTTCCTATCAAGATAAACAAAAACGACTTGAAATAATGGATGATCCTCGAGTAGGTGCATTCGGTGTACTTGGCCTTCTTTTTTTAGTGATTGTTAAATTTTTATTTATTTATGAAGTCATTTCAACAGCTGAGCCTTACTTATTTATTTATATTGTATTTATTCCTTTTTTTAGTCGACTATTTACAGGTATTGGACTCGTTTTAATTAAACCTGCTAAAGAAAAGGGCTTAGCTTATTTATTTCATTCAACAGATTCTAATATTATAAATTTATATTTAATTTATATTATCCCAATACTTATTATTTTAAGTATTTATAATTTGAAATACATGCTCGGATTTATCTTTTTACTTTGCTTGATTGGCATACTCTATATCTTGTTCAAACGTTTTACTACAAGAGAATTTGGAGGTTTAACAGGTGATTTGTCAGGTGCAGGAATAGAAGGAGTCGAACTTATTTTATGGTTTCTAATGTGGTTATTACATTATTACGTCATGGCCGGACTTTAGACAATGAAGCGTCACGTTATAGTGGTTGGATTAATTCTGAGTTAAGCAAAAAAGGTGTAGGTGAAATAAAGGTAATAAAAAAACAATACGACAGTAAAAATATATGCTTAAATGACGTTGATTACGTTTATACAAGTGATTTAATTCGAACAATCCAAACGTCAGCACTTTTATTTGAAAATAAATACCCAACACGCGAACTAAAAAAATTAAGAGAAATGCATTTTGGTGATTTTGAAGGAAAAACATATGAAGAATTAAAGAATAATTATCACTATCAAAAATGGTTAAATCATTTATTTACCTATCAATTACCAAATGGAGAATCATTTAATCAATTTACTAATCGAGTTGATGTGGGTTTTAATCAAATAAAAAATGAAATAATTGAAAAAAACTTTAAACATGTTGTACTTGTTGTTCATGGTGGTGTGATTCGGTATTTATTAACGAAACTAACAACTGATTCACGTACTTTTTTTGATTGGGAAGTGCCTTTTGCAAAATGTTTTCAATTAATCAGTTCACAAACAGCTTTAAAGGAGGAAGATCCATGCATGTCATTACAGGTGGTGCCTACAATGGAAAATGGGAATTCGCTAAACAATTTTACGATTTAAGTAAAGAAGCTGAATTTATCATGTATTCAGGTTATAATAATGATAAATTACCAGGTGATTTTACCGAAGTTAAAGTAGATTTTTTTATTATCCAAGGGATCGAGTTATATGTGAAAGGTTTTTTTAAAAACGAGGTATCTGTAAGAAGTCAAACAGAAGAATTTGTTCTAAACTGTTTAAACTGGCAAGAAGCAAACCCTAAGGGGAAATTAATTTTGATAGGTAATGATATATCAAAAGGAGTTGTACCAGTAGAAAAAACAGACCGCGAGTGGCGAGATATGACAGGACTTATGTATCAAAGATTAGTTCAAGTAAGCGAAAGATATGATGTTATTTGGTATGGTATAAACAAACAATTAAAATAGGAGGCGTTAATATGAAAATATATACACGTACAGGTGATAAAGGAAAAACAGGAATTATTGGTGGGCGCGTAGATAAAGATGATTTACGTGTAGAAGCTTATGGAACAGTGGATGAATTAAATAGCTTTGTTGCGTTAGCATCAACTGAATTAGATTTAAAACAAAACGAAGATGTTGCAGAAGAATTGATTAAGATTCAACACGAGTTATTTGATTTAGGTGGTGATTTAGCGAGTGTTGTTGAAAAACGACCTGATAAAATGGATTCAGAAATGATTACTTATTTAGAAGAGCAGATTGACCGCTATACAGAAGAAGCGCCAGATTTAGAAAGATTTATTCTAGCAGGAGGTTCAAAAGCAGCAGCAACACTCCATATAGCAAGAACAATTGCAAGACGTGCTGAACGCCAAGTTGTTTCTTTAATGAAACAAGATGAAACAACATCAGAACTTAGTTTACAATATCTCAATCGTTTATCAGATTACTTCTTTGCTGTAGCTAGAGTTGTTAATCACCGAGCGGGTATTAAAGATGTTGAATATGAAAGAAGCGCAGTTGTTTTTAGAGAAAGTCGTAAGGATAAAAAATAATGATTGCAAAACGAATAAGTTTTCTAGCACTATTTGTCGCCTTGTCAGTCGTCGGTGGGATGTTAAAAATACCTTCACCTGTTGGAAGCATTGCATTTGACTCTTTTCCAGCATTAATCGCAGCAGTTTGGTTAGGGAGAAATTCAGGTGCTATTGTTGGGGTTGTTGGTCATTTAATGTCGGCTTTATTGGGTGGATTTATTTTAGGACCATTTCACTTTATGATAGCTATTGGTATGGGAATTGTTATCTGGATATTTGGTAATTTGTATAAATCATTTCAACCAATTATTCCAAATATATTTTTTGTTATTGCTAATGGGTTTATTTTACCCTTGCCATTTATCTTCATCATGAGTTTTCCATTTTTCTTAAGTATCCTTCCGTCGCTTGTGATTGCAACGATTATTAACTTAGTGTTAGCATCATTATTAATTCCAAGATTTACACCATTTTTCAAAAACCAATTTGTCGAGCTACCAAAAGATGCTTAAGTATAAATATGACGCGATAGAGATCCCGATTAATGATGAAGTAATAGTGATTGCAACGGATAACAGTGGATCAATCGGTATGAAAGTTCTAGATGATGTCGAAGTTAATTATGAAACGGTTAGTTATTATACGTTTAGAGTTGCCTATATGGAATGTGTCGCAGCAGGGGGAGAGCCATTTGCTGTTGTACTACATAACTTCAATGATGAAACAGTCTGGAAAGAGTTAGTTAAAGGAATAAATAAAGGGTTAAAAGAAGTAGGTTTAGAAAAGCTACCAATTACGGGGAGTACTGAGACGAACTTTACATTAAATCAATCTGCTTTAGGACTTGTCGTATTAGGTAAGAAAACAACCTTTCGACCGGCTAAAAAGTCTCATTCACTAGAACTTGCAATTATTGGTAAACCACTTGTAGGACAGTCTGTTATCGATGAAAAATCGAGTATAGCACCATTATCATTATTTAAAGAATTAGCAGAAAATTCAAGTGTTGATTTAATTTATCCAATAAGTTCAAAAGGAATTAAATACGAGATTACAAGACAAGTTAGTCAACCTATTACTTATCCTTCTGAATTAGATATTCATTCAAGTTCAGGGCCTGCAACAAGTTTTTTAATTGTTTATGATGCAGAAATAAGTGACTATATTAAGAAAAAAGCAGGCAAACATTTAAAAATGATTCGTGTCTTATCGTAAATTGAAAGATAACTTGACAAAAGAAAAGAAAAACATTATATTTTAAAGCAATATACTTAGATGACAGTGAAGAGACAAGTAAATAATAAAAGAACAGAAAAGGATGCTTAAGCTGAGAAATCCTCTAAATTATTGAACCTAACTCTGAGTCGTTAGTTAATCCTAACCGCAAAAACAATTGCGTTAAAAAAAGAAAGTGGACATTTATGTCAAACTAGGTGGTACCGCGGATTTTAACCTCATTTCCGTCCTTTATTAAGGATGTGTTATGGGGTTTTTTATATGTATTTTAAGGGAGAGATCAACGTGAATAAAATAGCTTTCATAGGTGCAGGTTCTATGGCAGAAGCAATTGTATCAGGTATCGTAAGTAAACAATTTATCGAAAATAAACAAGTATGGGTAACGAATAAAGATAATGAAGAACGTTTAGATGAAATGGAAGAAAAATATGGTATATCTACTTCACAAGAAAAAAAATACGTTTTATCTGAAGCTGACGTGATTATTTTATCAACCAAACCTCATGATGTATGGTCTGCGATTGAATCAATTAAATCGTATATAACAAAAAATCAAGTAGTTATGTCAGTAATTGCTGGCATTTCAACTGAACAAATTACAAAGGCAATCGGTAAAGATATTCCTGTTGTGCGGGCAATGCCAAATACATCCGCTTCAATTGGTTATTCTGCTACTGCAATTACACAAGGTGAATTTGCAAGTGAGCGCGACATGCAAGTAGCGAAACAATTATTTGAATCAATCGGTACCGTTAATATCGTAAAAGAAGAAGAAATGCATATCGTAACAGGCATTTCTGGGAGTGGACCAGCCTATATATATTATTTAGTCGAAGCAATGGAAAAAGCTGCAATAGACGAAGGATTAGATTCAGTGACGGCTAAAGAATTAATTACGCAAACCATTATTGGAGCAGGTATGATGTTAAAAACATCAGAACTTCCTGTAGAAACTTTGCGCGAAAATGTAACAAGTCCTAATGGTACGACAGAAGCGGGACTTAAAGTTTTAGCAGATCGTGATTTTAAGAATACGATGATTGCTTGTGTAAAAAGTGCAACAAATCGTTCTAAAGTGCTTGGAAAAAAAGAAGTTAAATAAGGTGATAAATCATGCTTAGTAAAGACGAACAATTTATGGAACTTGCTATTTTAGAAGCCAAAAAAGCTGAAAAAATAGGTGAGGTTCCAATTGGAGCAATTATCGTTTGTAACGATGAAGTAATTAGTGCAGGGTATAATGAGCGAGAGACGACTTACTCAGCACTAGCCCATGCTGAACTGACAGCTATTGCCCGCGCAAATCAAGTTAAATCAAGCTGGCGACTTGAAGGGTGTACATTATACGTGACGCTAGAACCTTGCCCAATGTGTGCAGGAGCAATTATTCAGTCTCGCATTAAACGGGTTGTGTACGGTGCGTCAGATTATAAGTCTGGCTGTGCAGGTACATTAATGAATTTGCTAGATGATACTAGATTTAATCATCAAGTAGAGTTAACTAAAGGAGTTAAAGAAAAAGAAACAAGTGCTTTATTAACAAATTTCTTTAAAAAACTTCGGGAAAAAAAATAATCAATTCTTTAATTCGCTAGATTTGGTTTATGAGTCAACAATAATTGCAATATTAAATTAAAAACGGTATACTATAGTTTGCCGTACTAGGTGGGGAGGTAGCGGTGCCCTATAACTTGCAATCCGCTATAGCAAGACTGAATCCCCAGTTGAGGTGATTGGTTTTAAGGTCTGCCTTAAGGAATTAGTGTTGACGTTTAGGTCCTACGCAATAGAAACCTACGAACCCTGTCAGATCCGGAAGGAAGCAGCAGTAAGTAGACTCTTCTGTGTGCCGTGGGGTAGCCTAGATAGAGCTATGAACTTAAGTAACGCTTGGGATCATTTCATCGATTCTGGGTGTGCGGCTACATAGAAAAAGAAGCAGTCGTTTCGTTTTTACGAGACGGCTGCTTTTTAATTATTTAATTTCTTAAATAGCTTAATTAAGTTTTCTAATGACTAGGCCTAACGATATCCAAATAAAACCTTGGAAGATAAAAAATATTCCAATCGTTATCGCCACAGCAAGTGCAGCTATAAATGGAGTAAAGAAAGAAATAACTGCTAAAATAAGCATTATTATACCTAAAATAAAAAGTAAATTGGTTCCAGGAAATCCCTTTAGTGTGCGAGAAATGAAGATATGCGAGATAGCTGAAAGTAAAATCCAAATTGCAAAAATAAAGACAAATATTTGTTGAGCGAAGTCAATGTAAAAGAAAGTTGTAAGACCAATTAAAAATGAAAATACACCCTCAATTAAATGCCACCGTGAAATATTCCAAATTTTAGCTTGTGTAATATAACCTAGAATTTCATTAATTCCGTTTAAAAGAAGTAACAAACCAATAATAAGTGTTACGCTTGTTAAAGATGCACTTGGATTAAAAAGGATAAAGAAACCTAAGACGCTCATACTAATTCCTAAGATAAAAATAACAAGTAAATAAGTTTTTCTCATTCTATTCACCTCAAGTTCTTTTGTTAAATTTACTCTTAATCATAGCGTAAATAAAAAGGAAGTAACAGTGAAATGTAAAAAATAGCGTAGATTTATTTAATAACTTGTTAAATTAAAGGTAACTTATTTCAAAAATATGATAAATAAGATATAATTAAAGAGATAGAAAAAAGAGGAGTTATTATAATGAGTTATCAAGCATTATATCGTGTTTGGCGGCCACGAGTTTTTGCCGATCTTGTCGGACAAACGCATATTACACAAACTTTACAAAATGCGATTGCTGAAAAGAAATTTTCGCATGCTTATTTATTTTCAGGACCACGAGGTACTGGAAAAACAAGCGCTGCAAAAATATTGGCACAAACAATAAATTGTGAGCAGGCTCCAACAAGAGAACCTTGTAATAAATGTAGCGCTTGTTTAGGTATTTTGGACGGTTCTATTTCAGATGTAATCGAAATAGATGCGGCTTCAAATACGAGCGTAGATGATATAAGAGATATTCGCGAAACAATAAAATATGCACCAAGTTCAGTTCCTTATAAAGTATATATCATTGATGAAGTTCATATGATTTCAGTTAATGCGTTTAACGCTTTATTAAAAACGCTAGAAGAACCTCCTGAACATGTCGTATTTATTTTAGCTACAACCGAACCACATAAAATTCCGTTAACGATTATATCTAGATGTCAGAGATTTGATTTTAAGCCAATTGGAAATAAAGTAATTGTCGACCGGATGCAAGAAATTATAAAAACAGAAGAAATTGAAGTAAATCAAGATGCCTTAGAAGCGATAGCCTTAGCAGCTGAAGGTGGTATGCGAGATGCATTAAGTTTACTCGATCAAGCAATATCTTATAGCGATGAAAAAGTTGTCCTTGAAGATGTTCTTGCTGTAACAGGTGGTGTTTCACAATCTATTTTAACCGAAATGATTGAAGTACTTCATAAACAAGAAGTAACTGAAGCACTTCGCTTATTTGAACACATGATTGAAAATGGTAAGGATCCAAGTCGATTTGTTTTTGATATTATCTATTTTTTAAGAGATATATTGTTTTATAAAACAAGTTCAGAATTAGAAGACATTTTAGATACTGCAATTATAGATGAGCAATTTAAAGAAATCAGTCAAACAATCGATTCCAAATGGATTAGTGATGCCATTATGATGTTTAATGATTGTCAACAACAAATTAAATGGACAAATAGCCCTAAAATCTTCATTGAAATTACTTTATTATCAATTGCAAATCAAGCAAAAGAAACGAGTAATTTACAAGTTCAAGCACCACAATCTACCAGAAAAGTTGATTCCGTAGAAATAAAAGAACTAATGAAAAAAGTGAACGACTTAGAAAAACAAATTAACGAAAGAAAAGAAGAGCCTCAAGTACAAAAAAGACCAAAGCGTGAACCAGCAAGAAATAAACAAAGCAGTTTCCATGTCCCTCATGAACAGATTTATAAAGTATTAAAAGAAGCTAAAAAAGAGGCACTACAAACAACTGCAAATAATTGGGAAGGCTTTTTAACACAGCTAAAAAGAGCTCATGCTCCCGCACATGCAACAATCATTGATAGTAAGCCTGTTGCCGCTTCAGATGATGTTTTAATCGTTGCATTTAAATATGAAATACACTGTTCACTGTTTTTAGACCATAAAGATATGGTAGAATCAATTTTAGAAGATGCATTAGGAAACGCATTAAAAATTATTCCTATTCCAGAGGTTGCTTGGCAACAAGTGCGTAGTGATTATATTAGTAATTATGAACCTGATGATCAAGCAACAGAAAAAAAAGCACAAGAAGAAGCAATATCTCCACTAATTGAAGAAGCTAGAAAGCTTGTTGGAGATGAATTATTAGAAATCAAAGAATGATTTAAAAAACAAGGAGGAATTATTTATGAAAGGTAATATGGGCGGTATGATGAAACAGATGCAAAAAATGCAAAAAGATATGATGAAAGCACAAGCAGCTTTACTAGAGCTGGAGTTTGAAGCATCTTCAGGAGGCGGTATGGTAACGGTAAAAGCAAATGGAAGCCGTGAAATTATCGATGTGCAAATTAAAGAAGAAGTTGTTGATCCAGAAGATATAGAAATGTTGCAAGATTTAATTTTAGCTGCAACGAATGATGTTATGAAACAAATCGAAGATAAAACAGAAGCAACGATGGGTAAATTTACACAAGGTTTAAATGTTCCAGGTATGTTTTAAATAGTTGAATGCCTGACTTAGGGAGGCTACTCGAATGTATTATCCTGAACCAATCTCCAAATTGATTGACAGTTTTATGAAATTACCAGGGATTGGGCCAAAAACAGCTGTAAGATTGGCGTTTTTTGTTATTGATATGAACGAAGATGATGTGGTAGATTTTTCGAGAGCTTTAGTAAGTGCAAAGCGTGAACTTTCTTACTGTACAATTTGTGGACATATAACTGATGAAGAAATTTGTTCGGTTTGTTCTGATCAATCAAGAGACCAATCAATTATCTGTGTAGTTGAAGATTCAAAAGATGTTATTGCTATGGAGAAAATGAAAGAATTTAATGGTACCTATCACGTTTTACATGGATCAATCTCACCAATGGATGGAATTGGACCTGAAGATATTAATGTACCTGATTTAATTAGTCGATTAAAAGATGAGAAAATAAAAGAAATTATTTTAGCGACGAACCCAAATATTGAAGGCGAAGCAACGGCAATGTATATTTCAAGGCTAGTTAAACCCTCGGGAATAATTACAACTCGTATTGCTCATGGATTACCGATGGGCGGGGACCTTGAGTATGCAGATGAAGTGACGCTTGCCAAGTCATTAGAAGGTCGTCGTGAAGTATAAGTAATCTTTTAAATTAGAGTATAACTAAGAGAAAGTTATTTAAAAAATAAAGATAAAAGTATAAGTTTTTTTAATTACTAAGAAGTGAGCCTTTGTACTTTTGTACAGAGGTTCTTCTTATAAGCGACAATTTTATAAAAAATTGCTTCAATCATTAAAAAATAGTGTAAAACATGGTAGAATAGAGTTAATCGACAATTTGATTATATTTATAGATTAATAATGAAGCTATATAAAAGGAGATTTAAACGTGCAAGGACATTTTATAACTTTAGAAGGTGGAGAAGGCTCTGGAAAAACAACAGTGCTTGATCTTGTTTATAAGGAGCTGTCAGATTTAGGTTATAGTGTACTTGTAACACGTGAGCCTGGTGGGATACCTATAGCAGAATATATAAGAGAAATTATTTTAAATCCAAATAATACTCAAATGGAAAAAAGAACAGAAGCTCTACTCTATGCAGCTGCTAGACGACAACATTTAATCGAAGTCATTGTTCCAGCATTAGAGCGAGGTCAAGTTGTTTTGTGTGATCGTTTTATAGATAGTAGTTTAGTTTATCAAGGATACGCCAGAGGCATAGGAATGGAAGAAGTGATGGCAATAAACCATTTTGCTATTGGCGACTTGTATCCTGAATTAACGCTCTTTTTTGATGTTGAACCTGAAGAAGGCTTAGCACGTATTGCACAAAATGAAAACAGAGAAAAGAATAGATTAGATTTAGAAAAACTTACCTTCCATAAAAAAGTCTATGAAGGTTATCACTTATTATTAAATAAATATCCAGATAGAATTAAACGAATTGATGCTAAAAAATCAATTCCAGAAGTAACATCTGAAACAGTTGAAAGAATATTAATTAAATTAAAAGGTTAAAGGAGGAGTAACACATGAAGTTAATTATCGCAGTAGTCCAAGATAAAGATTCGAATCGACTTATTACAGCTTTTAGTGGAGGAAACTTTCAAACAACAAAACTTGCTACAACAGGCGGGTTTTTAAAAGAAGGAAACACAACATTAATGATAGGTTGTGAAGATGAACACGTTGATGAAGCATTAGCGATTATTAAAGATAATTGTTCACAGCGAGAACAAATGGTAGCCCCAATCTCACCTATGGGTGGAAATGCGGATTCTTATATACCTAAACCTGTAAAAGTTGAAGTTGGAGGAGCTACAGTCTTCATACTCCCTATCGAATCATTTTTTCGCTTTTAATTAAAGTATTGAAGATAAGGAAGGTTGTTAATGATGAATTGGACTTCACTTGAAAAAGTACAACCTATCGCAAGTAAGATTTTAATGAACAGTATCAAAAAAAATCGAATTGCACATGCTTATTTAATTCAAGGACTTAGAGGAACCGGAAAATTAGAAATAGCGGTATTATTTACTCAAACAATTTTTTGTCCAGAAAAAAAAGGTTTAGAACCTTGTCAGGTTTGTCATGTCTGCAAACGAATTGAATCAAGAAATCATCCAGATATCCACTGGATAAAAAAAGATGGACAATCAATTAGGAATGAACAAATCGACTATTTACGAAAAGAGTTTTCTTATTCTAGTTCAGAGTCCTCTCGTAAAATATATATTATTGAAGATGCACAGACTTTAACAAATCAAGCAGCAAATCGTTTGTTAAAGTTTTTAGAAGAGCCATTAGTTGAAACAACGGCTCTATTATTAACAGATAATGTCCAAGCTATCATTCCAACGATTCGGTCGAGGTGTCAATTAATAGATTTACAACCATTAGATACGAAATTATTGCAAAAAAAAATGGTGGAATCTAATTTAACAGAGCAACAGTCTAGACTTATGAGTGCTATTACCTTTAATATAGATGAAGCAATTGAATTAAATGAAGATGAGAGATACCAAGATATTATTAAAATAGCTGAAGGTCTAATAGATAGTGTTGTTTTTAATTATGAAAATCGCTATACATATCTTCATCAAAATTGGTTAAGTAAAATTACAAATCGTACAGAAACAGAATATGGATTAGACTTATTGTTGTTAGGGTTTAAAGATATTATCTATATGCAAATGGGTAAAGAAGAATCGCTTGTATTTTTTAATAAAACAGATCAAATATTAAAAAAAGCTGTTCAATATTTTTCTAAAGAAAAATTACTTCAAATAATGAATGCCCTGTTGCAAACGAAACAAAAACTGAAGCAAAATGTAAACCCAACACTTTTGATGGAACAGTTTGTACTTCAATTATAGAGGTGAATTCGGATGATAGAAGTTATCGGAGTGAGATTTAGAGAAGTAGGTAAAATATATTATTTTGATCCAAGCGATTTTAAAATAAAGCTAGAAGACTATGTTATTGTAGAAACAATCCGTGGTGTAGAATTCGGAGAAGTTGTTGTAGTAAATAAAAAAGTGGACGAGGAAGACGTTGTTCTTCCATTAAAAGAAGTAATGCGCATTGCAACCGAAGCAGATAAATTAGTGATGATGGAAAATACTAAGCTTGCAAATAAAGCTTTTAATATAGGTGTTGAAAAAATAAAACATCATAAACTTGAAATGAATTTAGTAGATGTTGAATATACATTTGATTGTAATAAGGTTATCTTTTATTTTACTGCAGAAGGAAGAGTTGATTTTCGTAATTTAGTAAAAGATCTTGCAGCATTATTTAAAACAAGAATAGAATTACGTCAAATAGGTGTAAGAGACGAAGCCAAAATATTAGGTGGAATTGGTCCTTGTGGAAGAATGCTTTGTTGTTCAACATTCTTAGGAGATTTTGAACCTGTTTCAATTAAGATGGCTAAAGATCAAAATCTGTCATTAAATCCGGCTAAAATATCAGGTTTATGTGGTAGATTAATGTGTTGTTTAAAATATGAAAACGATAATTATGAACAAGCTAAACGCGATATGCCTGATATTGGTGAAAAAATAATTACACCATTTGGAGCAGGTCACGTAACTGACTTAAATATGTTAGAGCAAGTCGTTCAAATAAAAATAATAGAAGAAGAAACAATTATTGATTACACATTAGATGAATTAATTGATCAGAAGATAATTTCTCTTTAGGTAACAAAATAATGAGGTGAATCATATTGGATAAGAGGAAAGTATTCGAGCAAGTATCGGATATCGAACAGCAAATTGGCGGGTTATATGAACAACTTGAAAAACTAAAAGGAAATCTAGCAGATTTACTTGAAGAAAATTATCGATTGTCTATGGAAAACAAACATTTGCGTTCTTATCTAGATGAACAAGAGATTAAACGGGTAAAAATAAATAAAAATGAAGATACAGATGAAAATCTTCCAGGAGAAGGTTTTGATAATTTAGCACGTATATATGAAGAAGGATTTCATATTTGTCACATGCAATTTGGAAGCCCAAGGCAAGATGGGGATTGTTTATTTTGTTTAGAATTGTTTGATTAAATATAAAAGAATTAAACTGTCTCTAAATAGTATAATTACTATTTAAAAGAGACAGTTTTTTACTTATGGAGGTGCCATTCGTTTGCCTGAATTAGTAGATGATGAGCGATTAGATTTTTTAGTGTCTGATGAATCGATGCGAATTATTCAAAGTCCAACAATATTTTCTTATTCATTAGATGCTTTGCTTCTAGCAGATTTTGCATATGTACCAATAAAAAAAGGAAAATTACTTGATTTATGTACTGGAAATGGAATTATTCCTTTACTACTCTCTAAACGAACTAGAGGTAATTTATATGGTTTAGAGATTCAAGAGCGTTTAGCGAATATGGCTACACGTTCAGTAGCCATGAATAATTTATCAGAACAAATCAATATCATTGAAGGAGATTTAAAGCAGCACCAACCAAAGTTACAACAAAGTAATTTTGATGTTGTAACATGTAATCCGCCATATTTTAAAACGCCAAATGATAATGAAAAAAATAAAAATGAACACTTAACAATCGCAAGACATGAGGTCTGTTGTTCGCTTGAAGATGTTATAAAGGCATGTAAATTATATGTAAAGCCTGGCGGAAAGGTTGCACTAGTTCATCGCCCAGGACGTTTAGTTGATTTAATTACACTAATGAGAGAATATAAAATTGAACCGAAAAGACTTAAATTTATCTATTCAAAACGAGGTAGACCAGCCATTATGATTCTAATTGAAGGTGTAAGGGATGGAAAAGCAGATTTAGAGATCTTACCACCATTATATTTGTACAATGATGATGATACTTATACAGAAGAAACAAAACGTATTATTTATGGATTTTAAAAAGAGAGGTGAGTCTATGCAAATTCAAAAAAGTTATGAAAAAACAGAGCAAGGTGTTCTTTATCTCATTCCAACGCCGATAGGTAACTTAGAAGATATGACATTTCGAGCAGTTAGAATGTTAAAAGAAGTAAGTATGATTGCAGCTGAGGATACACGACATAGTAAGAAACTTTTAAGCCATTTTGATATTCATACACCTTTAATTAGTTATCATGAACATAGTAAGCAATCTCGTATTGATTTACTTATCGAAAAGCTTGAAAAAGGTGAAGACATAGGGTTAATCAGTGATGCAGGAATGCCCGCTATATCTGATCCGGGATATGATGTAGTGCGAGCGGCAATTGAAGAGAATTTAAAAGTGGTCACTCTACCAGGTGCTAATGCTGCACTTTGTGCGCTTGTCAGTTCTGGTCTTTCGACAGATGAATATTTATTTTATGGGTTTTTACCGCGAAAGAAAAAAGATCGTGAAGAAGAAGTGACTCGTTTAGCAAAATTAAAAGGAACTCAAATTTTCTATGAATCACCTTATCGTCTTAAAGATACTTTAAGTGAATTTATGAAAATATATGGTGATAGACAAGTTGTAATTGCTAGAGAAATAACTAAATTATATGAAGAATTTATTAGAGGTAGTTTAGCTGAAGTAATTGAAGGAATTAAAGATTTAGAAATAAAAGGCGAGTGTTGTCTAATAGTTGAAGGTACTTCTAACCATGTGGAAGTAGAAGATTTATGGTGGCGTCATTTGTCGATACCTGAACACGTGTCATATTATGAAGAAAAAAAAGAGTTGCAAAATAAAGCAGCTATGAAAGAAGTTGCTAATGACCGAGGTATGTCACGTAGAGATATCTATCAAATTATTCATGTAAAAAAATAAAAAAACAAACACCCAAGTGTTTGTTTTAATTTAGAGATTGAATTGATTTTTTATTTCTTCTACTAATTGTTTAGCGCCTTCAGGACTTAATACTAACTTACCATTAGCAAGAGCTTTATTATCATCAGTGCTTTCACCTGTAATTTGACAAGACATATTAGCAACATATTTCTTTAAAATTATTTTATCTTCATCAACGTAAATTTCTATGGCGTCTTTTTCGTTAATGTGTAGAGAGCGCCTTAATTCAATCGGAATAACGACACGACCAAGTTCGTCAACTTTTCTTACCATACCTGTAGATTTCATAACAAATCTCCTTCCTTTGTTTAAAAACTAATTTAATTGGAGTTTCATACAAAGTTTACTAAGAAAAAAGATTGTCTATAAATAAAATCTATCTTTAGTGAAAACTTTTTATGATACTAATCTTATCAATCAATTGAAAATGTGTCAATAAGAATGTAGCATAAATCTCAAAAAAGTCAAAAAATAGAAACTGATAAATTTATTAGCAATTTCTTAATGGAATTATCATGCTAAAGTAGTTACAATAGAAATAGTTTAAAAAGTGTATCGTATTTTAAGAGGAGTGTAATTTAATGACAGAAAAGAAATCATTTTATATAACGACCCCTATTTATTATCCAAGTGGAAAATTACATATTGGTCATGCTTATTCAACTGTTGCAGGTGATGCTATGGCGCGTTATAAACGTTTGCGTGGCTATGATGTAATGTATTTAACTGGAACAGATGAACATGGGCAGAAAATTCAAGATGCAGCTGCAGAGGCAGGATTAACACCTCAAGAATATGTAGATAGTATGGTCGAAAAAATTAAAAAACTTTGGAAAAAGTTGAAAATAACGAATGACGATTTTATTAGAACAACAGAAGATCGTCATAAAGTAATCGTAAAGCAAATATTTGAACAGCTTTTAAAAAAGGGCGATATTTATTTAGATGAATATGAAGGATGGTACTGTAAGTCATGTGAATCTTTTTTCACAGATTTTCAATTAGATGATGGTAAATGTCCAGACTGTGGACGTCCTGTAGAGAAAGTAAAAGAAGAATCTTATTTCTTTAAAATGAGTAAATATGCAGATCGTTTAGTTGAATATTATGAAGCTAATCCAGAATTTATTCAGCCTGAGAGTCGAAAAAACGAAATGTTAAATAATTTCATTAAACCAGGTCTTGAAGATTTGGCTGTATCGCGAACAACGTTTGATTGGGGAATAAAAGTACCAAGTGATCCTAAGCATGTTGTTTATGTTTGGATAGACGCATTAACTAATTATATTACTGCTTTAGGTTATGGAACAGATGATGAAGGCAAGTTTGAAAAATATTGGCCTGCCGATGTACATCTGATGAGTAAAGAAATTGTTCGTTTCCATACGATTTACTGGCCGATTATGTTGATGGCGTTAGATTTACCATTACCAAAGCAAGTATTTGCTCACGGTTGGATTTTAATGAAAGATGGAAAAATGTCTAAATCAAAAGGTAATGTTATTTATCCAGATGAATTAGTAAAAGAATATGGATTGGATGCATTGCGTTATTATTTACTTAGAGAAGTGCCATTTGGTTCAGATGGTATCTTTACGCCAGAAGCTTTTGTAGAAAGAACAAATTTTGATTTAGCAAATGATTTTGGTAACTTGTTAAACCGAACAGTTGCTATGGTTGAGCGATACTTTGAAGGTGAAATACCTGCATTTGTAACAAGTGAAATAAAAGAAGATAAAGAACTCGAACTAACAATGAAAGAAGTTGTACAAGAAGTAGAAGAAACAATGGATAAAATGGAGTTTTCTGTTTCACTTTCAGCAATATGGAAACTAATTAGTCGAACAAACAAATATGTCGATGAAACAGCGCCTTGGGTATTAGCAAAAGATGAAGCTCAAAAAGAACGTCTAGGAAATGTAATGGCTCATTTAGCGGAATCACTTCGAATTACTGGTATTTTACTCAAGCCATTCTTAACTGAAGCACCAAATCAAGTGTTCGAACAATTAGGTATTAGCAATGCAAATATTACTAATTGGGAAGATTTATATAAACTAGGTCTTATTAAAGCAGGAACAAAAGTAGTCAAAGGTGATCCCATGTTCCCAAGACTTGACATGGAAAAAGAAATCGAAAAAATTAAAGAATTAATGAATCATTCAGTTGTTCAATCAGAAGACGTAACAAATGAATTAATAACACCACAAAAAGAAGAAATTGAATTTCCTGATTTCACAAAATTAGATTTGCGTGTTGCTGAGGTCATTCAAGCTGAAAAAATGGAAAATGCTGATAAACTACTTAAAATTCAAGTTGATTTAGGTGGGGTAAAGCGTCAAATTATTTCAGGTATTGCAAAATATTATGAACCAGAAGAACTTATCGGCAAAAAGGTAGTTTGTGTCGTTAATTTAAAACCTGTTAAATTAAGAGGCGAAATGTCAGAAGGCATGATTCTATCTGCAAAAGATAGTAAAGGAAATCTTGTTTTAACAGCATTAGATAAAGACTTACCGGCAGGTTCTGTAGTAGAGTAATTAAATTTTAAACCAACAAACTCATTATGCAGTCTGTTGGTTTTTTCTTTTAAAAGAAAGGAAGATGAGTATGTTATTTGATACACATATGCATTTAAATGCAAAACAATATAAAGAGGACCGGGACGAAGTTATTAAACGTGCATTTAATGAAGAAGTAACTCACATGACGATTGTGGGTTTTGATGATGAAACGATTCCTTTAGCAATTGAAATCGCAGAAGCACATGAAAATATATATGCAGCAGTCGGTTGGCATCCTGTAGATGCAATTCATTTTAATAAAGAAAAATTAGAGTGGTTAGAAGAGTTAACTAAGCATCCTAAAGTAGTGGCTTTAGGTGAAATGGGTCTCGACTACCACTGGGATACATCGTCTAAAGATATTCAAAAAGAAGTTTTTAAAGCACAAATTAACTTAGCTAAAAAAGTTAAACTACCAATAATTATTCATAACCGCGAATCAAGCGAAGATGTGAAAAAAATCTTGATTGAAGAGCATGCAGAAGAAGTTGGCGGTATAATGCATTGTTATAGTAGTCCAATTGAGGACGTTAAAGATTATATTGAGATGAATTTTTATATTTCACTCGCTGGTCCAGTTACTTTTAAAAATGCACCAGAAGTAAGAGAGATTGCAAAAATAATTCCCTTAGATCGTTTATTAATTGAAACAGATTCACCATATTTAACACCACATCCTTATCGTGGAAAACGAAATGAACCGGCTTATCTTCGTTATATTGCAGAAGAAATTTCAAAAGTAAGAGGAATATCATTAGAAAAGTTAGCCGAAATCACAACAAAAAACGCAAAAAAAGTATTTAACATCTAAAATTTTTTAATAAATACGTGTATAAACCCTTTATTTAAAAGGGTTTATTTGTATGTCATCTAACTGTAAACTAATCTTAACGTAATTGATTTTGACTTAAATCTCCCTAATTTATACAATATGGTCATGTTTAAAAAAGGGAGAGAATTTAATGAATAATTTTATTAAACCACTACTTGCATTAAAAACAAAATCTGGTTATTCGATTTTTAGTGTACTAATTGTGGTAGTTTTTTCAGTATGGGGTATATCTGATGCACTAAAAGCTGAAGTTACTTACGCAGCAGATGGAAATTCACAAACAATAAAATCTTCTAATGATACAGTAGGTGATTTATTAGAAGACCTTGAAATAGATGTAACGAAAGAAGATTTACTTTCACATGAAGTTGATGAAATTTTAGAAGACGGTATGAAAATAGAGCATATTAAAGCGAAAGAAATTACAGTTATTATAGATGGTGACGAGAAAACATATCATTCTACAGCAGATAATGTTGAGACATTTTTTAAAGAAGAAAATTTAGACTTTTCAAAAGAAGATGACGTTTCTCAA
Organism: Caryophanales bacterium; assembly: GCA_029257405.1. Lineage (GTDB taxonomy): Bacteria > Bacillota > Bacilli > Bacillales > Amphibacillaceae > Pseudogracilibacillus. Next base: position 76,442 of record JARIBO010000004.1, read on the forward strand.
GCTCCTTCAACAAAAGTTAAAGAGGGACTAGTAATTAATGTGACTAAAGCGTTTGAAGTACCCGTTAATTACGCTGGTGAAAAAGAAACAGTTTGGACAACAGGTGGTTCAGTCGAAGAAATCTTATCTGAACATGATTTCGAAGTAAAAGCTGCAGATAAAGTAAAACCAGCTAAAGAAGAACAAATTGAAGCAGGATCAAGTATCAAAGTAACTGAAGTAACAGAAAAAACAGTTACTGAAAAAGAATCAATTAATTTTAAAACAAAAGAAAAAGAAGATGATAAGTTAGAAAAAGGAACAGAAAAAGTTGTTCAAAAAGGTAAAAAAGGAAGTTTAGAAAAAACTTATAACATCGTTTTAGAAAATGGTAAAGAAGTAGAGAAAACAGAAATTGATAAAAAAGTATTATCAGAAGCAAAAGAAGAAGTTCTTGCGATTGGTACAAAAGTAACACCAAAAGAAACAGAAAATAATAAATCAACAAGTGAACCATCAGGTGGACAAACAAAAACAATGGAAGCAACAGCATATACAGCAGAGTGTACAGGTTGTTCAGGTATTACAGCAACAGGAATTAATCTATCTTCAAATCCTAATAAAAAAGTTGTAGCTGTAGATCCAAGTGTCATTCCTCTAGGCTCTAAAGTATGGGTTTCAGGTTACGGTGAAGCAATTGCAGGGGATACGGGTGGAGATATTAAAGGAAATAGAATTGATTTACATTTTCCAAATAAACAAGCAGCATATAGCTTTGGGCGCCAAGCAGTAACAGTTAAAGTAATAAATTAAATAAGTGAATTAATTATACTCTCGTCTCTTTAAAGTGGCGAGAGTATTTGTTTTTTTGATACACTATAAACATAATAACGATTAAGAGGTAATGAAATGAAAATTAAAGAAGTTATCGTAGTTGAAGGAAAAAATGATACAATGAAAATAAATCAAGCGGTGAATGCTTATACTATTGAAACAAATGGTTCGGCAATTAATAAAGAAATACTGAACCAAATTGCTCACGCTAAAGAAAAGCGTGGGGTTATTATTTTTACGGATCCAGATTATCCAGGAGAACGAATTAGGAGAATTGTTGAAGGATATGTACCAGGATGTAAACATGCATTTTTAACTCAAGATGAGGCACGTGATAATAAATCAAAAATTAATAATTTAGGCATAGAAAACGCTTCGATTGACACAATTAAAAAAGCACTCAGTCAAGTTTACGAACGCGAATTGAAACAAATAAATGAAATTACGAAAAATGATTTAATTAAATACGGTTTGGTTGGTGGCGAAGGCTCTAAAGAACGTCGAGAAAAACTAGGAAAAAACTTAAGAATTGGTTATGCAAATGGAAAGCAATTACTCAAGCGATTATCAATGTTTAATATTCAAAAAGAAGATTTAATAAAAGAAATGAAAGATATTAGTATGAGAGAGCGTGAAAAAAATAATGACTAATTTTATTGCAACACCTTCGAGAACACAAGCAATTATGAAAGAACATCGTTTTTCTGTGAAAAAGAGTCTTGGTCAAAACTTTTTAATCGACGTAAATATTTTAACGCACATTATTGATTCAGCAGGTATTGATTCAGATTCAAATGTTATTGAGATAGGTCCGGGGATAGGTTCGTTAACAGAACAACTTGCTTTAAAAGCGAAAAAAGTTGTTGCTTTTGAAATTGATCAAAGACTAAAACCTGTCTTAGCATCTACTTTAGAACCTTACGATAATATAAAAATTATTTTTGAAGATATTTTAAAAGCTGATATAGAAAGTATTATAAAAAATGAGTTTTCACCAGGTGAAAAAATCCATATCGTAGCGAACCTACCCTACTATATTACAACGCCTATATTATTAAGGTTATTACATGATAAATTACCTATTGATACGATGACGGTTATGATGCAAAAAGAGGTAGCTGAGCGAATGGCAGCTAAACCTAATACAAAAGCTTACGGTTCACTTACAATAGCTGTTCAGTACTATACAAATGCAGAAATAGTTATGGAAGTTCCTCGGACAGTATTTCTACCGCAACCAAATGTGACATCGAGTGTTCTTCATTTAGATTTAAAAGCTAAAAAAGACGTTGATGTACAAGATGAGAATTTATTTTTTGAAATTATCCGCGCGAGTTTTGTGCATAGAAGAAAAACAATTTTAAATAATTTAAGTGTATTTTATAAAGAAAAAATCACTAAAAGTGATCTTAGCCTAATCTTAACTGAAATAGATATAGACCCCAAAAGACGCGGTGAATCAATATCTATAGAAGAGTATGCTAAGATTTCTAATCGATTTTTAAAAATACTTTAAAATCCTAGATTTACTTATTGACAAATAAAAACGATAACTGTTATACTGAATGACTAGTTCGATTTGACTTTACTATAATGAAGTGCTATAATTAGATATAGTGAGGTGGTTTCTAGTGAAAACTTTAATCGAAATTAAAAAGGGACTAGAAGATCGTATAGGAAAGCGTATTGAATTAACTGCTAACGGAGGTCGCAGAAGAACTGTGATTCGCACAGGTATTCTTGCAGAAACTTACCCGGCAGTGTTTGTGGTTGATTTAGACCAAGATGAGAACGCGTTTGAACGAGTATCTTACAGTTATGCAGATGTTTTAACTGAAGCAGTAGAACTTAATTTTTTAGGCGATAAAAGTAAAGTAGCAACAGAGTAGTTAGTTTAACTACTCTTTATATTAAAAGCTATTTAGACATTTATATAAATGTCTAAATAGCTTTTTTATTGGTTCTTTTTATAAGAAATTAGATAGCGAATCTGTTATTATAATGAAAGAGCATTATATATGGAGGGGTTAGGATTTGGATAAAAAAAAGGTTATCAATAACCAAACTGAATTACTAAAAAAATTCAGTAAAAAAGTCGGATTTGGAACTATATTTATAATGTTATTAGTTATTTCAGCAATAGCTGGTTATAAAATTTTAAAAGAATATGTTTGGATGGGATCGGTCGGTTTTGATTCTGTTTATACAACAATCCTTTATAGTAAAGCAACACTCGGTATAGTGGGCTTTTTATTATTTAGTATTTTAACATTTATAACATTATTTTGGATTAGAAGGTCTTACATAAGTCATTTTAATAAGGAACAATTACCCCCATTTTTAATAAATGGAAAACTTATCTATAGTGCAATGATATTTGGCGGAATTGTTGTAGGTTTAATCGGAAGTTTAATTGTCCAAGGAGTTGGGTGGGAACCAGCACTGAAGTTTTTAAATGCAACTTCGTTTGATATTGCAGACCCCCATTTTGGAAAAGACGTTTCATTTTATATATTTATTTTACCATTTATTCAATTTGTTTTATTTACATTACTCAATTTAGCTATATTCTTTTTACTTATTCAAGCGGCTGCATATTCAGTTTATAATATGTTCCGTATGAACCGTTCTGCGCAGATTCATCTTGGAGTTACGATTGGTAGTATTGGCTTATTATTAGCAGGAATTCATTTTCTAGGCCGTTACGATACACTTTTAACAAATCAAGTAAATATCTTTCAAAAAAGTGTCGTTCACGGTTTAAGTTATACAGACCAACTAATTAATATTCCAAAAGCATATGTATTAGCTGTCGTTGCGATTATTGCTTCGATTTGGTTATTTATATCCTTAATGAATGGTAAAGTCGAAGCAGTTATAAAGCCAATAGGTTTATACATTGGGGTAGTCGTACTCAGTTTAGTTGCTTCAGTACTTGTCCAAAATTTCCTTGTCTCCCCGAATGAATTTAGTAAAGAAGAACCATTTTTACAACATAATTTAGATTTTACACGAGCAGCCTATGATTTAGACTCAATCAAGGAAGAAGAAAATCCAGGAAATATGAGTCTAGATGAAGCTATGGTTGAAAGAAATAAATTAACACTTGATAATGTTAGGTTGAACGATTCACGTCCACTACTCGATATTTATAATCAGTTACAAACATTTAGAACGTATTATAAATTTAATGATATGGATATTGACAGGTATGAAATTGACGGGAATTATGAACAAGTATTTATTGGTGCAAGAGAACTAAGCACAGATGATTTACCCGATCAAGCACAAACTTGGGTTAATAAAAACTTACGTTACACTCATGGTTACGGAATTGCAATGAGCCATGTTAATAAAGTAACTAAGCAAGGTCAGCCTGAATATTTAATGAAAAATGTTCCTGCTGAGGGTGTTTTAGATGTTACAAGACCACAAATTTATTATGGTGAAGAACCTTATCCTAACGTAATTACTAATACAAAAGTAGATGAGTTCGATTATCCTACAACTGATGCAAACGAGACGAATCGTTATGAAGCAGAAACAGGGATTCCTTTAACAGGCTATAAAAAATGGCTGTTTGCTATGAGTGAAGGATCAGTAAGAATGCTTGTTTCAGATCAATTGACAAAAGAAAGTCAATTGCTTGATACGCGTAATATTAAAGATCGTGTTCAAAGAATTGCTCCATTCTTTGATTATGATACAGATCCTTATATTGTTGTTCGAGATGATGGAACTTTAGTTTGGATTATTGATGCTTACTTAAAAGCAGAACGTTATCCATATTCAGAAGCACATCAAGGTACGGAAAATTATTTAAGAAACTCAGTTAAAGCAACAGTGGATGCGTACACAGGTGAAGTTGAATTTTATGTAGTTGACGCAGAAGATCCGCTTCTACAAACATATCAAAGTATGTTGCCAGACTTGCTCACTACAGAAGTCCCAGATGATATCCGAGCTCATTTCCGTTATCCAGAGGTAATGTTTAAAACACAGGCTAAAATGTATGGAACGTATCATATGTCTAATTTAGAAGTGTTTTACAACCGTGAAGATTTTTGGCAGTTCCCGACTGAAAAATACTTTAATAAAGATGTCGAAATGGATCCTTATTACGTTACGATGAAAATGGACGATGTCGATGAAGAAGAGTTTGTATTAATGATGCCATTCACACCGAAGAAACGTCAAAACATGATTTCTTGGATGGGCGTTAGAAATGATGGGGATAAATATGGAGAAATGTTTGTCTATAAATATCCTAAACAAAAGAACGTTTATGGACCACAACAAATTGAAAACAGAATTAACCAAGATAGTACAATATCTAAAGAATTAAACTTATGGTCACAAGGAGGTTCTGAAGTTATTCGTGGTAATCTATTAGTTATTCCAATTGAAGACACTGTCTTATATGTTGAACCAATTTATATTGAGTCTTCAAACGAATCTTCATTACCAGAAGTTAAACAAGTTGTAATGGCTTATGGTGAACATATTGTAATGGAAGAAAACTTTGACAAATCACTTGCTAAAATAATAGAGTTAATCGATCCAGAAAATGATGCAAAAGATGTTAAAGATAAAGAAGAACCTGAAGAAGAAGTGAAAGAAGAGACAAAAGAAAGTGAATCATTAGAGCCATTTATTGAATCTGAAAAAACATTGAATGAAATATCAACTTTATTCGAAGAATATCGTCAAGCAACATTAGATGGCGATTGGGTGTTAGCAGCAGAAAAAATGGAAGAAATAGAAAAAACATTAAAAACATTAGAGTAAATGAAAATCTCCCTGACTATTTAGTCAGGGAAGTTTCATAATAAAGTAAATAGAACTAAAAAAAGATTCGGATGTGAGGTTGAAATATGAAGCGTAGTGAACGTGTAGTATGTTTAGTCAATTATTTTCTGAATTCGCCTTATGAACGTATCCAGTTATCTTATTTTACAAATCAATATTCAGCTTCCAAATCATCGATTAGTGAAGACTTAGATATTGTAAATGATATGTTTATTTACGAAGGTATTGGAGAGCTAAAAAGAGTATCTGGTGCAAGTGGTGGTGTAATTTATCAACCTGTATTTTCAAAAGAGAATAATGAAGCTTTTATCCAGTCGCTTTGTGAAAAGCTTGCTGATCCAGCTCGAATTTTACCAGGTGGTTATTTATACATGAGTGATTTATTAGGAGATCCCGAGATTGTTAAAAAAATAGGACGTGCATTTGTGTCTGTATTTTCGGGCATAAAAATAGATGCAGTAGTAACTGTTGAAACTAAAGGAATCCCGTTAGCCTACGCAGTTGCAAGTTACTTAAATGTACCTGTTGTAATTATTAGAAGAGATCCGAAGGTAACTGAAGGGTCTTCAGTGAGTATTAATTATGTTTCCGGTTCTTCACGCCGTATTCAAACAATGGTATTATCAAAGAGAAACCTTAAAGAAAATTTAAATGTCTGTATTATTGATGATTTTATGAAAGCAGGCGGGACAATTACTGGAATGGTTGATTTATTAAAAGAATTTAAAGCAAAAGTTGTGGCTATTGGAGTTTTAGCAGAGGCAGAAGATGAAGAGGATGAACGTGTTATAAAAAGCTATACATCACTCATTAATGTGAAGAATGTTGATGCTGAATTAAAAGAAATAACTGTTAATCAAGGCTCTATTTATCAAACTTCATAAATAAATCGTTAAATAAACATGAATTATTATAAAAATGTGTTAAAATGAGTAGGTATCTATTTATAAACTATAACTTAGAAAATATTAAAAAATATTCTAATCTTTAAAAATAAGAAAATTAGCTAAAACTAGCGATAATTATTGAAATCAAATGTTATCTACGTTATTATTTTATAATGTAGATTAAGAATGGGGGTAACATTTAGATGAAACGTTATGCTGTTATACTAGCAGCTGGTCAAGGAACACGTATGAAATCAAAGTTATACAAGGTACTTCATCCAATATTAGGGCGACCAATGATTCAGTATGTCATCGAAGCATTAGCCCCATCTAAGATTGAAAAACTTGTTACTATAGTAGGACACGGTGCAGAAGAGGTAAGTAAAGTAGTAGGTTCAAAAAGTGAATTTGTTATCCAAGAAGAACAACTGGGAACAGCCCACGCCGTTATCCAAGCAAAAGAAACACTCTCAAAAGAAGAAGGCACAACAATTGTTGTTTGTGGTGATACACCACTGATTACAGATGCAACTTACGAACAATTATTTGATTATCATGAGAAAACAGGATCAAAAGCTACAGTTTTAACAACAAAAATTGATAATCCTTTAGGCTATGGTCGCGTTATTCGTAATGAATCAGGAAATGTCAGTCGTATTGTTGAACATAAAGATGCAAATGAAGAAGAATTAAGTGTAAATGAAATAAATACAGGAACATATTGTTTCGATAACCAAGCATTATTTGAAGCTTTAGAAAAAGTAGATAATGATAACGCGCAAGGCGAATATTACTTGCCTGATGTCATTGAAATACTTAAAAAAGAAAATGAGAAAATTAGTGCTTATCTAATGCCAGATCAAGAAGAATCAATCGGTATAAATGATCGTGTCGCTTTAGCAGAAGCAGAAGTGATTATGAAACGTCGTATAAATAAAATGCATTTAAGAAACGGTGTCACAATAACAGATATTGATCATACATATATTGGTCCTGATGTAGAAATTGAATCAGATGTAACAATCTATCCAGGTACAATAATTAAAGGTAATAGTTCAATTAAATCTGACGCAGTTATTGGTCCAAATAGCGAAATAACAAATTGTCGTATCGGAAACGCATCAGTAATTAGACAAAGTGTCGTATCTGATAGTAAAATAGGTAATCAAGTGAACGTAGGACCATTTGCAAATATTCGTCCAGAAACAGAAGTTGGAAATGACGTTAAAGTAGGTAATTTTGTAGAACTTAAAAAGACCTCTTTAGGTGATCACACTAAAGTATCGCATTTAACCTATCTCGGTGACGCTGAAGTAGGCGAAAATGTAAATATTGGTTGTGGTTCAATCACTGTAAATTATGATGGTGTTAAAAAACACGTAACTAAAATTGAATCGAATGCATTTATCGGTTGTAACACAAATCTTTTAGCACCAGTCACTATTAAAGAAGGAGCTTATGTTGCAGCGGGTTCTACTATTAACAAAGATGTACCAAAAGAAAGTTTAGCGATTGCTAGAGCAAGACAAGAGAATAAAGAAGGTTATGTAAATAGAATAATCAAGAAAAATTAAAATTATTAATGGAGGCTTTATTTATGTCATCTCAATGCAACAATGGATCTAATCGACATTTACAACTATTTACTTTAAATTCAAATCGAGCTTTAGCAAAAGAAATTGCTGAACATATAGGAGTCCCTCTTGGGAAATGCACAGTTTCAAAATTTAGTGATGATGAAACTCAAATTAACATTGAAGAAAGTGTGCGCGGTTGTGATGTGTATGTTGTACAATCAACTTCAAATCCAGTGAATGAAAATTTAATGGAACTTTATATTTTAATTGATGCATTGAAGCGTGCTTCAGCTGCAACAATTAATATTGTTTTGCCTTATTACGGTTACGCACGTCAAGACCGAAAAGCAAGATCACGTGAACCAATTACTGCTAAGTTAGTAGCTAACTTAATGGAGACTGCTGGAGCAGATCGAATTATTACATTAGATTTACATGCCCCACAAATTCAAGGATTCTTTGATGTACCAATCGATCACTTGCAGGCTGTACCTATTCTATCAGATTATTTTGCTAAGAAAAATCTAGAAGATCTTGTCATTGTTTCACCAGATCATGGAGGCGTAGTTCGTGCAAGAAGAATGGCGGACCGTTTGAAAGCTCCATTAGGTATTATTGATAAAAGACGTCCACGTCCTAATGTCTCAGAAGTAATGAACATTATCGGAGATGTTAAAGGGAAAACAGTTATTATTATCGATGATATTATCGATACAGCAGGAACGATTAAATTAGCAGCTGATGCATTAATTGAAAAAGGTGCAAGAGAAGTATATGCTTGTTGTACACATCCTGTTTTATCAGGACCAGCAATCGAACGAATTGAAGAATCTCAAATAAAAGAGTTAGTTGTTACGAATACAATTGCTTTACAAGATTCACAGTTAACTGATAAGATTACACAGTTGTCAGTAGCGTCATTAATAGGTGAAGCAATTTTACGAGTTAATAGCGATAAGTCAGTTAGTAGTTTATTTGATTCATAAAATAGTTCGGTGAAACGAACAAAAAATTATATCTATATTAGATGGAGGAAATTATAATGGCAATTAAGTTAAAAGCAGAAAAAAGACATGATTTAAAAACATCAGCAACAAAAAGTATTAGAGGAAGAGGATTTATCCCTTCGGTTATTTACGGTCAAGGTACAGAGCCATCAACAATAGCAGTAGAAAGCATTGAATTACTTAAAACTGTTCGTGATGAAGGGCGAAACGCGATTATAACATTGGATGTTGAAGGTGAAGATGTAGATGTTATGTTACATGAATACCAAACAGATCCTGTAACAAGTGATGTTACACATATCGACTTCTATGTTGTTAACTTGACAGAATCAATGGATGTAAATGTTGCAGTTCATCTTGAAGGTGAAGCATTAGGTTCTAAAGAGGGTGGAATTGTTCAGCAGCCATCTTATGAATTAGAAGTACGTGCAATGCCGCGTGATATTCCAGAAGAAATAGTTGTAAATATTTCTGAATTAGATATTGGCGATAGTATTTCAGTAAGTGATTTACCTGTTTCAGATAAGTATGAAATCTTAGATGATCAAGAAGCGACAATCGTTACAGTCTTACCTCCAGAAGAAGAGGAAGAAGAATCAACTGAAGAAGTTGATTTAAGTGTCGAGCCTGAATTAGTTGGCGGAGACAAAGAAGACGAAGAAGAAGAAGAAGACTAAATTAAAATATAAATAATTAACCCTCTAAGTAAGAGCTCGTCTCTTATTTGGAGGGATTCTTGTATTTAATCTTATAATAATTAATAAAGGAAGAATATAATGAAGGTAATAGTGGGGTTAGGTAACCCTGGAAAAAAATACGAAAAAACACGACATAATGCAGGTTTTTTTGTCATCGATGAATTGTTAAAACGTCATGCTATCAAATTAGATAAACATAAATTTAAAGCAGATTATGCAATTGAATTTATTAAGGGTGAAAAAGTAATGTTTGTAAAGCCTCAAACTTATATGAATTTATCGGGGCAAGCTCTTAAGCCTTTGATGGATTATTATAATGCTTCACTGGAAGATTTATTAGTTGTTTATGATGATTTAGACTTGCCTACTGGAAAAATACGACTTAGAAAAACAGGCAGTCATGGCGGCCACAACGGAATTCGATCATTAATCGATCATTTGGGTACTAAAGAATTTAATCGCATACGAGTAGGGATTGGTAGACCCACAAACGCAATGGCAATTGTTGATTATGTTCTTCGCCCGTTTTCAAAAGAACAGAGTGAAGATATTGCACATAGTGTTTTAACTTCGAGTGATGCATGTGAAAATTGGTTAGAAGAATCATTTTTAGCCACAATGAATAAATTTAATTAAATATGAGTAAGGGATGCTTTGGTAAAGAACCAAAGCTTTTTGGCTTATCTATAACTTTAAATGGAGGAGGTTTTGACGATGGAAGGTATCTATAATTATTTAAAAGAAGATACGAATATAAAAAGTGTAACAAGTGGGTTAAATGAAAATTATAAAGAGCAACTTGTTGCAGGATTAACCGGCCCATCACGAAGTTTATTTACTTCAGTTATCCAGAAAAAAACAAATAGACAAATCTTAATTGTCACTAATCAATTAAACCAAGCACAACAGTTATATGATGATTTAATCGCATCAGCAAATGAAGAGCACATTTATTTATATCCAGTCAATGAACTCATTACTTCAGAAATAGCTACTGCTAGTCCAGAAATGCGGAGTGAGCGCATGACAACCTTGTCTGCTATTTTAAATGGAGATGCAAAAATAATTATTACTCCAATAGCAGGATTAAAAAGAATATTACCTCCTAAAGAAATGTGGGAAAAATACCAATTAACATTTGAAGAAAATAGTTCGATTGATTTAGATGTTTATTTACAATTCTTTATTAATATGGGATATAAACGTGTGCAAATGGTAACTACACCAGGTGAATTTAGTGTACGAGGTGGTATTATTGATGTGTATCCAATGACTGAAAAATATCCTGTGAGAGTTGAACTTTTTGATGATGAAGTAGACTCAATCCGTTATTTTAATGCAGATACACAAAGATCGCTTGAACAAGTGAAAAGTATAATTATTAATCCGGCTGAAGAAATATTATTAACGAAAGAAAATTTAATGAGCGCTGGAGAAAAGCTAGAAAAATTACTAAGTGATACAATTACTTCACTTAAAACAAAATCTTCTAAAGAAAAACTAATTGAATCTATGACTTATGATATAGAACGTCTTAAAGCAGGAGAGAATTTTCCAGAGACGTCTATTTATAATGCTTATTTTTATGATAAACCCGCAAGCTTACTAGATTATTTAGCACAAGATGCCATTCTTGTTTTAGATGAAATGAGTCGAATCCAAGAATCAGCTAATCAATTAGATTTAGAAGAAGCTAATTGGTATAATCATTCACTTGAAATGAATTTTTTAATGAAAAACATGACTTTTTCTTATGATTTTTCAACGATTAGAAAACATATGTCCCACCAGCAAATATACTTATCTGTATTTATGCGTCATATAGCTAATACGAAACCAGAACAAATTATTAATGTATCGACTCGAACGATGCAAGAATTCCACGGACAGATGCCTTTACTTAAAGGAGAATTAGATCGGTGGAGCAAGGCGGAATATTCAGTCATTATCCTTGTACCTAATAGTGAACGAGCCAACAAAGTACAGTCAATTTTAAGAGATTATGAAATTGAATTACCAATTGCCAAGAAACTAGAATTACCTTTAAATAAACAAGTCATTAGTCTAGGTAATATGAGTAAGGGAATCGAACTCCCAACATCTAAGTTAGCTATTATTACAGAGAGTGAATTATTTAAAAAGAAAAAAAGACAAGTTAGAAAGCAACATAATATCACAAATGCTGAAAGAATTAAAAATTATCAAGAACTTAACATTGGTGATTACGTTGTTCACCGGAATCATGGAGTTGGAAGGTATGTGGGTATTGAAACATTAGTCGTGAAAGACAATCACAAAGATTATATGCTCATTCAATATTCTGGAGATGATCGCCTTTATGTACCAATTGATCAAATTGATTTAGTCCAAAAATTCGTAGGGTCTGAAGGCAAACAACCAAAACTTTACAAATTAGGTGGAACTGAGTGGACTAAAGTAAAGAATAAAGTTCAAACATCGGTAGAAGATATTGCTGATGACTTAATTGAATTGTACGCTGAAAGACAAGCTCAAAAAGGATTTGCATTTGATGAAGACTCTGAATTACAAACAGATTTTGAGGCTTCATTTGCTTATGTAGAAACACCTGATCAACTTACAAGTATAGAAGAAATAAAAACAGATATGGAAAAAGAGCGACCAATGGATCGTTTACTTTGTGGAGATGTTGGTTATGGAAAAACAGAAGTGGCAATTCGTGCGGCATTTAAAGCAATATCAGAAGGAAAACAAGTCGCATTGCTCGTACCAACAACGATTCTTGCACAACAACATTACCAAACAATTGTCGAACGTTTTCAAGATTATCCAATAGAAATCGGTTTGTTAAGCCGTTTTCGTACAAAAAAACAACAAACTGAAACAATCGCTAAGCTTAAAACAGGCCGAGTAGATATTGTAATTGGAACTCATCGCTTACTTTCTAAAGATATAATCTATAAAGATTTAGGTTTGCTCATAGTTGATGAAGAACAACGTTTTGGAGTAAAACATAAAGAAAAAATCAAAGAAATAAAAACGAATGTTGATGTATTAACTTTAACTGCAACACCAATACCACGAACATTGCATATGTCAATGTTAGGTATTAGAGATTTATCAATTATAGAGACACCTCCAGAAAATAGATTTCCTGTTCAAACGTATGTTTTAGAAAGAAATCCTATGTTTATTAAAGAAGCTATAGAGCGTGAAATAGCAAGAGGCGGTCAAGTATTTTTACTATATAACCGGATTGAAAATATTGAAAAAATTGCCCAAGAAATAAACGAATTAGTCGATGGAGTCCGTATTGCAATTGCTCACGGAAGAATGAATGAAACGGAACTTGAAAATATTATGTTTGGATTTTTAGAAGGCGAATATGATGTGTTAGTAAGTACGACAATTATTGAAACAGGAGTTGACATACCTAATGTAAATACGTTGATCGTTTATGACGCTGATCGAATGGGATTAAGTCAGCTTTATCAATTAAGAGGGCGAGTCGGTCGTTCTAACCGTGTTGCTTATGCTTATTTTACGTATCAAAAAGACAAAGTTTTAAACGAAGTTGCTGAAAAACGACTTCAAGCAATTAAAGAGTTTACTGAACTTGGTTCTGGATTTAAAATTGCGATGCGTGATTTATCGATTCGAGGAGCTGGGAATTTATTAGGTGCTGCTCAACATGGGTTTATTGACTCAGTTGGATTTGATTTATATTCACAAATGCTTAAAGAAGCAATTGATGCTAGGAAGTTAGGAAGAGAAATTGAACCTGTAGAGCCATTTAATCCGGAACTTGGTTTAATTGTCGATGCTTATATACCAGACTCATATATTGAAGATGAACAGCAAAAAATAGATATGTATAAACGTTTTCAAACACTAAGTTCCAATGAGGATGTAACAGATCTACAAGATGAATTGATGGATCGTTTTGGTAATTATCCAGATGAAGTAGAATTCTTGATCTTAGTTTCAAAATTAAAAATGCTAGCTAAAAAAGAACGTATTGAATTGGTCAGTGAAACAAAAAAAGAAATTGAATTACTTGTAACAAAAGAAAGAAGCCAAGATATTGATGGGACTAAATTATTTGAACTTGCTAACGAATACGGGCGTTCTGTTCGTTTAGGAACAGCAAATAATCAATTGAAAATTATTTTTGCGTTTAATAATAAAGAAACAAAAACGGCACGTTATGAAAAAATCATTAAATTTATTGAAGAGATGACACATATCAACCGAGTAGAAGAAGTTGAAACGTCTAACACTTAAAGATGAAGTTGTGAGGTGAATGAATGGTAAAAGATAATCATCTTTTTAGAGGAGCACTTATATTAATGATTGCTGGTATGTTAAGTAAAGTCTTGAGTGCTCTTTACCGCATTCCTCTTCAAAACTTAACAGGTGATTTTGGTTATTATATTTATCAACAAATGTATCCATTTATAGGCATATTAATGATGTTATCTTTATATGGGTTTCCTGCAGCAGTTTCAAAACTTGCAGTAGAACAAAAAGCAGTAAAGGAATCATTAACTTTTATCAATTTTACACGTCCAATTTTAGTTATTTTATTTAGCTTTAGCTTGATTTTAGCTAGTAGTATGTTTATTTTTGCACCTGATTTAGCAAAGTTAGTTGGCGATATGAACTTAACGTCTAGTTATCAATTAATGAGTTTGGGATTTTTATTAATCCCACTTGTATCTTTTTACCGGGGTTACTTTCAAGGGATAGGTGATATGCGCCCTACTGCCTATTCTCAACTTTTTGATCAATTATTTAGAGTCTCAATCATAATTATAACGGCAATTTTAATTAGTAAAGAAATATTTAATATATATAGTATCGGGACTTGGGCCGTTTATGCTACGCTTATTGGAGGCGTTATTAGTACATTTACTTTATATGTGTTTAAATTTAAAGAGACTAAAAAAAATAAGTCTATCGTTAAAAGCAAGGTGCCATGGCGTTATTTTATAAATGTACTCTTTATGTTTGGCATTATAGCTGCTTTAAACCACATGATATTACTGTTACTACAATTTGCTGATGTGTTCACACTTGTACCAGAACTAATAAATTATGGATATAACGAAAAGGAAGCAATGGAAATGAAAGGAGTATTTGACCGAGGTCAGCCGCTGATTCAATTTGGTGCAGTACTTGGTTCATCATTTGCATTAGCTTTAGTTCCAGAAATCGCAAGAAAAAAAGAAGCAACTGAAGTTATCAAAGATACATTAACTTTTAGTTTTTATTTAGCTGCAGGTGCAACACTGGGACTTATTATTATTTTGCCAGAAGTTAATTTATTACTTTTTAAAAATACATATGGTACTTTTAGCTTACAAATATTAATGCTAGCTATCTTGTTAGGTTCAATAGCAGTAACTTCAAATGCGATTTTGCAAAGTTATGGATATTTTAAACAAGTAACATTATTAATTATCAGTATGTTTATTATAAAGTATCTATTAAATTATCTACTTGTTTCTAAACTAGGGATTCTGGGTAGTTCGTTTGCAACAATTATCAGTTTATTATTTTTATGTGTACTAAGTTTACGCATCTTAAAAGATGAACTAACAAATTTATCTTTTTTTACAATGATTAATTGGCGAGCGTTTATTTTGGCAAATATAGGCATGGCAAGCGGTTTACTTATCTTAAAATATTTATTTGGAGATCTTTTTTTAACATCCAGATTATTGTTGTTTGTTTATATTGCTGCAATTGTTGCTATAGGTGCTATGATATATTTATTTTTCTTCCTTCGATATAACGCTTTATCTAAACGACAATTAAGTGCCTTACCATTTATTCAGATTATTTTAAAGTTAGAAAAAATATCAAAAGTTAAGAGCAGGTGAAGTTGATGAGTATTAAAATAATTGGCCTCGGGGCAGGAGATATTAATCAATTACCCTTAGGTATATATAGATATTTATTAAATACAAAAAAGGAAATATATAGCCGAACAAATGAACATCCGGTTATTAAAGAATTAATGGATGAAGATGTTCAATTTTCTTCATTTGATAATTATTATACAGAACAAGAAGAGTTTGTTGATGTCTATGCCAGCATAGCTGACAAATTAATAGAAAAAGCAAAAAAAAATGACATCATTTATGTTGTACCAGGTCATCCTTTAGTTGCCGAGCAAACGGTACAAACATTACTAAACCAAACAGACATTTCAGTGGAAATAAAAGGTGGAAAAAGCTTTTTAGATGATCTTTTTACAACGTTAAAAATAGATCCAATAGATGGATTTCAACTTGTTGATGGTACAAAGTTTTCAAGAGACACATTGAATTATCATCAGCATATTATATTTGCTCAAGTGTATGATACTTATATCGCTTCAGAAGTAAAATTAGCATTATTAGAAGATTTAGATCCAGAATACGAAGTGGTCATAGTAAAATCTGTGGGAAGTGAGAATGAAGAAATTAGAAGAGTTCCTTTATACAAATTAGATCACCAATTGGAATTAGATAATTTAATGTCGGTTTACGTTCCACCAACGACTGAACACTTGCGTCACACATTTACTGATTTAAAACAAACAATTGCAACATTACGTGGACCAAATGGTTGTGAATGGGATAAAAAACAAACGCATTCATCACTTCGTAAATATTTACTTGAAGAATCATATGAATTGATTCAAGCGATAAATAATCAGGATGATGAAAATATTATAGAAGAACTCGGTGATGTTCTTTTACAAGTCATGTTACATAGCCAAATTGGGGCTGACGAAGGTTATTTCACAATTGATGATGTAATTAAACGAGTCAATGACAAAATGATTCGCAGACATCCGCATGTATTTGATGAAACAGTAGTTAATTCTGTTGAAGAAATTAATGCAAACTGGGAAGCAATAAAAGCAAAAGAAGTGGGACGCAAAAAAGAAAAATCTATATTGGATAATATTTTAACGAGTCTTCCTGCCTTACAACAAACTTCAGAAATTATTAATAAAGTTAAAAGAAACGGTTTTGACTGGACTGATATAAGTGACTTATGGGATAAGTTAGATGAGGAATTAAGTGAATTTAAAGAGGCAATTAATAATCAGGATAAAAAAGAAATGGAATTAGAATTTGGAGATGTTTTATTTGTTATGTCAGATTTAGCAAACCATTATAAAATAGTGCCAGAACTTGCATTAATGCGCGTAAATGATAAATTTACTTCACGTTTTAAAGCAGTTGAAGAAGGAGCAGAATCTTTAGATAAAGAAGTACTGGATTTAACTGATGCTGAAAAAGAATTGTTTTGGGAAAAAGCAAAAGAAAAGGAATGATAAAATGCGTTTAGATAAGTATTTGAAAGTCTCTAGATTAATTAAAAGACGTCCATTAGCTAAACAAGTAGCCGACCAAGGAAGAATTAAAATAAATGATATGCAAGCAAAGGCTTCAACGAATGTTGAAGTAAATGATATTGTTGAGATTACGTTTGGCCAAACGTTATTAACAATAGAAGTGAAAGAATTAAAAGAACATGTTAAAAAAGATGAAGCGGTGGATTTATACAAAATAATTCAAGAAGAAAAAATTGAATAAATTACTTTAAAAAGATTACCATATATTATGAATATATAGTATACTAATAGCATATAGCAGTTTATTCAAGGGAAATTTCCAAAGGAGGACTAGTACGTGAATAAAACAAACGATACAGTTGCGCGAATAAAATCGGATTATATGAAAGAATATGAAGCTCAATTAAGACAAGAAAAACGAAGACAAAAAAGAATTAAAAGACGTATCGTAGCTTCTGTTTTATTTGTCGTATTAATCCTCGGGAGTTTATCATTTCATCACTTTAAACAACGTTCCTTGCAAGCTGAAATTAAAGAAGAAACGAATGAATTGCAAGCAGAAATGGTAAGGCTAGAAAAAGAAGAGAAAAACTTACAAGAAGAGATTGCATTATTACATGATGAGGATTATATATTAGAACTTGCTCGAACAGATTATTTTTTATCTAAAAAAGGTGAATTAATCTTTATAACTAATGACTAAACTATAAAGAATCAAATCAATCATATTGACATTAGTAGAAACTATTAGCTATAATGATATATAAAATAACTATACATTCCAAGGAGGAGCATTTTCTTTATGTCAATTGAAGTAGGTAGTAAGATAGAGGGTAAAGTTACAGGGATTACAAATTTTGGTGCTTTTGTGGAGTTAGAAAAAAACAAGACTGGTCTTGTTCATATTAGTGAAGTTGCAGATAGCTATGTTAAAGACATTAATGAACACTTAAAAGTTGGAGAAACAGTAACTGTAAAAGTGATTAATGTTGAAAAAGACGGAAAAATTGGTTTATCAATCAAAAAAGCAATCGAAAAACCAGTTCGTCGAAAAAACCCACGTGAACGTACAGAAAACTTTGAATCAAAAATAAATGATTTTCTAAAAGATTCTGAAGACCGTTTAGCTTCATTAAAGAAACAAACTGAAACAAAGCGCGGTGGACGCGGAGCTAAAAGAGGTTAATAAATTTAACATAACTTCTAAAAGATTCAATAATTGTTTTTCCTAGTAATTTCTATAAATAGACTCTTGACATGATTATGTTCTTAAATAGATAATTACTTACGAATTAGAGAACCCTTGTGTAATTAATGCTTCAAGCATTAATTACACAAGGGTTCTCGTATTTTTATAAAAAAAGCACTTAAACTCATAATGAGCTTAAGTGCTTTTTAAAAATA
The DNA here is from genome assembly GCA_029257405.1 of Caryophanales bacterium. Lineage (GTDB taxonomy): Bacteria > Bacillota > Bacilli > Bacillales > Amphibacillaceae > Pseudogracilibacillus. The sequence goes on from JARIBO010000004.1 coordinate 94,970, forward strand.
GCGGCAGAGGGAATTGAACCCACGACCTTTCGGGTATGAACCGAATGCTCTAGCCAGCTGAGCTACACCGCCAAATCAGTACAATTCAACATATTACACGAAAATATAGTTTGAGTCAAACAAAGCTATCAGACTTAAACTAAGTAAAATTGAAGGTAAAAGAGGATAATATTTAAGCTAAAGACAAGTTAGTGATATAATAAACAAGGTATTAAAGAATATTAAAAAACTTTATTAGGATGATGTTTATGGAGCAAGAGGTACTTTCATTTATAGATAAACATAAACTTATTAAAGGTCCAGCAACTGTATTAATAGGTGTTTCAGGTGGTCCAGATTCAATGGCTTTACTTCATCTTTTAAATCGATATAAAGAGAATTTAAATATAGAGATTATTGCCCTTTCGATAGATCATCAATTGCGTGGTGAGGAATCCAAAGCCGATAGTGAGTATGTAAAAAAACAATGCAAAGATTGGAATATACCATTTAAACGAGTCAATGTAGATGTTAAATCATATATTAAAAAGTATAAGTTAAGTCAGCAAACTGCTTCTCGTAAAGCGCGTTATGATGTGTATAAAAAAGTATTAAAGAAAACAAATGCGAAATATTTAGCACTTGGTCATCATGCTGATGACCAAGTTGAAACGATGCTTATGGCTTTGGCAAAAGTAACACGTCCTGAAATTTTATCAGGAATTCCTTTAAAACGGCCTTTAGATGAAAGTGAAATAATTAGACCGCTTCTGAGTGTTAATAAAATGATGATAGAGACGTACTGTAAACAATATAAAATCGACCCACGTTACGATGCTTCTAATGAGGATCTTGATTACGAAAGAAACTATTACCGAAAAAAGATAGTTCCACTTTTACAAGAAAGAAATCCTAATCTGTTTAAAACAGCACAAGTAATGAGCGAGAAACTACAAGAAGATCATCATTATTTAGAAAAAGAAGCAAAGGAGCTGTTTGATTCTTTAATTATCAAGAAAACAAGAGTTCAAGGTGTTAGTCTAGATAGAAGAGAATTTAGAAAGATAGCGAAACCTTTACAAAGAAGAGTATATCAACTAACATTAGACTATCTTTATGAAAATAGAGAAGGTATATTATCATATGAACATGAAGCAATCTTTATGCAGTTAGTAAATGAAGGAAATTCAAATCATATTTTAGATTTTCCACTTGGTTTAAAATTGGAAAAATCTTATGATACAATCCATTTTTATTTCAAGCAAATTGAAACGTCTGATCAATTTTATCCACTTAAAATAAATATCGGAGAAAAGCTAGAGTTAAAAAACAACACATTTTTAACAAGTAGTTTGATCAAAAACCTCGTTGATGTAAAGACAGATGATCCAAATGTTTTTTACTTGGAAAAAAATAGTGTGACATTACCACTAAAAATAAGAAATAGACAACCAGGTGACAGAATTACTTGGGAAGGTTTAAATGGTAGTAAAAAGATTAAAGATATTTTAATAGATAAAAAAATACCAAGAAAAAAGCGTGATGAATTAATTGTTGTGACAGATAATAATGATGAAGTACTTTGGTTAATTGGTTTGGTTAAAGGTTTGCCTGAAAATGCATTAGGAAAACCACCATACATAAAACTAGAATTCAGCCGTCTTAATCTAGGAGGAACTTATGAGGAACGATATTGAATATACACTTTATACAGAAGAAGATATAGCAAACGTATGCGAGAAAATAGGTAAACAATTAACAGAAGAATATGCTGGAAAATATCCTTTAGTTGTAGGAGTATTAAAAGGTGCATTACCTTTTATGTCAGATTTAATTAAGCATATTGATACACATTTAGAATTAGATTTTATGGATGTTTCTAGTTACGGAAGTGGTACAAGGTCTTCAGGGGAAGTGAAAATCGTAAAAGATTTAGATGCTCAAGTTGAAGGACGTGACTTACTAATTATAGAGGATATAATTGATAGTGGCTTAACTCTCAGTTATTTAGTGAATTTATTCAAATACCGAAAAGCTAAATCAGTTAAAATAGTTACCTTACTAGATAAGCCTGACAATAGAACATCTAAAATCAAAGCAGATATTGTAGGATTTGAAGTGCCTAATAAATTTGTAGTTGGCTATGGTTTAGACTATAATCAAAGGTATCGCAATTTACCTTATATAGGTGTTTTAAAACCTGAGATTTACTCAGAGTTAGAAGAGTAAGAATAAAAGCTAGCTCATATCAGTAAGGAAATGGTAATTAGAATAAATAACTGTCTAAAAAGAATAGATTATAACAAGGTGTACAATAATTTTTCCCAATTTGGGAGGAGGTAAAGGATGAAACGTTTAAATCGTGGTGGAGTGGCTTTATATGTAATCATAATTTTAGGTGTTATTTTTACAATTACAATGTTAATGAATGGAAATGAACAACCTAAAGAGTTTGATATGCAAGAATTTACGCAAGCTTTAGAAGCAGGCGAAATCTCAGAAATGACGATGCAACCTAAAAATAAAATAATGCGAATTACAGGTGTATTAGAGAAGGATAAACGTCCATTTATTACTCAAATACCTGATAATACTGATATTGTAGCTAAGGTTACTACAACTGCAGAGGAGCAAGGCATCATTAAGTTTGCAGAAGAAGAACAACCTAGTGCTCTAGTTAGTATGTTAACAGTAGCAGTTCCCTTTATATTAATAGGTTTAATTTTCTTTATCATCTTTACACGCGCTCAAGGTGGCGGTGGAGGTGGCGGTAAAATGATGAACTTTGGTAAGAGTAAAGCAAAACTCTCAACAGAAGCAGAAGCTAAAGTTCGTTTTACAGATGTCGCAGGGGCAGATGAAGAAAAGCAAGAGTTAGTAGAAGTTGTGGAATTCTTAAAAGATCCACGTAAATTCCAAGCACTTGGTGCCCGTATTCCTAAGGGTGTTTTATTAGTTGGACCGCCTGGTACAGGTAAAACGCTATTAGCTCGAGCAGTTGCAGGTGAAGCAGGAACGCCATTCTTCTCAATTAGTGGTTCTGACTTTGTTGAGATGTTTGTCGGTGTTGGTGCGTCGCGTGTTCGTGATTTATTCGAAAATGCGAAGAAAAATTCGCCATGTATCGTATTTATTGATGAGATAGATGCTGTTGGTCGTCAACGTGGAGCTGGTGTTGGTGGAGGTAATGATGAACGTGAACAAACGCTAAACCAGTTACTTGTTGAAATGGATGGATTTGACGAAAATGAAAATGTTATTATTATTGCAGCAACTAACCGTCCAGACGTTCTTGACCCAGCGTTACTACGTCCAGGTCGTTTCGATAGGCAAATTCCTGTAAACAACCCAGATGTTAATGGTAGACAACAAATTCTTAAGGTTCACGCACGTAATAAACCTTTGTTACCAGATATCGATTTAAAAGTGATTGCAATGAGAACACCTGGATTTTCAGGGGCAGATTTAGAAAACCTACTTAACGAAGCAGCAATTGTAGCTGCAAGACATAATAAAAAAGGTATTTCTATGTTAGAAGTAGATGAAGCAATTGACCGTGTTATTGCAGGTCCTGCTAAACGTAGCCGTGTTGTATCAGAAAAAGAAAGACAAATTGTCGCATATCACGAAAGTGGACACACTGTTATTGGTATGGTCTTAGATGATGCTGATACAGTTCATAAAGTAACAATCGTTCCACGTGGACAAGCAGGTGGATACGCAGTTATGCTACCTAAAGAAGATCGCTTTATTAATACAAAGCCAGAGTTACTTGATAAAATTACAGGTTTACTTGGCGGACGTGTCGCTGAAGAAATCATCTTTGGTAAGGACAACGTAAGTACAGGCGCGTCAAATGACTTCCAACGTGCAACAGCAATCGCTAATAAAATGATTACTGAATTTGGAATGAGTGAAAAAATAGGTGCTACTCAGTTTACATCAGGCGGAGATCAAGTATTTTTAGGCCGTGATATTCAAAATGATTCAGGTTATAGTGATGCAATTGCACATCAAATAGATATTGAAACACAGAAGTTTATTAATTTCTGTTACGATCATGCTAAACAAATTTTAACTGAACATAAAGAGCAACTTGAAACAATCGCTAAAAAGTTACTCGAAGTTGAAACGCTTGATGCAGAAGAAATCAAATCATTATTTGATGACGGAGTTATGCCTGAGCCAGTATTGATAGAAGAAGCGACTGACGAATCAGCTGAAATCAAATCGATTGAAGATATAAAAGCAGAAGAGTCAGATCAAGATGTAGCAACAGAAGGATCAGATTCAACTGAAATAACTGAAGAAAACTTAGAAGAAAAACCTGAGGAAGATTCAGAGAAAAAAGACTAATGTTTATTAAGAAAGAACCTTTCTGTTATTAAAAGAAAGGTTCTTTCTTTATTCTTTATAATCACCTTATGTTATATTAAACATAACTTTAAAGAGGTATAGGAGTGAACAAGATGATTTTTGTTCTTGATATAGGTAACACCAATACAGTTTTAGGTGTTTTTGATGAAGGTAAACTAAAGCATGAGTGGAGAATTAAGACAGATAGACATAAAACAGAAGATGAATTTGCTATCTTGTTTAAATCTCTTTTTGATTTCAAAGGACTTAAGTTTTCAGATATAACAGGAATTATTATATCATCTGTTGTACCTCCGATTATGCAAGCACTCGAAAAAATGTGTGTAAACTATTTTAACAAAGAAGCATTAATTGTTGGAGAAAGTAATGTACATTCAGAATTAAACATGAAGTATCCTTATCCTAAAGAAGTGGGAGCAGATCGAATTGTTAATGCTATCGGTGCGATTGATATGTTTGAAACACCTTTAATTATTATTGATTTTGGAACAGCTACAACATATTGTTACATTGACGAAGAGCAGTCTTATTGCGGCGGTATTATTTCGCCTGGCATAAAAATTTCAATGGACGCTTTATATGAACAAGCTTCTAAATTACCTAAAATTCAAATCGAAGAGCCAGATAATATTGTCGGAAAATCAACAGTAGGAGCCATGCAGTCAGGAGTTTATTATGGCTATATTGGTCAGGTTGATGGTATCGTAAGAAGAATTAAAGCAGAAAATAGTAGTAATGCACAAGTCATTGCAACAGGTGGATTTGCGACATTAATAGGAAAAGGATCAGAAACAATTGATTATATAGAACCAAATTTAACATTAAAAGGATTATATTTAATATATCAAAGAAATATAGAAAAGAAAGAAGGACAATAATATGATGGATTATTTAGTAAAATCAACACTTTATGATGGTATGGTTAGAGCGTATGCGGCAGTAACAACACATTCTGTAGAAGAAGCGCGTGAAAGACAAGATTCATGGGCAACAACTACGGCAGCTCTTGGCAGAACCATGACAAGTACTGTATTAATGGGTGCCATGTTAAAAGGTGAAGATAAATTAACGGTTAAAATTGAAGGAAATGGTCCAATAGGACAAATAGTAGCTGATGCGAATGCTAAAGGTGAAGTAAGGGGATTTGTGAATAACCCTCATGTAGATTTTGAATTAAATGAAAAAGGAAAGTTAGATGTTAAACGAGCAGTAGGAACAGAAGGTAGTCTAAGTGTTATAAAAGATTTAGGATTAAAAGATTACTTTACAGGGTCTGTCCCACTTGTCTCAGGAGAGATAAGTGAAGATTTTACGTATTACTTTGCCTTATCAGAACAAACACCTTCATCGGTCGGAACTGGGGTATTAATTAATCCTGACCATTCTGTACTGGCAGCAGGTGGATTTATTATTCAGTTAATGCCAGGCGCAACAGAGGAAATAATTGATCACTTAGAAAAAGAAATTAATTCTTTTCCAGCAATTTCTAGTTTAGTCGAATTAGGACATTCACCGGAAGAAATTTTACAAATTCTTTTTAAAGATGAGAAAATTAATTTTCTAGAAACTTTACCAATTAAATTTAATTGTGAATGTTCAAAAGAAAGAATTGGACTAGCGATCAAAGGTTTAGGTGAAGCAGAAATACTTGATATGATCAAAAAAGATAAAGGCGCTGAGGCAACGTGTCATTTCTGTAATGAAGTATATACGTTTACAGAAAGTGAGTTAGAAGCGTTTATTGAATAATTATGTTGACAAACGCCAATTTTAAAAGTAATATTAACATTAATCATATGTAATTACTGCGAATTGAAAAGGGGATTATTATGAAAATAGTTAATAATGTATCAGATTTAATTGGTGAAACGCCAATTGTGAAATTACACAATCTTGGAACAGAAAACAGTGCAGACATTTATGCAAAACTAGAATACTTTAACCCTGGAAGTTCAGTAAAGGATCGAATTGCTAATGCAATGATCGGTCAAGCAGAAATAGACGGTCTATTAGAACCAGGTGGAACAATTATCGAACCAACAAGCGGAAATACGGGGATTGGCCTCGCAATGGTCGCTGCAGCTAAAGGATATAAGTTAGTTGTTACGATGCCAGACACAATGAGTAAAGAGCGTCGTAATTTACTTAGTGCGTATGGGGCAGAGATTATTTTAACGCCGGGAACTAAAGGAATGAAGGGTGCAATAGAAAAAGCATCTGAATTAGTAACAGAGCATGGTTACTATATGCCACAGCAATTTAATAATGAAGCTAATCCACGTGTTCATGAAGCGTCGACAGGGCAAGAAATAATCGCCCAAATGCCAGAAGGCTTGGATGCGTTTGTTTCTGGAATTGGAACAGGTGGAACAATAACAGGCGTTGGTCGTGTGTTAAAAGAAACTTATGAAAATGTGAAAATTTATGCAGTGGAACCAGAAGATTCACCTATACTTTCAGGTGGTGCACCAGGACCTCATAAAATCCAAGGAATTGGGGCAGGATTTATTCCAGAAGTTTTAGATACGGACATTTATGACGAAGTGCTGAAAATAAGCAATGAAGAAGCTTTTAGCGCAGCTCGTCATGTAGCGAAAACACAAGGTATACTTGGTGGCATTTCATCAGGAGCAGCAATCTCAGCAGCAATCAAAGTTGCCGCAAATTTAGAAAAGGGCCAGAAAGTGTTGGCGATTCTACCAGACAATGGTGAACGCTACCTTTCAACAGCTTTATATGAATATGAAGAATAAAAAACAATGCCTAGGCATTGTTTTTTTATTGTAAACTATAAATAATACGCTATAGACATATTTATGGTAAAATCATTAGTAGAGAGACTTAATGTATTTAGGCAGAAAGAAGGAAAGAAGATGTTATTAGACACAAATAAAAAAACATATAATTTAAACGAACGCACACATATAATGGGCATTTTAAATGTAACCCCAGATTCCTTTTCAGATGGTGGATTATATCACACAATAGAACGTGCTTTAGAAAAAGCGCTGAAAATGGAAGCAGATGGTGCTGATATTATTGATATTGGTGGTGAGTCTACTCGACCAAGCCATCAGAAAGTTTCAGAAGAACAAGAAATTGACCGTGTAATACCTATTATTGAAGAGCTTTCTCAACAACTTTCAATTCCAATCTCTATTGATACATACAAATCAAAAACAGCACAGTTAGCTTTAAAGGCAGGTGCAGAAATTATAAATGATGTCTGGGGGGCAAAAAAAGATCCAGAAATAGCAAAAGTTGCCGCTCAACATAAAGCACCCATTATTTTAATGCATAATAGAAATAATAAAGAGTATATAGACTTAATTACTGATATGAAAAAGGATTTAAATGAAAGTATCCAAATAGCATTAAATGCGGGAGTAAATAAAAAAGATATTATTTTAGATCCAGGCATCGGTTTTGCTAAAACAATGGCCGATAACTATGATGTTTTAAAATATTTAGAAGAATTCGTAAAAATGGAGTTTCCAATTCTGCTTGGAACCTCACGGAAATCGTTTATAAATGAAATTGTTCCTACGAAGCCGAGTGAAAGAGATAACGCAACAGGAGCTACAACTTGTTTAGGTATAACTAAAGGAGTAAAACTTCACCGCGTACATGATGTAAAGCGAACAGTGGAACTAGCTAAAATGATGGATGCTATGTTGGAAGGAGGGTCAGCACTTGGATAAAATTATAATGAAAAACATGCAATTTTATGGTTATCATGGTTTGTTTGCTGAAGAAACAAAGTTAGGTCAAAGATTTAATGTAAGTGCTGAATTATTTGTTTCATTGAAAAAAGCAGGTAAGTCAGATGATATGAATGATTCTGTTAACTATGGTTTAGTATTTGAAATCGTTAAAAATATAGTCGAAGGAATACCACATAATTTAATAGAATCGTTAGCAGAAAAAATTGCAGAAGATTTACTGAAAGAATTTCCAAAAATAAAACAATGTCTTATCCAAGTTGAAAAACCTAATCCCCCGATAGAAGGACATTATGATTCTGTAGCTGTAGAAATATTAAGGAGGAGAAGCGATTGAATGAAATTATTATAGGTTTAGGAACGAACTTAGGAGATCGAAAAAGAAATTTAGACAAAGCTATTGAATTATTAAATGAACACGAAGCTATTACAATAGAGAAGGTATCATCTATTTATGAAACTAAACCAGTAGGGTATACTAAGCAGGATGATTTCTTAAATATGGTTATTAAAGGCACAACACAATTAAAACCCTCAGAGTTACTCGATGCATGCCAAGCAATAGAAAAAAAATTAGGTCGTGAAGATACAGTCATTAATGGACCAAGAATCATTGACTTAGATATTTTAGTATATAACAAAGAAAATAGACAACTCGAAAATTTACGGATACCTCACCCAAGAATGCATGAACGGGCCTTCGTCCTAATCCCACTTCACGAAATATCACCTGACTTTATTATACCAACATCAGGAAAAGAAGTAGCTGATTTACTTGATCATTTATCAGATAAAGAAAAGCGTGGAGTTGTAAAGTGGTCTGAGAATAATTAAACGAACTATTTGGCATATAGAGAGAAAAAGCGTATAGTTTTAAAAGAAGCTAATAAGCATTTTTTAATCCCTTCTATATAAGGGGGTTAATTAATTGCTTAATACATGTAAAAAGATCACGGTTAAATAAAGTGTGAATTAGTACTTTTTAAGTAAGCTGCACTGAAAATCATGAATGAATTAATAATTAACAAAGTTATAATTAAAAATAAATCTTTAAAAATAAAAAGTGGAGTGATTAGAATGTCAGAAGAGTTAGGCGATCAGATGCAAGTAAGAAGAGAAAAGCTAGCAAATCATTATGAAGATGGAATAAATCCTTTTGGAGGAAAATTTGTTCGTACACATAATGCTAAAGAGTTAACAGAGCTCTATGACCAATTTACTAAAGAAGAACTAGAAGAAAAGTTAGTGGAAACAACAATTGCAGGGCGTATGATGACTAAACGCGGTAAAGGAAAAGTAGGCTTTGCACATATTCAAGATGCCACAGGACAAATTCAGTTATACGTTCGTAAAGACGAAATTGGTGAAGAAGCTTATGAATTATATAAAACAATTGATATAGGAGACATTGTAGGAGTAACTGGCATAATGTTTAAAACAAATGTTGGAGAACTTTCTATACAAGTTAAAGAATTCACTTTACTAACTAAGTCATTACGCCCCTTACCAGATAAATATCATGGACTCCAAGATATTGAAGTGCGTTATCGTAAAAGATACTTAGATTTAATTACTAATGAAGAAAGTAGAGAAACGTTTATTTTAAGAAGCCGTATCATTCAGTCGATGCGTAACTATTTAAATAAAGAAGGTTTTTTAGAAGTTGAAACGCCGATGCTTCATTCAATACCAGGTGGAGCGACAGCGCGTCCTTTCCAAACACACCATAATGCCTTAGATATGGAACTGTATATTCGAATTGCAATAGAACTTCATTTAAAGCGTCTAATTGTAGGTGGGATGGAAAAGGTTTATGAAATTGGACGTGTATTTAGAAATGAGGGAACGTCAACAAGACATAATCCTGAATTTACAATGATTGAATTATATGAAGCTTATGCAGATTATGAAGATATCATGGAGCTAACAGAAAATATGGTCGCTCATATTGCACAAGAGGTACTCGGAACTACAACGATACAATATGGTGAAGATGAAATTGACTTAGCCCCACGTTGGAAAAGAATTCATATGGTTGATGCAATAAAAGAAGAAACTGGAATAGATTTCTGGAAGCAAATGAGCGATGAAGAAGCACGCGAACTTGCTAAAGAGCATGGAGTTCAAATAACAAAAGAAATGGTTTACGGACATGTGGTAAATGAATTCTTCGAGCAAAAAGTAGAAGAAACACTTGTGCAACCCACGTTTATTCATGGACACCCAGTAGATGTATCGCCATTAGCCAAGAAAAATAAAGAAGATGAACGTTTTACAGATCGATTTGAATTGTTTATTGTAAGAAGAGAACATGCTAATGCATTTAGTGAATTAAATGATCCAATTGATCAACGTTCACGTTTTGAAGCTCAAGTTGAAGAAAGAGAAGCGGGAAATGAAGAAGCCCACTTAATGGATAATGACTTTATTGAAGCATTAGAATATGGAATGCCTCCTACAGGTGGTTTAGGAATTGGGATTGATCGTTTAGTAATGTTACTAACAAATGCAGCTTCAATCAGAGATGTACTATTATTCCCGCAAATGAAAACCAAATAATAAAACTAACTAACCACTACTGGCAAGGGTTAGTAGTGGTTAGTTTAATATAAAAGTCATATTGTTTGTAATTAGCTTTAAAAATTGGTAAGATTACTATTGCTCTCATGAAAGGGCAAAACACTAATTTAATAACAAGTTAAATAAAAAGTTTTAATCAGAAAACCTTATTGGTTGACTAAACAAATTTAATTTGATATAGTTATAAACGTTGCTGAAAAAAGCAATGATATAAAAAAGTATGGACAACACATAAGTAATTAAAACAATTAATCAAAAGTGTTGACAAGAAATTGAATAAGTGTTATATTTTAAAAGTCGCGTTTTTGCGACAGAGAAAAATTATTTGCTCCTTGAAAACTGAACAGAACAACTATTAAATGTCAAGAATATATTTTAAGTGTTTT
>JARIBO010000047.1 GCA_029257405.1 Caryophanales bacterium
CCATCAACAATTTCTGCTTCGTCAATACTTTTAGTCTCGTCATAATAAATAAATCTTAATTCATCAAATAAACAAACCATTGGTAACACTTTTTGTTTAACCGGAATTTTACTTAATTTTTCAGCAATCACATGTGGTTCAAATGGCTTTAAGATATAATCAATATTGCCAATGTCTATTGCTTCAATCGCATATTCTTCAAATGACGTAATAAAAATAATTTTAACGTCTGGTAATTTACTCCGAATGTATCTACCTAATTCAATTCCATTAATCTGTGGCATTTCAATATCTAAAAAGACCACGTCAGGATTTTTCTTTACTATTTCTTCTTTTGCAATCAGTGATGAGGTGTATGTTGCAATTAGATTAGTTTTTCCAATATCTTCTAATACCTTTGTTAAATACTGAACAGCTAGCTCCTCATCATCAACAATAATTGTTCTCATTAAACCACCTCTATTCTAATACATTTAGTTTACATGAAAAAGACCTACTCGTATAGTCCAAAAGTAGGTCCAGTGTTTATATTCTCTTTTCACCAATCTCTTCATATAATTCATCTAAATTATTTTTTATGATTTTATTATTTGGTGATATTTCAAGCATTTTTAAATTATGCATAATCGCTTCATTAATTTTTCCTTTTTCAACATAATAGTTACTTACTTGATCCATGTAAATAATCCAAGTAAATCTTAATTTTTCTTGTTTAGTACGTGCGCTACTGTAATTCTCTTCTTCAAATAAATGACCTGTATAAAGTTCTAAAATATTTTTAACACGGTCTATATTCGAGTCATCGACTTCATCTATTTGGCTTAATTGATCTTCAAACACTTCAAAATCAATCCAAGCGTTTACGTTTTTTAACATATATTTATCTGCTGAGTTAACAATTTCAAGTGGGATTTTATGTTTTTCGAGTGTTTTCCTTATTTCATACACAGTCGAATAAAGTTGTTGGGTTACTTTCTTTTCACTAAACCCATCCCAAAATAATTCTTGAATTCTTTTTTTACTTTCATATTCGTTACTATTTAAGAGTAAATGACAAAATAATTCTTTTGCTCGCGTCGTACGCCAATTAATGTCAATCGGAATTTTTGAATTAATCATTCGTTTAAAGACAAGTGAATTAAACCCTGTAATTACGATGTTTTCACTTGGATAATTTTGGACCGTATATTCCGCTTCTTGACACACTTTAATTAGGTCTGCTTGTGCTAAAGGTACATCTACAATATCAATTACATTTGAGACATTTGCTTCTTCAATTTTTTCTGCACCACTATTTAATAAAATAATATTTGCTTGTGGTAATTTCTCTTTAATTTTTTCTACCCCAGCTGCCTTGTTTTTACCTTCTAAAAAGATTAAATCAAAGCGGTTCATATCTTCTCTTTTTAAAAAGTCATCAACGTTTGTTGCTAAATGAAACGTATATAAGTGAGCATAATCTTGCACCACTTGATTAAATTCAGGAATGACTCTTATATTTTCTGTAACTATAACTATTCTCATACGAATTCTCCTCTCAAGCCCATGTTTTTTCTATATACAAACTATATCAAAGTAACATATAAAACTCCTTAGATATATGTAAACTATAACTTACATACTTCTTAACAAGTTTTAAACAAGTGCGTTTAATACCCAAATAACACGCGTCCAGAGTAGATTACAAGCGACACAGTGATTGCACTAAATAATGTTGAAAAAAGAACAATTTGAGCTGCATATTCTGGATGATTTCTATACTCCTGGGCAATCACAGCAGAATTTACAGACGTCGGCATTGCTGATGCGATTAAGAGTGCTTGAGCAAGTATGCCTGATATACCAAATAAATAAATCATGCCAAGTGCAATAAGTGGGCCTGCAATTAAACGAATAACTAAACTTGCGTATACAGTTCCAAGCCCTTTTGTTAATTTCATTTCAGACACTTGCATACCAAGCATTAATAAGGCGAGCGCAATCATCCCGTCAGCTAAATAAGTCATGGGTACCATAATCACGTCAGTCACCGTTACTTCAAACCAGTTTAAAAGTACACCTGCTAGCATGGCGTACATAACGGGCATTTTAAAATAAGCAAACAAGGCTTTTAATTTCCCCGTATCAAGTGACTGCAAAGAAAATACACCATAGGAAAATAAAAATATATTTTGAAACATGAGCACGATGACTTGGATCGACATCGCAAACGGATCACTTTTAAAAACTAGGTCATTAACGGGGACACCGAAATTACCTGAGTTAAAAAAGATCACACTGTTTGTAAACGTGACGCCTTTCATTTTATCTAGCTTTAAAGCATGAGCAGTAAAGATACCTATTATGTATAAAATAAAAACAAATAAGAGCATAAAAAGAATGACACTGACAAAAATTGATCCTGATATTTTAGTACTATATAATTTTACAAAGATAAATGCAGGAACGAATATGTAAATGTTTAACCGTGCAATTGTTTGAAGATCAAGCTTAAACTTTGTTTGAATAATAAATCCAAAAACGATAATAATAAATACAGGTAAGATAATATCTTTTAAGATAAAGAAAAACTCGATCAATGAGTCCACCCCTTTGATGTTAATAGTATCATAAATAATTTTCCCCACAAAAAATAGCTAGCGAGAATCTGGATATCTAGATTCTCGCTAGCATTTACAATATATATAAGAAAGTCTATAAAGAAACGGGGGAGCTCTTTATAAACTTTTCTTAACGGATTTTAAATGATTCATCAATTTACTTTACGTAGTCAGCTTCTTTATAAGCTTTTAACAACTGAGTCGCTTTTTCAACATCTAAATCAAGTAACCAGACTACGCCAATGACTGCTAAAGAATTGAGTAGTTCTTCTTTATTTAATGCAGACACGTCATATTCAATTTCTTCTTCCCAAATGTTAACTCTTGCAGATATGATATCTTCTTTCCGAGTTGATTCCATTAAATATATATCTGCATCTTCTAAAAGACCATATGTGAGAACTTTTGAACCATGATTTATTAACTTCATTTTTATTTTTTCAAAAAAAGCAATTTCTTTATTTAATAAAACAAAACCACCAGGTGTAATACCGTTACATATTTTTTTCTTTAGTGCTTCTATTTCTCTTGGTGATTTATTTTCAATCTCACCAAGCGAATTTATAATCGTAATAGTTGGTATTGTCACTTTAGATATTTCATTTGGATTCTTATCGAGTGCTGAAAGATCAACTTCTAAAATAATATAATCTGGATTTTCAACATTTGAAATAGTCGTTAAAGGAACATCTGTGATTGTGGCATCGTTACGTTTTGTTATTATGACATTACCTTGACGTGATAAAATATAATTCAACATATTTTTTGTAGATTCATTGATTGATGGACCTTTAATCGCAACGATGTGCCCTTTGTAATTCTCTCTTATAACCGCTGCTAACTTTTTAAGGGCGTCATACGTATCTTCTACAAGTAACTGAGGAATATCTTCACTTATGTTTTCAAGCTTTTTCTCAACAACAAAACCTGATAATCCTGCTGCAGATTCTTCGGCAATTTCCTCATAAACATTCTGGTAGTTTGTACTTTCTTCGTTCATTTCTTTATCAACCGCGAAAAAAAGATTCGCTTTTTCTAACGCGAGATCTGACTTAGATAGTGCTACCGTGTCAAAGTGCCATTCAGGCGGTGGCGTTACAGTCCACTCTCCATTTAACAGTTCACTTAGTTTCACCGCATCAAT
>JARIBO010000036.1 GCA_029257405.1 Caryophanales bacterium
TAAAAAAAAGAAGCTGATAATCAGCTTCTTTTACTCTTTAAATAAATCTTTATAACGATCATCTTGCATGTGACACGCTACAAAGTGACCGGGTTTAGGTTCAAGAAATGCAGGTACTTCTTTGCTACAAATATCCGTTGCAAATGGGCATCTCGTTCTAAATACACAACCACTTGGCGGGTCAATTGGACTTGGTAATTCTCCTTTTACTTCGATCCGTTCACGTGTTCTTTCGAGCTCTGGGTCTGGCACGGGTACTGCACTTAGTAATATTTGCGTATACGGGTGGAGTGGGTCTTCGTAAAGTTCTTCACTCGTTGCAATTTCTGCCATATTTCCTAAATACATTACCCCTACACGGTCACTAATATGACGGACCATTGATAAATCATGTGCGATAAATAAAAATGTTAAATTACGTTCTTTTTGCAAATCCCTCAATAAATTGACTACTTGAGCTTGGATTGACACGTCTAATGCTGAAATCGGTTCGTCAGCCACAATAAACTCTGGATTAACCGCTAAAGCACGCGCAATTCCGATTCGTTGACGTTGTCCACCACTAAATTCATGTGGATAACGATTTCTATGTTCACGGTTTAATCCAACGATTTCTAATAATTCATTTACGCGATTAACACGTTCGTTAGAATCTTTTACCAGACCATGGATATCAAGGCCTTCTGCAATAATATCAATAACAGTCATCCGCGGGTTTAATGAAGCATAGGGATCTTGAAAAATCATCTGCATATTTTGATTTAATTCTTTTAAATCTTTTTTAGATTTTTTATCATGTACACTTTTATTTTTAAAGATAACTTCGCCTTCTGTTGCATTATATAAACCTAAAATAGTTCTACCAGCAGTTGATTTACCACACCCTGACTCACCAACGAGTCCAAATGTTTCGCCTTTGTGGATATCAAAAGTGATGCCATCTACTGCTTTTAAAACAGTTTTTCGATCAATTCTAAAGTGTTTTTTTAAATCTTTAATTTGTAATATTTTTTCTTTTGAATTTTCCATTTATTTAACTCCTCCCGCAAATATATTTTCTGGAGGTTCTACTTTTGGCGAGCGTTCGTCTAGTAACCAACATGCTGTTTTTTGTGTACTTGATGTCTCAAAATAGTCAGGCATATGTTCATCACAAACTTTCATTGCGTGAGGACAACGCGCTGCGAATGGACACCCTTTTGGTGGATCTTTTAAATCTGGAGGTGATCCTGGAATTGATTGCAACACACCTTTTGCATCGTTTACTTTAGGCATTGAACCGAGTAATCCCCACGTGTATGGGTGTTTAGGTTGATAAAATATTTCGTCAACTGTTCCTGTTTCGACAATTT
Organism: Caryophanales bacterium; assembly: GCA_029257405.1. Taxonomy (GTDB): domain Bacteria; phylum Bacillota; class Bacilli; order Bacillales; family Amphibacillaceae; genus Pseudogracilibacillus. The sequence continues at coordinate 1,353 of JARIBO010000036.1, forward strand.
TTCCACCATACATGACACCAACACGGTCAGCTGCGTTTGCAACGACTCCTAAATCATGTGTGATTAAAACGATACCTGTTTTTGTTTCTTCTTGAATATCTCTTAATAGCTCTAATATTTGTGCTTGTATTGTTACATCAAGTGCTGTTGTTGGTTCGTCAGCAATAAGTATTTTGGGATCACAAGATAAAGCAATCGCAATAACAACACGTTGTCTCATTCCACCAGAATATTCGTGCGGATATTGATCAATTCTTGTTTCAGGATTTGGAATACCAACCAATCTAAGTAATTCTATCCCTTTTTCTCTTGCTTCTTTTTTAGTCATATTCTGGTGCTTAATTAAACCTTCTGTAATTTGACGACCTATTTTCATGGTTGGGTTCAACGACGTCATCGGATCTTGGAAAATCATTCCCATCTCTTGACCGCGAATTTCTTCCATTTCTTTTTCTGTTTTCTTAACGATATCTTCGCCATTCATAATAATTGAACCTGATTTAAATTCACCAGGTGGCATTGATAATAACCGCATAACAGCTTGAACTGTCACACTTTTTCCTGATCCAGATTCACCCACTATTGCGAGTGTCTCTCCTTCATGTAATTCAAAATTAACATCACGAACTGCTTGGACTTCCCCACCAAAAGTACGGAATGATATGGATAAATTCTTTACTTCTAATAATTTTTTCATGTTTACCCCTCCTACCTAACGACGGTCTCTTGGATCTAATGCATCTCTCATTCCATCACCAACAACGTTGAATGCAAGCATAGTTAAACTGATAAAGAATGCAGGGAAAAATAATTGATATGGATAATAACGTAACGATGATAATGCATCAGAAGTCATTGTCCCCCAACTTGCTTGTGGAGCCGGAACGCCTAGTCCTAAGAAACTTAAGAATGCTTCAGTAAAAATCGCATTTGGAATTGTTAATGTTAACGTAACAAGTATTGCTCCAATCGCATTTGGCACTAAATGTTTAGTCATAATTCGAATTGTATTTGCACCAAGTGACTTGGATGCTAAAATAAATTCTTCTGTTTTTAATTTTAGTACTTCTCCTCTAACAATCCGGGCCATACCTATCCAACCGGTAATTGTCATGGCGATAATTAATGTCCAAATTCCTTGTGGCATAACGACCATTAATAAAATAACGACGAGTAAATAAGGAACACCTGATAATATATCAGCAAAACGCATCATGTATTCATCAACTCTTCCACCTAAATAACCAGCGACTGTACCCCAAATAACACCAATTATTAAATCAATAAAAGCAGCTGTTAAACCAATAAATAACGAGATACGCGCACCGTACCAAGTTCTTGCAAATAAGTCTCGCCCTAAACTATCTGTTCCAAACCAATGCTCAAAGGAAGGTGATTGGTTAACACTCATTAAATCATTATCCGAATAATTTTGTCCGGAGATTAACGTTCCCGTAATCGACATGACTCCTAAAAAGACAATGACAATAATTCCAAAAATTGCTAGTTTATTTTGTTTAAAGCGGCGCCAAGCATCTTTCCAAAATGATGTACTTGTTCCTGCTATTTTTTCAAGTTCAGACTCTTCATAATGAATCGGTTCAAAATCGGTCTCTTTAATTTGTGAATGCGACATGATTAATCCTCCTTATTTCCAGTAATTTTTATACGAGGATCGATTAGTCCGTAAATAATATCAACAATCAAAATAGAAACTAATAATAGTACACTAAAGAATACTGTTGTACCCATAATTACGGTATAATCTCGGTTTGTAATACTTTCAACAAATTCATTTCCTAAACCTGGTATCGCAAATATCCGCTCAATAATAAAACTACCGGTTAGAATAGAAATAACGAGTGGTCCTATGTATGATATAACTGGTAAAATGGCATTTCTAATTCCGTGACGATAAATTGTCACGCGTCCACTTAATCCTTTTGCTTTTGCCGTTTTAATATAATCTGAATTGAGTACTTCCAACATACTTGAACGCATTAAACGCGCAATAAAGGCAAGTGGTGTTGTTGCAAGTGCAATCGCTGGTAAAACACTATGTGCAAATGTATCAAATTTAGCAACTGGTAATATTTGCAGTTTGAACGCAAAAATATACTGTAAAAACGTTGCTAAAATAAAGCTTGGCACTGAAATTCCGAGCACTGCAAAGATCATGGCGGCGTAATCCCCAAATTTATTATGGTATAAAGCAGCAAAAACTCCTAAAAGCACTCCGATTGAAAGAGCTAAGAATATTGCTTCTAACCCTAATATTAATGAATAAGGAAAACTTCGATTAATGATATCATTCACGCTTTGTCCTTTTTGTTTAAATGAAGGACCAAAATCCCATTTAGCTATATTTCCCAAATAATCTGTATACTGGAAAAATAATGGTTTATCTAAACCATATGCTTCATTTAATTGCTCTTCTATTTTTGGCGGTACTTTTCTTTCAGATGTAAATGGTCCACCAGGTGCAGCTTGCATAAGGAAAAAAGTGATTGTTACAATAAAAAATAGAGAAACCAGAATATAGACAAATCTTTTTAAAATATATTGAAACATTCGTTTGCACCTCCAAATAATAACAGCTTTTAAATATTTCATCTTGCAAAGTGGAGTTCGTTTTATTAAAAAAATAAGGAGTGACCAAAGATCACCCCTTATTTAGAGAATAACGCTTATTAGCAATTACTCTTCAGTAATATATCCCCATTTGTACTGGATATTACCAATTGGTGAAACTGTTATATCTTTTACATTAGTTTGATGTGCATAAAGATTTGTATAGAAATAAATTGGATTAATTACCATTTCATCCATAAATATTTCTTCTGCTTCTCTTAATATCTCACGACGCTTATCTGTATCAAGTTCTGTACGCGATTCTTTGATTAGCTTTTTATACTCATCGTCTTCCCAGTTCGTATAGTTGTTTCCTCCAACTGATTCAAATATTTCTAAGAAGTTAATTGCATCGTTAAAGTCTGCAATCCAACCCATACGACCTACTTGATAATCTCCCTCACCCATTGAGTCAAGGAATACTGCCCACTCTTCGTTACTTAATTCTACGTCAACTTCTAGATTGTTTTTCCACATTTCTTGAACCGCTTGTGCAATTGCTGCGTGTCCTTCATCTGTGTTATAAGAAAGGCTAACAGTTGGTAACTTGTCTAGACCCATCTCTTCTAATCCTTTTTCTAAATATTCTTTTGCTTTTTCGATATCGTTATCTTTAAAGTATCCTTCTTCGTTTTCTTCAAACATTGAAGGTGGTACAAGTGCCATTGCTGGTTTTTGTTCACCTTGTGTAACGTTATCTACAATACTTTGACGATCCATTGCTAAAGCAAATGCTTTACGAATATTTTCGTTATTGAAAGGTTCTTCTTCATGGTTAAATGAATAATAATATAATCCTGCACGGTCAGATATTTCTAACTCATCATTTTCTTTCATTGACTGAATTGCTGCAAGCGGAACTGAATCTGTAGGATCTCCTACCCAGTCTAGATCTCCATTTTGGAACAATTGTAAAGCTGTTGCTTCTTCTTCTATCATACTCATGTTAATTGTTTCTAATTTAACAGTTTCTGCGTCCCAATAATCTTCGTTCTTTTCAAGTGTAATACTGTCTTTATGAGCCCAGTCCACTAGTTCAAATGGTCCGTTTGATACATAATCTTCTCCTGCTTCAAGCGACCATTCTTCGTTTGCTGTTGCTACTTTTTCATTTATTGGATAATAAGTATAAAATGCTGTTAACTCTAAGAAGTATTCTGTTGGTTGCTCTAATTCAACAACTAATGTTTGGTCATCTTCGACTGTAATTCCTACATCATCTAATGAACCATCATTTTCTTTTGCATCTTCAGCACCTTTAATTGGATAAAGCTGATATGCGTAATCTGCATTTGGATTTTCTGGATTTAATACCCATTTCCAAGCAAATTCAAAGTCTTTTGCAGTTACTGGATCACCATTTGTCCATGTTGCGTCTTCACGTATTTTAAATGTATATGTTTTTTCATCATCTGAGACTTCCCAGCTTTCTGCCATACCTTCCTCAATTTCACTATCTTGATTAACTCTTGTTAATCCTTCAAACACTTGGTCTAATACAGCTCCTGAAGTTGTATCCGTTGACATTCCTGGGTGTAATGAAGGTGGTTCTGATTTAATGTTTACGTCAAGGACTTGTTCTTCAGCTAGTGTTTCTTCACCAGTTGATTCTTTCTTTGCACCGTCGTCCCCGCCGCCACAAGCTGCAAGCAAAATACTCATTGCAAAAACGAGCGTGAGGATTGACCATTTCTTTAAATTCATAATATGTAACCTCCCTTTATATTTTGCAAACATACTTTCGTAGCCTGCGTATCTATTATACATTTTTTTATTATACTTTTCCAACTTTTCTGTTAACTTTCGTTGATTTCATAACCTTCTGAATATTCATTTATTAGAAAGCTTGTTAGATCAGTAAAGCGTTTTCTTATAAAGAAGGTGATTTTTCTTTTTTAATTGGTTTATCTAATTATAGCTATTAATTGATTTTAATTCCATGTAAAATAGAAGTAAGAGAAAGATTGTTTAATTGTGGGAGGAGGAGTACACATGATTGACATTCAAAATCTAACGCAAGAATTCTCAAATGGACGAGGAATTTTCGATGTTTCTTTTCAAGTTAATAAAGGAGAAGTTTTTGGATTTTTAGGTCCTAATGGGAGTGGTAAAACGACCACCCTTCGCCATTTAATGGGTTATATGAAGCCTGGTAAAGGGGTCACAAAAATTAATAAACTAGACGCATGGACATACCAAGCTTTAATTCGGAAAGATATTGGGTATTTGCCAGGCGAAATTGCTTTTTTAGATGGCCTAACGGGTAATGATTTTTTAAAAATGATGGTCGGTATGCAAGGTATTGATTTACCTGAGCGTCGTTCTAAACTTATTCGTTTATTACAACTAGATCCGAGTATTCAGATTCGTAAAATGTCGAAAGGAACGAAACAAAAAGTGGGCATTGTTGCGACATTCATGCATGATCCACCCATTTATATACTCGATGAACCAACATCTGGACTGGACCCGCTTATGCAAAAACTTTTTATTGATCTTGTACTTGAAGAAAAAACAAAAGGAAAAACATTTTTAATCTCGTCTCATAGCTTAGCAGAAATTGAACGAACATGCGATCGTGTTGCAATAATTAGAGATGGTAAAATCGTGACGGTAAAAGATATTCATGAACTTCACGCACTGCAACGAAAAGCGTTTAATATAACGCTTGCTAACAGTGATGATGTGGAAGCACTTTTACTTTCTGAATTAAACCCAGAAAAAATTGATGACTTTATCGTTCGAATCGAAATTCAAGGCAATTATGATGCTTTTTTCACCATTTTATCAAAGTACCACGTTAAAAACGTGAGTGCTGATGAGCAAAATCTAGAACAAATTTTCATGGATTATTATAGCCGAGAGGATGTGGAATTATGAGCATTTCACTCTATAAACAAATGATGAAAACGAATATGAAGACATTTCTTGGCTTTGGAATTGGTTCTGCTATTTATGTTTCACTTATGACTTCACTTTTTCCAATGTTAGAAGATAACATAAAAGAGATTGATGAAATGATTGCTATTTTTCCTGATGCATTACTACGAGCTCTTGGACTTGAATCAATGGGGACTTATGGGCAGTATATTGCTGCAGAATATTATGGATTGTTTTACCTCTTTATTCTTGGTGTCTTTACTGTAATGATTTCCATCCATTTAATTGCTCGTCTTGTTGATCAAGGATCGATGGCTTACTTATTATCTACTCGTGTTTCACGTTCAAAAATTGTGAGAACACAAATACTTGTTTTAGTTAGTGGTCTTTTCATGATTCATTTATTAACTTTTATAGCAGGCTTTATAGCTGCTGAATTCGTGATTGATACAGATAGCTCTATTGCGTTTGGTGAATTCTTTCAAATAAACTTTGTTGGTTTTCTCTTATTTTACGCAATAGGTGGTTATTCACTACTTATTTCTGCATTATTTGATGACGAAAAAAATGCTTTTGCTTTAGCAGGTGGAATTACTTTTATCTTTTACGGAATTGACATGGTTGGCAAAATTGTCCCCGACATTGATTGGGTACGTAACCTTAGTTTATTTTCACTTTATGAACCTGGTAAAATTGCGAGTGGTGACGCTAATTTATGGCTTTCTTCGCTTGTATTTCTTGGCATTGGTATCATTGGGTATACAGTTGCGATTTTTATGTTTAGAAAGCGTAACTTGCCACTTTAATTTCAGTTAAAATGCTAAAAAAACCACCTTTTATTTTAAAAAGGTGGTTTAATGTTTTAAATCGTCCATACATCGCGAACAATCGCGATAAGTTTTAAATACTCACTTTCGTTTCTTCTATATACTAAATAAAGACTTGACCAGTCCATTTCGCTGTTTTCTGCAGTCCCCGCACTATAGAATTCAATGAACTCTGCATCTGGATATTTATCTCTAATATTGTTTATCATACTTCCTCGTTCCCCGATTTCATTTTCGGTTACTTCATCGGGATTTTGATAGCGCGGCATATCAAGAAACTCTGCAAAATACTCACTTGGCGTAAGCTCGATTGACTCTCCTGAACCGTCCCTAGTTCCCCAAATATAATTCTGGTTTGAATCTAAGAGATTAGCCACTTCACTTTTAGGGATTACAACTGCATCATCAGCTACATAAACATACGGCGAAAACAACAGTCCCGCTTCTGGATCAACATAATTTTTCACAGTTTGCATATCTTTTCTATCAAGTGCGTCAATCAAACAGTCTGATAACTTTCTTAAACTAAGTGGTTTGCCTGTATCTCCTTCACACTTTTTGCATTTACAACATTTATTACATTTACTGCATTTACTGCATTTCATACATCTACACCATTTACCACAGTGACTACACTTACAGTATTTATTACAGGTAAGAATGAATAATAGGATAGTGATTAAAAGTGTTATTGTTCCCCATAACCTTCTCATTAGACCACTCCTTTATATTTTATTCTTAACTCTTTTGATAAAAATAGACACATCACAATATACTCAAAGTCTGTAACTAATTAAAGTTATGTCGAGTGCATTAGATATGTCTTAGATTAATTTTATCATAAGAAAAATTGAATTCATAGATGATTTTTTAAAAAGTCAACTTATCTTTATAATTAAATATAAAAAACCACTCTTTTTATAAGAGTGGTTAAACCAAGTTACTTTACGATAATTTTGCATACATTGGATCTGCAACTTTAACAATTTGTTTTCCTAAATTAGTTCCTGCAAATAAACCAAGGAATGCGTCGATTGTATTTTCAAAGCCTTCAACAATCGTTTCCTCATACTGAAGTTTACCACTTGCTAACCATTCGCCTAACTCTTTTGCTGCGATTGGGAAGTCTTCAGTATAATCACCTATTGTAAAACCTTGCATTAAAGTACTGTTTTTAATTAAAAGACCTTGAACGCGTGGACCTATATCTGGCGTTTCTAGGTTATAAGCAGAAATTGCGCCACAAACAGGAATACGTGATTTATTGTTTAAGTGCTTCATCACTTCATCTGAAACAGTACCCCCAACATTTTCATAGTACACATCGACACCGTTTGGAAGTGCCGCTGCTAGATTTTCTTTGAAATTTTCATCTTTATAATTAACTGCTGCGTCAAATCTCAATTCGTCAATTAAATAATTAATTTTTTCAGCTGATCCAGCAATTCCGACAACTTTTGCTCCTTTAAGTTTAGCGATTTGACCGACTGTAGAACCAACCGCACCTGAAGCACCTGAAACAACTACTGTTTCACCTTCTTTTGGTTTACCAATATCTAATAAGCCAAAATAAGCTGTTAATCCAGGCATACCTAGAATTCCTAAATGCGTTGAAATTGGCGCAACCGCAGGATCTATTTTTCGGATTGCTTTTTCATTAGCTAAACTATATTTTGCCCAGGCAAGGTTACCTGTTACAACATCACCTTTAGTAAAATCTTCTGACTTTGATTCAACAACTTCAGCAACAATCCCACCTGCAATAACTTCGTTTAGTGCAAATGGTGGAATATATGACTTTGTATCGTTCATTCTGCCACGCATATATGGATCAACCGATAGATACAATGTACGAATTAATACATCACCTTCGTTAGGTGTCGGGATTTCTGTGTTTTTAAATTCAAAATCTTTCTCTGAAGGCATACCTTCTGGTCGATTTGCTAAATGTATTTCTTGATTTTTTTCGTCTATCATTAATAATTCCTCCTTGAAACTTTTACTCAGGTAAATAAAACCATTTAAACTTCAGTCTATCACGATTAATCGAACAAGTACCATCTTTTAACTTTAATTATTTTTGCTCATTTTGAAGCATTTCTCTGTACCTGCTCTTTTGCCGGTAACCATAGGTGCTATCACGCACTTTTTGTTCATTTTCAAGACCTACTCCAATTGCCCCAGTCATTGTTGATAAGGAAGCTGCGAACCAGGCTATTTTTAAATAATTAACAAAGGTAACTGATTCATGAAGCTCAAGTGTACTACTTAGAAATTCTGCAGGGATTAACACAAGCGACATCCCAAGAAATAATATAAATACAACAAGATAATATGCTGATACGGCAATTAACAAGGTTGAAATGGTTGTTAAATTATATAAGCTACTTATTCGTTTATGTGAACTTGTCTTGACCTTTTCCCATAATTCATGAGCAATAATGACCCACAAGACCATTCCGATAATTGCTGCAAGCGAAATCAGGCTTAGCCTACCATTTGAAAATAAATGACTAAGTTTCCACATCGTTGTAAATATCATCCCAAAGCCGCCTGTAGTAAAGGCAACAGCTATAACGCCTGTTAAACTCGACATCATTTGAAAGGGGTTATTCGCGTAAGTCATCCCTAATAATAAACGAAAACTTCCATTTATTTTTGGATAACCAAGATACCTAACGTGTATATCATTTGTTTCTCGTAATTTTACTTTAACTTTTTGGATAGGTGAAATAGAAAATCCTCTCCAAATAACTTGAGCTGAATCTTTTTTTGTTTCTTTATTTTCTCCATCTATTTCGTTAAAGCTATAAATAATTGCATGTTTAATTCTTTTAAATAAATTAAACCAGCCAAATGCAGGTATCGAAAGTAAAATCACTTGTTTATCTTCATTAATATCTGCTGCGACAACTTTGCGCTTATGAAAAATTGGTAGGTCTGTTAAACAAATCAAATAATCATACTTTTTTTCTTGTTTGTAGGTCGATGCTTTTTCAAAGATTTCGTTAATTGTTTCAGCTGCACCTGTCATTGGGTCAGTAATCATTTCTATTTTCCATTCAACGCGATTTGTTTTATGCTTTTTCAAACTTTCGGGAAGTTTTTCAACTAATTTTTGACCAATTTTTTCTGAGAATTCTGGCGCAACGATTAAACCAACTGAATAAGATTTTGTCATTGTTCACTTTGCTCCTTATGTGTTTGTTGGGTACCGCCATATGATTCTTTTACATTTTCGTCGTCGCCTTTTTCTTGTTTTTCAATTTCATAATAACGATTTCTTTGACGATATGAATAAGTTACTTCACGAATTTTTTCTTCTTTTTCGATTGTTGCCCCGACAGCACCGACTAATAAGCTAAGTGATGCGACTAACCAAGCGAGGTTCAGGTAGTTTTCTAAATCACCAACACCTTCATTTGTTGCAGCGTCAAAAATGCCTTCAGGAACAAATAAAGCGATACTAATAATAAATAAACTATAAAGCACTAAGTAATTTAAAATGGTAATCACGCCTAGTGTCATGATAGTTGTTACATTATATAAACGGCGATATTGACTTTGACTTTTGGAGGATCTTTTTTCCCATAACTCATGAGCGAAAATAATCCAAATCACCATACCGATCATTGATAAAATCATTAATATGATAAAGCGAAGCGGTGTATAAGCAACACTTAATTGCCAGGGAGTAGAAAAGATTGAAATATATACGCCAGTTGCAAAAGCTAATGTTAATATTCTTTTAAAAGCACCTAGCGCTTTCCATGGTCTGTTTGCAAAAACCATACCTAATAAAACACGTAACCAACCGATGATACGGGAATTTAAAATAAACCGGATATCGGTGTTTGTATCTTCATTTGGGGTCACACGTTTAATTTTTGAAAACAAAAAATGTAAATCGATATCTTCTGTAATTTCTTCTTCAATATCTTGGTCTCTTTGCTTATATAAAAGTTCAACAACCGAAGTAATTGCTTTACTCATTCTTTTCTTTAATGGAAAAGCACCAAATGAGGGTAAAGATATAAGGCCGACATTATTTTTTGTACTTAAATCGGCGATAACCACTTTACGTTCTGAAAAACTTGGTAAGTCAGTAATTGCAACAGCGTAATCCCATTTATTCTCTTCTTTCATTTTTATTGCTTTATTAAATGACTCACTGACGTATTCAGCTGCCCCAACAAAGGTACCTACTTTGATTTCAAATTGCCAGTTAATCTTTTGATCAATTTCTTTTTTGAATTTTTCAGCTAATTTATCAATTATTTTATTAATTATATTGGCAGGTAAATCTGGTGAGGGAATTAAACCTACTTTTAATACTTCCATCCTATCCCCCCTTTTAATTATATAGATACTTCAGCTTTACCCGTGAAATCAAGTCTTAAAACAAATTTAACATTAAAAAACTGACTTAAATTATTAAGTCAGTTTTTTCAACCATGTAATTGCTTCTTCTTTCGTTTTTACTTCATTGTTTAAAACCGCTATATCTAATTTTGATAATATTTCTGAAAAGTGAGTTCCTGGCTTTAAGCCTTCTTTAATTAAATCTTTACCAGTTAAATATTTAGGTAAATCTGCTCTTTTTTTGAGATACTTAAGGATTATTATTTCATTTTCAAATGATTGTTTTGCAAGGTAAAAAAGAATCGCAGCATCTGAATATTCATTTAGTAAAAGATGACAATCGCCAACCTCTTTAATCTTATGCCAATTTTTAATTTCTTCTAAACTCATTACTTCTTTAATTAATTTTATATCACGCTTAGTTAAAGCAAACCGGTTTACTTCCTTAATTTTGGCTTCTTCATAAAAGGGTATGAAAAAATAATCAAACCAAGCAGGTTGTTTGTTAACTTTATTTTTAGTGTAAAGTGATTGAAGTTTTGTTGCGTGTTCGAAACTTGCTTCTTTACTTGTTTCATTTATACCAAATTGGTAAAAGAATTTAAGTTCAAATAAACGATTGAAAGATTTAATTGGGTTATCTTCTGTCAATAACCGAATCATTTCACCTGTAATTCTGTGAGCTGATAACTCTTTCATGCTTGTGATTGATTGTAAGGCAAGTTTTTCTGTTTGTTTATCCATTGAAAAATTAAAACGTGTTTCAAACCGAATGCCTCGGAGTATACGTGTTGGGTCTTCAACAAAACTTAAATTATGAAGCACTCTAATTCTTTTTTCTTTTAAATCAAGTTGGCCGTTAAAGGGATCTATTAACTTACCAAAACGATCTTCATTTAAATAAATCGCCATCGCATTAATTGTATAATCTCTCCGATATAAGTCTTCTTTTAATGTCGAAGATTCTACATCTGGAAGAGCTGCAGGATGGTTATAATACTCTAAACGAGACGATGTAATATCGATTTCAACACCTGAAGTATTAGTCCATGTTGCTGTTTTAAAACTTTCATGAATAATTATTTCCCCACCATAATCTGTGTGAAGTTTTTTTGCAAAAGTAATACCATTTCCTTCAACAACGATATCGATATCATCATTTGGTTCTTTTAAAATAATATCTCTTACAATACCACCGATTAAGTAAACTGATTTACCCGCTTCTTTTGCAGATTTACTAATATCTTTTAGCAACTTATAAATCGCTTCAGGTAGTTCAGCAGCCATTTCTTCATCTAAATTATCTTTTAAATTTAAACGTTTTGTTTTTTCAATACTTTCTTTCTTTTGTTTATTATGCATCATTTCGATAATATTTGTTCGCGAAACGATACCAATTAATTCACCCTTTTCAACGACCGGAATTCTTCCTATATTACTTTCGATAATCAATTGCTGGATTTCTTCTTCGGTTGTTTCTGGATCAATTGAGACGACTTGTGTACTCATATACGCTTTTACTGGAGCGTGGCCTAACCCGTGATGATTCGCTTTTTCTAAATCACGACGCGTCACAATGCCTAGTATTTCTCCGTCTTTTACAACCGGAAAACCACTATGCCCATATCGAAACATTAAATGTCCCGCTTCTTTAATTGATGTATCTGGTGAAATTGTTTTGACAGGTCTTGTCATCATATCTCGCGCTGTAATGGCTGGTTTTAACATAATCTGAAGATTTTCTTTTACATCTTTACTAATCTTATTAAAATCACCATTTTTTACTGAAGCAGACCCTGCTTGTTCATGTCCACCGCCGTCCCATCTTTTTAAAATCGGTAATAAACTTACGCGCGTAGAATGAGCCCGCCCAATCACATAGGTCCGGTTTTTCATTTCGACAATGATAAGTGTTGCATCGGCGTCAGTAATTTCACTTAATTTTTCTGCAAGCGTCGCTAAACCTTTAGTATACTGATTAGCTTGATAGGTACTCACAACAATTTGTAAGCCATCTATAAAATATGTTTTTAAATTTTGGAATAAATGATTTAAAATTTCTTGTTGTTCTGGATGAAGCATTTCATCTGAAAAGCGATTAATAATTTCTAAATTCATTCCTTTATCCATTAAGTAACTTGCTGCTTTTAAGTCGCGCGCAGTTGTACTATTATATGTAAATGCACCTGTATCTGTATAAATCCCTAAACCAAATAAGGTCGCTTCAAAAGCCGATATGTCTAAATCTTTTCTTTGAATCTCTTCAATTAAAAGAGTGACTGCTGCTCCGACTGGTTCAATATAACTTATATCACTTTTCACATCGTTTTTTGTAGCTGGATGATGATCATAAACCGTTATTTTAAGCTCTTCTTCGTTTAATTCATCAGTATGATCACTCACACGAGACAAAGAAGCTTCATCGACCATAATCAGTTCAGTTACATTAGCCCAATCAATTTGATTGTCTCGAATGAGCCCGAGCTTTTCACGGTAGATTGTTAAAAATTGTCTAACCGTTATATTTTGTTTATCTGAAATAACGACTTGTGCGTTTGGATACAATTTCTTTGCCGCAAGCATTGAAGCAAGCGCATCAAAGTCTGTATTTATATGTGAGATAATAATTTGCACGTATTTTTCCTCCTAAATATTGTACCTTTATCATACACGAAAAAAATGGCTCTGTAAGATTTTGTAATTGTTTCTAGTTAATTTTAGTTTAATTTGTTAAGCTTAGATTAACGGATTCAGATATTTTTATTGATCATTTTCTTATAAAGGAGTGCTTTATAATGATTATTCGAAAAACTAATAATACCTTTGTTATGACTGAACAACATTACCATGCACAGATATCCGCTGAAATTGTTAATCATTGGGTAGATCATTTTTTAAAAGGTGATCCTCAGATCGACTCTATTTTATACGCAATTAAAAATCACGATATAGGTTGGGATTTATTTGACAAACAACCTTTTTGGAACGAATTAACAAACGCACCTTATTCGTTTATTGATTTTCCTATTCTACCCAAAATAGCACTTTATACGTACGGCGTTGACCTTGTCGAAAAGAACGATCCTTATGCCGCTGCCTTATGTAGTGCACACTATGTGAAATTTATGCAAAATCATTCAAATCCTGAAGTTAATAATTATTTAATAAAAGAAAAAAAACGCCAACAACGAATTTTAATGGATCTCCCTGCTATTACACCTGATATTTTTGACATGCATCTCGCTATTTTACAATTTGCAGACAATATTTCTTTATATCTTTGTCTGAACGAACCGGGTCTTATCAAGTCAGAAACGCATTATTTTTTCCAAGAAGGTATTCCAATCTCACCGAAAATAAATAAAATTACCACACCTTACATCGAAGCAGAATGGTTAGATCAGCACACACTCCGCTTAAAAGGACTACCTAGTGTACCAAGTTTTTCAGTTTCGCTAAAACAAAAGAACCTTACTACACAACAGATTGAAAAAGATGGCTTAATTAAATCTTATCAAACAACACCTTATGAAAACTATAAAATGAATTGTATTATTAACACTCATGAATAGGAGAGAGTATATGTCCCCATATAAATTGATATCATTTATTTTTTTAAGTTTACTAGTTCTACTTACAAGTTGTCAGAATGCATCAGAAGAATTCACTTCTTATTTTAACGTTCAATATAAAGATCTTAAAGAAGATAAAGTTAAAGCAAACGCTTCTACACAAGAATATATCAATCTCATGCTTGAAGATAAACCAAATGAATCAATTGCTTTATTAAACGATACTGTTATTCCTGAATATGAAACACTATTAGGAAAAATAGACAAAATTAAGTTGACGGAAGCTGATTTAATTAAATTTAATAATATATTTAAAGATATAACCGAAATCAATTTAAATAAACATCTGGAAAGTAAAAAAATATTTGAAACTATCATTACTGCATCTAAAGAAGATACATTAGATGATTTTAATAAAGATAAAGCACTGGAACCGATTAAACACTTAAATGAAAAACATCTTGAAAAAAACAGTGAACAAGTAACCCTTTCTAAAAAGTTAGTTGAAAAAAATGATGAATTAAATTTAGATGAAATTAGTCCAATTACAATTGATGTTAACGTCATTAATGAAGCTTATGATGAATTAATCACTCATTTCATTGTAAATATTGATGAATATAATAGCGTCGCCTCTTTAAATGATTACTTTAAAGTGGATGAAAAGCTAATCAAAGATCAAGGTAATGAAGAAGTTGCCTTTGATAGTCAAATCAAAGTCTTAGAAGATAAATTTACCTTAACAGGCCGGTCGAATTTACTTGGCGGTGCCATTTTAAATGTAAAAAGCTATCAATACGGAACGGATGTTACTTATTTTAAAGGTGATTTCCAAGTCGATCAGCACGGGGATTTTGAATTTGAAATGGATATTAATGATGAAAAATTGGATAATGAACCGTTTATTGTTCAAGTCGCTTATTTACCTGAAACAAGTGATGACGCAGATGCTAAAAGTATTTATGGTAAATATGGCGAAGATTTAAAAGGCCCTTTCAAACATAAATATACTAATTTAAAAGAAACAAGGTATGGTGCATTTACTTATGCTTATCTTGAGTTAACGCCTGGCAACAGTGTGAATTTAGCTCCTTTTAAAAGTGAAATACCTGATGACTACGGAGACCTTAATATTAGAATAGAACCAGACAAGATCGTAACAAACGATAATTACTATGATATTACAATGAAGAGTAATTTAACTGAGTTAACAAATATTAATGCGACGGTCACTGTTCCAGAAACTAATGTTCAAAGTAATACCATAGTTCGTCCAGATGGCTCGTTTCGTTTTAGAATTCCTCGTCCTGATGCAAAAGATATCGAGACAAAAAGTGTTGTCATTACTATTGAAGCAACAAGTGAGGGAGCGCTAGAAACAGAAGAAATTTACGGGCAACATGGGAAGAAATTTAAAGGTGAACTAGTAGAAGAAACAAGGCGTGGTAAAAAAATAGTTTACAAACTTCATATAGATACAACTAATTAAACAAAAAGCGCTCATTAATTTATCGTTATAAATCAAATGGGCTTGTAAAAAATATAAGCTAACTAAAATTATTTTATTGCATTCCAAATTGGCTTTACGCTAATTTGGAATGCTTTATTACTTTACTTTTTTGGTTGTAAGCTTTAACTTGAAGTGAAATTTAATCATTAAAATCAAGAAACATATTATTATTAATTATCTTTCTACCAGCACATCACAATTAGCATAACGAAAAACACCTTCAGAAACACTTCCTACAAGAACACGCTCGATAGCACTAATTCCAGTAGCACCTAATACAACTAAATCAATATTTTCTTCAGGTATAATTTTTTCTAGTATAATTTCTTTAGGTGAACCGACTTTAATTAAAGTTTTCAAATTATAAAAATCAGCTTTTTTTGCCATTTGCTCATAATTGTTTATCATTTTTTCTGTACTTTCTTTTGAACTTTTGTAGATTTGATCAATATCAAGATATGGTTTTATTGCTGAATCATATTTTGTATCAATGATATGAGTTAATACAAGTTTTGCTTCATCTCTTTTGGCAATATAAACTGCTCTATTAAATGCTTCTTTTGAAAGTTCTGAACCGTCGACGGGTACTAAAATCTTTTTATATTCCATTAAAATCCTCCTCTAGAACTAATTTTATTATCTGACTACGAGTACTTTAGATTTAGAATGGCGAAAAACGCTATCAGCGACACTTCCTAAAAACACCCGTTCAATACCGCTAACACCAGTCGCTCCTAAAACAACTAAATCAATATTTTCTTCAGGTATAATTTCATCAACAAGAACATTTTTTGGTGTACCAAATTTAATTATCTTTTTAACATTAAAAACACCAGCATCTCTAGCAATTTTTTCATATTCATTAAATTTTTCCTTTATTTCTTGTTCTGATTTTTCATATACCTCATTTAAATTATCTAAATAAGATTTTATTATCGAAAAATTTTGTGTATCTACTACATGAGCTAAAATCAAATTGGCTTTATCTCTCTCAGCAATATGAACTGCTCTATCAAAAGCTTTCTTTGAAAGTTCTGAATCATCTAAAGCGATTAAAACATTTTTGAATTGATAAACCATTTAAATGCCTCCCTTAAGTGAGTTATATATAATTATATTAACATAGAGTTTAAAAAAACTGAATATTTAAAAAGTTTAGCATTGTTTACGAAAAAAATATAGATTCTGAGAAAATAAAATCAAATGAATTTAAGTTACAATTTATATATCTTAACTAAAAGAAACTGGCTTAAAAAATTAAATTTTCTTCTTTTATTTGCATTAATAATATCTTGTAGTAGAAATGATACTCCTTCTCTTAAAAAACCTTATAAAAAACTTAGTACATGTATGCATAGTTGTTGAGGTGCAAAAAGAATCTGTTTCAATAACTTCAACGAAACTAGTTGTTTAAGCAGAAGCATTTTATAAACTTTCAATTTATCGATTCTTTAATTTTAAAAGTAATATCCTTTATCTTTAGGGGTATTTTTTAATACGAATAAAGTCAGCCAGCATCGATATAAATGATGAAGATTATGATATTACAGGAGAAGTAATCAAATGAGTTAACCACTACTATTACAAGGCATAAAAAAGCGCTCATAAATTTATGAGCGCTTTTCATTATCTATATTTACTAATAATTAATTTTGCAAGTTAAATTCTTTTGCTAAAAGTTCATATGATTTATGTCTAGCTTCTTTATCTGAAATCATATTGGCAATGATGAGTTCATCAATTTCTGTTTCTTCAGCTAAGTGATTGATTTGAGCTTTCACACTCTCGGGACTTCCGATAATAAATTTATCTTTATTTTCCTTGCGTGCTTGTTTTTCGGCTTCAGAATAGACGTGGTTTCTTGATTCTTCTAGCGTTGGTGGCGGGGATAAATACTCGCCTGTCATCCACCTTGCCCATTGTAGCTCTGCTGGACCTGCGATATCAGCCGCTTCTTCATCTGTTTCTGCGCAAATAACAATCATTGCAAGCATACTATAAGGTTCTTTTAAATATTTTGATGGTTTAAAGTTTTTCCGATACGCTTTTAACATGGGTATCGCAATACTTGGATTAATTTGTCCGGCAAAAGCAAAGCCTAAACCGAGTTGTGATGCGATGCTCATCCCCCCGTCACTTGAACCGAGCATAAACAATTCAGGTCTGAGCGATTTATCTGGTGATGGCTTTATTTTATTGTAGGGATGATCTTTTGGAAATTCTCGATCAAAAAATGCTAAAATCTGCGTTAACTGATTCATAATCATTTCACCACTTAAGGGTTCGTTACTATTTCTTAACACAGCATTTGTTAAACCATCTGTTCCTGACGCTCTACCCATACCTAAATCGATTCTTCCAGGGTATAATGCCTCAAGTAATGAAAAGTTTTCTACAACTTTAAGTGGACTATGATTTGGAATCATAATTCCACCCGAACCAATCCGGATGTTTTTTGTAATCGCAGCTGCGTGCGCACTTAATAAATCAGGTGATGTACTCATTTGGAATGTCGTATTATGATGCTCAGCAAACCAGTAGCGCGTATATCCTAATTGATCTGCTAATTGGACAAGCTGCGTTGAATTTTGTAATGTTTCTGTTGGAGTTTCATCGTTATAAATTGTTGCTAAATCAAGAATCGATAACTTCATTAATAACATCCTCCTATATTTGTATACAATTACTATTATCTCCTATTTATTGGATATTTAAAAGGAAAACATTTAAATGACTTATTTCGTTTACTAGCTCATTTTTAATTTAAGTTAATTTAGACTTTCTGATTTGTGTTTAAGCGAGAAATGCTTTAATATTTAGATTGTCGATAATCACTACTAAAATAAAGAATTATAAATAGATTAATTTAAAGGAGACGCATATGAAATTAAAATCACTTGTTTTATTTACTTTAATGACTCTGCTGTTAATGGCATGTAGTAGTAATAGCGAAGATAGTGATTCTATTAATAAAGGCGATATAAAAGAATTGGTTCAAGCATATACAGTTGATGAATTAGAAGCTGAATCTGCTTCCATTACTTCAACAGAATTAATTGTTAAAGAAGAAGGAGAATCAGAAAAAATTTATGAGCTTCCGAGTGATGAGTTCTTTGTTTCAATCGCACCATTCATTAACGAAACACATCCATGTGAAGTCCACAGTTTAACAGGTTGTCAAGGAGAGCTTGTTGAAGAAGAGTTTGATGTCACTATTAAAGATTCTTCAGGCGAAACGATACTTGATGAAACGAAAAAGACAGAAAAAAATGGATTTATTGACTTATGGTTACCAAGAGATGATGTTTATGATGTAAAAATTACTCAAGATGGGAAAGTAACTGAGTCAGAAATTTCTACTTTTGAAAAAGATCAAACATGTATCACGACAATGCACCTTCAGTAATAAAAAATTAGCACTTAGATTAAAATCTAGGTGCTAATTTTTTTATTCATTATGTTCATGTAGATAAGGGGCGAGCTTTTCTAATTCTTCTTCAGGTAGAGATTTTTCAATCATGGGAAAAATCACTTGCTCTTCTCTTCTGATATGATTACGAAGTAAAACACCTAAATCTCTTAATTCAGCCAAGGTGAGTTGATCTTCTAGTAATTGTTTCATACCACTCCGAATTGTGACATGCTCTAATAACATCTCTATTATTTCTGGTTTATTAATATCTGCATATTTAGCATAAGTAGGTAAAACAATCTCTTCTTCCTCACGAAAATGTTCTTCTGCGCCTTCCCAGAAGTTTTTTGCATCTGTTATAATCTCTTCTAAACTTATTTTACTTTCTTTTGTTCCAGCGCGAGATAATTTTAGCCCTACATGAAGGCCTAGCATGTGATGACGTGATAAAGGTTGTAGGGCAACGTGCCTTTTAATCCCTTTTTTTCTTACCATAGTTACCCTCCTTAATTCACTTGGCAGAGTGACTTACCACCTTTTAAAACGCGGTCTACTTCTTCTGAAATAAGCATTGCGGTACGCGATTGTGCTTCTAATGTTAGTCCTGCAATATGTGGTGTCAGAACAATTCCTTCTGATGTTGCGAGTGGTGAATCTTTTTCGATTGGTTCTTTTTCTAAAACATCAAGATATGCACCAGCAATTTGTTTTTCTTTAATCGCTTCGACAATATCACCTTCATGAATGATGCCACCGCGTGCTGAATTAATGACGTAAGCTTCTTCTTTCATCACCCGAAATGCTTCGCGGTCAAGTAAGTGTTTTGTTGAATCGATTAAAGGAACATGAACCGAAACAAAGTCAGATGCCTTCAACACGTCTTCAACTGTATCGATTTGACGAATTCCAGTTTCTTGCACGACGTGGTCAAAGGAAGCAACAAATGGGTCATATCCGATTACTTCCATACCAAATGCTTTAGCACGTCGCGCAACACGGTGAGATATTTCACCCATGCCAATTAGTCCAAGCACGCGATTATTCAGTTCAATTCCTGTGAAGCGTTTACGATTCCAATTTCCTTCGCGCACGTCTTTATTTGCAGCAGTTAGTGGACGTGACGCATCTAACATTGCTGCTATCACATATTCAGCAACAGATGTTGCATTTGCATTTCTTGCTGAAACAACTGGAATATTACGCTCGCTTGCACCTATTAAATCTATATTATCTAAACCAACACCTAAACGCCCGATCACTTGCGTTTTTTTAGCTGCTTCTAAAAATTCCGTATCGACTTGCGTTTCGTTTCTAACGATCACAGCATCATAGTTCGGTAGTAAATGAATTAACTCTTCGCGTTTTCTTGATAACTCCATATCATAATCAACTTCATAACCTTTATCCTTTAAATCTTTAATCCCGTCTTCCCACATTAATTCGGTCACCAATATTTTCATTATTTTTGCTCCTTTTTAAGGTGATAATGATTACGCTTTCAATTTACTTTAATAAAGAATTCAACATTGTTTTAATGGCGATCTGATGTTGCATGTCGACATGTTTAGTTTATCATACCTTTTTAAAACAACATAGCCTTTTAAATAAATTATGTAATCTATAAGTATTACTACGCCCATACCATAATCGTAAGGACGTAGCTCTTAATACATATTATTCTTTTACATTTAAAAGTCTCAGTGCATTTAAAATCACAATGATTGCTGCACCTGTGTCACTTAATACGGCCATCCACAAGGTTAACCATCCTGGGAAGATTAAAATTAAAGCGATAAATTTAATCACTAATGAAAACCAAATATTTTGCTTAATAATTGTTATTGCTTTTCTACTCAAGTTTACGGTAAAAGGTAATTTTTCGATGTTGTCTGCCATTAAAACAACATCAGCCGTTTCCATAGCTGTATCAGTCCCAGTTCCACCCATTGCGATACCTAAGTCAGCTGTTGCAAGTGCTGGTGCATCGTTTATTCCATCTCCGACCATTGCTATTTGGTGACCTTCAGCTTGGAGTTGTTTAAGAGCTGCTACTTTATCTTCTGGCATGAGTTCTGCCAAGTATTTCGTAATACTCGTTTTTTCTGCGATAAGTTTTGCAGTACCTTCATTATCGCCTGTTAGCATAATGATTTCTTTCATCCCAACCGCTTTTAAATCAGCTAATGTATCAATTGCTGTCTTCCTGATTGTGTCAGTCACACTAATCAGCCCTAAAACACGATTCTTTGTTCCAATAATTATCATTGTATGACCTTGCTTTTGCATTGTATTTAATAAGTCATTGATTTTTTCTAATGAAATATCTTTTTCTTTAAATAACGCGGGATTTCCTGCGTAATATATTTCACCCTCAATCGTTGCTTCAACACCTTTACCCGTAATGTTATTAAATTCAGATCCCGCTAGTGGTCGAATGTTTTTTAACTTTGCATAGTCGACAATTGTTTTAGCTATTGGATGTGTTGAGTAAACTTCAAGTGTATGAGCGATTGATAAAAGCTCATCCTCTGATACACCAAATGAATGAATATTAGCAACTTGTGGTTTTCCTTCTGTTAATGTGCCTGTTTTATCAAAAGCAATTGCGTTAATTTTTCCAGCAATTTCTAAAAATGTGCCACCTTTAATCAACACACCATTTCTTGCGGCATTACCAATACTTGAAACAATTGCTACCGGAGTCGAAATTACAAGCGCACACGGACAAGCTACGACGAGCAATGCTAGTCCTTTATAAATCCATTCATTCCAAGTTCCAAACCCGAGTAAGGGTGGAATAACAATGACGCTTAGTGCTAAAACAAATACAATCGGCGTATAAATACTCGCAAACCGGTCAATAAATGCTTCTGTCGGTGCTTTTTCGCTTTGTGCTTCTTCTACTAAATGAATAATTTTACTTAAGGTGGTATCTTCAACTAATTTAGTTACTTCTACTTCTAAAGCACTGCTTTCATTTAGGGTTCCAGCAAAAACTTCGTCACCACTATTTTTATCGACTGGAAGTGATTCTCCTGTAATTGGTGCTTGATTAATACTTGACTCGCCTTGTAATATTTTTCCGTCTAAGGGGATTTTATCACCTGGTTTGATAATGATTGTTTGACCGATTGAAATTTCTTCAACAGGTTTTTCAATTAATTCGCTGCCTATTTTTACACGCGCAGTTGATGGTGCCATATCCATTAAGTTACGAATTGATTTTCTCGTTTGATCCATCGATTTATTTTGTAAATAAATTCCTAAGGAAAATAACCAAACGACTGTTGCCCCTTCAAACCATTCTCCAATCAGCGCAGCACCTATTGCGGCTGTTGCCATAAGAACGTTCATATCGAGTGAGCGGCTTTTCACAGCGTAATAAGCACTTTTAACTGGTTGATACCCACTGATTATAATTACTGTCGCAAATAAAATAATTGACGCGATTTCTGGTAATCCTAGATAACTACCGATAAAACCAGTTGAAATAAGGAGCGTAGAAAGAATAACTTTAATCAATTCTTGATTGTTTTTTAAAGGTTTGCTCGCATGATTATCTTTTGATTTAAGCTCAGCTTGAAATCCGAGTTTTTTGACTTCTTTTATTATCTCTTTACTTGGAATTTCTTGAGCTACTTTCATATTTCCTAGAGCAAAACTAACATCAACTTGATTTATCCCTGGTAACTTAATTAAATGATTTTCAATACTTTTTGCACAACTCCCACAATCCATCCCTAGAAGATTATATGTGTGTAAATCTTTATTTTCATTCACACTTTCTGATGTAAACCCAAGTCTTTCAATCGTTTTATCAACTTCTGGGAGTGAGTAACCTTCAGCGACAACTAACTGTAATTTTTCAGTATTGTAATTTACTTTAGCGCTTAAAACATTTTTTAGGCGAACTAAAGCTTTTTCAATTGTTGACGCGCACGATGGACAATCCATACCGTGGATAATTAATTCAACTTGGTCATTACCTATATTTACAGAATTAATTTCTGTTGGTTCTTCTATTTTTGCTTCCGGACTACTGCAACACGATGTTGGTTCTTCTATTTCCGCTTCTGGACTACTGCAACACGATGTTGGTTCTTTTATTTCTGCTTCCGGACTACTGCAACACGATGTTAGCTCTTCTATTTCCGCTTCCGGACTACTACAACAAGGTGTTGGTTCGCTTTCCTTTTGCTTTCGACTACTTGTTTTGGATGTGTTAATTTGAATCAGTTCTTCTTTACTACTACAGCAAGAATCTATCTCTTTTTTCTTTTCTTCTTGTTTTGAACAACAGCTCAACAGTAATCCCTCCTACTTTATATGACTTTTACATGAACTCATATTATCTCCAACTTCATCTAGGACGTCATCAAACATCGTGAGTAACATGGCTACTTTTTCATTACGTAATTTATAATAAACATATTTCCCTTCTTGTCTACTCACAATTAGCCCACACCCTCTTAAACAAGCTAAGTGTTGTGAAACACTTGACTGATTAGCGTCTAAAGCTTCGATAATTTGTGAAACAGTTTTTTCACCATTTTTTATTGTTTCTAATATTTCTAAGCGTGTTTTATTTGAAAACCCATGAATGAGCTCTATTTTCATATCCATATTTGTTGTAATCATCTTATCCTCCCACTCATATTAGAATTTACTAATATGTCTCTTAACTACATATTAGTAAATTCTAATATGTATGTCAATTTAATATCGGCTTTTATTTTTATTGAGCGCCAGAATCTTAAGTGATAAGATGAAGTTAAATTATACAAGAGTTGAAATTTCATTATATTAAAAATCTAGAGGAGTAATCTTTATGAATTGGTCCAAAAAAGAATTTAATGATTTATCCGTCAATGAATTATACGCCATCCTTAAAGCAAGAGTGGATGTTTTTGTTGTCGAACAGGCGTGTCCGTTTCCTGAAATCGATAATTACGATCAACAATCTTTACACATCTCTTTAAAAAATAAAAATGAAATTCTTGCTTATGTGCGACTTTTACCAAAAAACTCGAAATATAAAGAAGCTTCAATTGGTAGAGTGCTTGTCGTAAAAGAGCATCGTGGTAAGGGATATGCAGAAGCAATTATGAAAGAAGCGATTAATCACATTTTTAATGAATGGAATAATGAAGAGATTTTCATCCAAGCTCAACATTATTTAGTAAAATTTTATGCGTCACTTGGTTTCAAGCAAATAACAGATGTTTATTTAGAAGACGATATTCCACATGTTGATATGATTTTAAATATTACTAAAAACTCATAAAAAAACGATCGCACTTATTTGTAAGTGTGATCGTTTTTTAAATTTAAGCCCATTCGATAATGTCTACTTGTTTTCTTCTTGTTTTAGCTTTTAATGGGTCTCTTTTACGGTAACCAAATGCTGCTAAAACGGACGCAGAATAGGCGCCATCTTCTAGCAAGCCTGCTTCATTTAATATTGCGTCGATTTTTTCATCTTGGAACCCTTCTATTGGTGTTGAATCAATACCAATCATTGCAGCTGCAGTTAACATATTTCCGAGTGCGATATATGTTTGTTTTTCTGACCAGTCATTTAAAGAACGCTCTGAAGCTAATATATTTCTTCCTTCTTGAAAGTATTTATATTGCGTACTTACATTTTCAAGTTCTTTTTCTGATAAATCTGCTACTGCCTTTATTTGATCTAGTAAATATTTGGAATCATAACGTACACCTTTACGAGAAGCGATGATTACAAAGTGACTTGCTGTTTCTAATTTCCCGACAGCGCCTGGAGCAACACTTACTAACTTTTCACGTAAGTCTTTATTTTGCACAACAATAAATTTCCATGGTTCTGAACCAAGTGAACTTGGCGAAAGCCTTCCTGCTTCTAGTATGTAATTAAAATCCTCATCTGAAATGTGACGATTTGCATCATACTCTTTTGTTGCGTGACGAAAATGCATTGCTTCGAGGAATTGCTCTTTTACTTTTTCTTTATTTATAGTTATTTTATTAGACATTTTTTACTTCCTTTCAAAAAACACTGATAATTCTATCTTACATGAAAATGTACACTTTATTTAATTTTTTGATTTATGTTAAAAAGTTCCTATATTTTGATAACTCTATCTAATAGCAGTATAATATTAAGTTGAGAGACTTTTAAATGCAAGCTTTTTTGAGAGGATGAATACTCATCGATTTTATAACCCGCATGTTAAAACATAAAAAATTAATTGTTATCATATTCGTAAGCCTCGCTGTCATTGGTGGGATTGCCCAGTTTGCCGTATCTGTAAACTACAATATGACTGATTACTTACCTGAAAATGCCCCATCAACTGAAGCAATTGAAGTGATGGAAGAAGAATTTTCCGGTAATGTTGCCAATACACGTGTCATGGTCGGAAATGTCGAAATTCAAGAAGCACTTAAAGTAAAAGATAATCTTGAAAATATAGATGGTGTTTCTGGTGTCATGTGGCTTGATGATGTGATAGATATAAAAACGCCTCTTGAATTAGTTGATCAAGATATACTAGATACTTATTATCAAAATAACAACGCATTATTTACCTTTGAAGTTGAAGAAGGTAAAGAAGTTGTTGCGACTGATGAAATTTATGACGTGATTGGTGAAGATAACGCACTTGCTGGTGACGCATTAGATATTGCGATATCTCAAAAAGCAACTGGTCAAGAAACGTTTAACGCTGCAGCAATTTTAGTCCCGATTGTCATCTTAATTTTATTACTTTCTACGTCGTCATGGATTGAACCTGTATTTTTCTTAGTTGCAATTGGAATTTCAATTTTAATTAACTTAGGGACGAATATCTTCGTTGGAGAAATTTCATTTATTTCACAATCTGTCGTACCTATTTTACAACTTGCCGTCTCGCTTGATTATGCAATCTTTTTATTACACCGGTTTGATGACTACAAAGAAGAGATTGAAGACCCAACTGAAGCTATGACGATGGCGATTAAACGTTCCTTTCCTGCAATTACAGCAAGTGCCGCAACAACTTTCTTTGGTTTTATGGCACTGACATTTATGGACTTTGGGATTGGTGTTGATTTAGGTCTTGGTTTGGTAAAAGGTATACTACTTAGCTTTATTAGTATTATGATTTTATTACCTGCTTTAACCTTATTACTCTTTCCACTCGTTGAAAAAACGCGACATAAACAATGGATTCCTAGTAAATATAATGTCGGTAAATACCTGATTAAATTAAGGTTTCCAATACTTATTCTAATTGCTATTATCATTATTCCCGCATTTCTTGCTCAAGGTAAGACAAACTTTCTTTACGGGATGGGTGAACTCCCAGAAGATACACGTGCAGGCCAAGATGCCATACAAATTGATCAAGCATTTGGAAAGTTCACACCACTTGTTTTACTCGTACCAGAAGGCGATCTTGCACGTGAAGATAAGTTAGCAAGAGATCTTGATAACTTGCCTGAAGTCAAAAGCGTTATTTCGTATACAAAAGCTGTTGGTTTAGCTATTCCAAAAGAGTTTTTAGATGAATCTGCTAAAGAGCAATTTTTCTCAGAAAATTATAGCCGACTTATTTTAAATACAACAACTGATTCTGAAGGTGTGCGCGCCTTTGCTCTTGTCGATAAAGTAAGAGACATTACGAGCGATTATTACGGCGATGATTTTCACGCAACGGGTGAGAGTGTCACTTTATCTGATATGAAAGTAATTGTTAATAAAGATAATACACTTGTTAACATTCTAACAGTAGTCGCAATTGCAATTGTTTTATTAATTACTTTTAAATCTATTTCCATGCCGGTTGTTTTATTACTAACTATTCAAGCGTCGGTCTGGATTAACTTAGCCGTTCCCTACTTTACGAATGATCCACTTGTTTATATTGGGTATTTAATCATTAGTATTGTCCAGCTAGCGGCAACAGTTGATTACGGGATTTTATTTTCAGAAAGTTATACAAGATACCGCCAGGAGATGACGGCTAAAGACGCAATTATAAAAACAATTAATGAAAACATCTTTACCATTGCTGTCCCGGCATCAATCCTTTCAAGTGTTGGATTTATTTTATGGCTCACATCGTCAGATCCAATTATTTCATCAATTGGTATTTTACTCGGACGTGGAACATTACTAGCATTTACGCTCGTAATCCTTCTTCTCCCTGCATTACTGCTCGTTTTCGACCGGGTCATTGAAAAAACAACTCGTAAACCAAACTTTTATAAGAGGAAGTGATCGCTTGTTATTAAAACGTTTTGTATTTAGCTTACTTAGTTGCTTACTTATTTTCACATTAATACCTAATACTTCTTTAGCAAAAGATAAAAAAGATACCCCCGTTAAAGATGAAGTTGTTTATACTAATTTAACGCCGAATGGAAAAATAAAAGATATGTATGTCGTTAATTCATTTCAAATTAAAGAGCCTGACGAATTTATTGACTATGGCGCCTATGAAAATGTACGTAACTTAACAGATTTAACAGATATTGAAATTAAAAATGACAATGAAGTTCACTTTGAGGCGAGTGAAGATAATTTCTTTTATCAAGGGACACTTAAAGAACAACCTTTACCTTGGAATATTTCAATTACTTATCTCTTAGATGGTAAAAAAATAACTCCTAGTGAGCTTCCAGGAGCAAGTGGTGAATTAACAATTCAAATTAAGACAAGTCAAAATAAAGATGTTGATCCTGTGTTTTTTGAATATTATTTATTACAAGTTAATTTAAAATTTGATCCACTTAACTTTAGTAACCTTCAAGCACCGAAAGGAACAGAAGCAAACGAGGGTAAAGATAAGTTAATTAGCTTTAGTGTTATGCCCGATAAAGAAGAAGTCATGATTGTTTCTGCTGATGTAACAGACTTTGAAATGGATCCGATTAATATTTCTGCTGTTCCTGCTAATATCGGATTTGAAAGTCCTGACACCGACGATTTAGCAAGTGATTTACAAACATTATCTGATGCTATAGCAGAGATTAATTCAGGCGTTGCTGAGTTAGAAGACGGTGCTTCTGAACTAAGTAAAGGCGCAAGCGAACTCAGTAAAGGTTCAAACAGCTTTTTAAGTGGGATTAATGAACTTAACGCTTCTTCTGCTGAACTTGTGAATGGTTCAGAACAAATATTAGGTGTCTTTAAACAAATGAATGAAGTGATTGGGAATGTACCTGAAATTCCGACGGATTTAATCAAAGAGTTAGCTACAGCACCAGGAGACCTGCGAGATTTAGCTGCTGGATTAAGAGATCTTGCTAGTCTCACAGGACAATTTTCAAGTGAAATTGAAAACTTACCTGACTTAACAATTAACAGTGAAGATATTCAAGCAATCATTACTGCCTTAAAAGAAAATCAACCTGCACCAGATAACCTAGATGAAGAAACAGAAGAAATTGAAAGTGAAGTTAATGAAGAAGTAATTCAAGCACTTGAAGAGTTAGCAATACTCGCTGATGATTTAAAAGGTTTTGAAGGCTTAACCGATCAAATTCCTGATGACTCTGAAGCATCTCTAAATGAAACAGCAAACGAGCTTGATGAATTTGCAAATGGATTAGAAGGTCTGACGAGCAATATTGGGGTTTTAGATGAGCTTGATGAATTCAAAAATGGATTATCCCAGCTTTCAAGTGAGTATCAAACTTTCCATGACGGCTTAGTTGCTTATACAAATGGGGTTGATTCCCTCGCTAAATCTTATAATGAATTAAACAAAGGGACAAAAGAGCTTTCAGATGGTACGTCTGAATTAACAAATGGGATAAACCAATTACAAGAAGGCACACAAGAACTTGCTGATGAAACAAGTGATTTATCTGGAGAATTCGTTTCAGAAATTGATGAGTTTATGGAAGAATTTGATTTCTCTGACTTTGAACCTGTTTCATTTGTTTCTAATAAAAATAAAAAAGTAAATGTGGTCCAATTTGTTTTACAAACAGAAAGTATTGAAATTGACGAACCAGATGATGAACTTAAAGAAGAAGAAACTGAAAAAAATCTCTGGGACCGCTTTTTAAATCTTTTTAAATAATATTTCATTAATAAAAAAACTCGAACTTATTTTTCAGATTATCTCTGAATAAGTTCGAGTTTTTTAATCGCGTTTAGGATCTTTAATATATAATGAAATAATTAACCCAATAACTGCAACTGCTGTTGCAACATAAAATGACACGTTCACTCCACGAATTAATCCATTTAAACCTGCATCTGGAATCGCTGCTGTTGACATAATTGTTACGAGCAATGCAGTTCCAATCGCACCTGACATTTGTCTGAATGTATTACTCATCGCTGTTCCATGTGGGATTAGATTTTCAGGTAATTCATTTAAACCAGCTGTTGTAACAGGCATCATAACCATCGAAATAGAGAGCATTCGAATCGCGTTCATCACTGCCATATACGTAAGTGACGTCTCTGTTGATAAATCGGTAAATAAATAAGTCGTTACAATAAGCAATGAAAAACCTGTGATTGCGAGCCACTTCACTCCGTACTTATCAAAGAGCCTTCCAGTTACTGGGTTCATGAGCCCCATAATAATTGCCCCTGGTAATAAAACTAACCCAGAATCAAGCGCTGAGAATCCTAGCATGTTTTGCATGAATAAAGGCAAAATAACTGCTGTTCCAATCATTGACATAAACACAATCATACCAAGACCTGTTGTAAGAGAAAATATTTTATATTTAAATACTCTAAACTCTAACATCGGTTGATCTAATTTTAGTTGTCTTAAAATGAATATAAAGAGCGAAATCGCACCGATAATCATTGTCCCGTATACTTGAATACTTCCCCAACCAACATTTCCTGCAATACTGAATCCGTATAGTAAACCACCAAATCCAAGGGTAGAGAGAATAATTGATACCACATCTACTTTAATATCTTTTTGTTCAGTTACGTTTCTTAAGAAGATATAAGCACCAATAATATTAATGATTGCGATTGGTAAAACAACATAAAAAACGCTACGCCAGTGGAATTGATCGACTAAATAACCAGATAACGTCGGTCCAATAGCTGGAGCAAATGCAATGACTAAACCAAACATTCCCATTGCTTGACCACGTTTTTCAAGTGGAAAGACAAGGAATAGTATTGTTTGTAGTAATGGCATCATAATTCCCGCACCTGAAGCTTGGAATATTCGACCAATCATCAAAAGTGAAAATGTTGGTGCTATAGAAGCTATTGCTGTTCCCAGTGCAAATAAACTCATTGCTGTTAAAAACAACTTACGCGTTGTAAAACGTTGAATCAAAAAAGCAGTTACTGGAATCATAATTCCATTAACTAACATAAATACAGATTGTAACCACTGAACTGTACTTTCAGTTAAATCTAAATCTTTCATAATTACCGGAAGTGCTGTTCCGAGTAATGTTTGATTTAAAATAGTTATAAAAGCCCCTGATAGCAATATTGCCATAAGAGGGATCATTTTTATCGATGATTTTTTCTCTATTGTCTGACTTTCTACCATAAAATACCCACTTTCTTAAACACTTCTTAGCTAGTGTTTAATACTATAATAGTACATTCTATCATAGTAGTTCCCTATTCAAAAGAAAATGATTTATCAATACGCATTAAAAAAGATGATTCCAAATCGATATTGGAATCACCTTTTAGTTTTTGATCTTATTTATTTTTAGTGCAGTATAATTAATAGCCTATTTTACATATGTTTAATTGTTTCAGCATACGAACTACGCATATGATTAATATCTTTACATCCGCGTGCTTTTAGAATACTTGCTGCAATTGCAGAACGAGCCCCTGTTTCACAATAAACCATCACTTTTTTATTTTCAGGTAATGGTAACTCTCTTAATTTACCTAAGAATAAATGTTCTGCCCGGTCAAAGTGACCTGCTTTATATTCGCTTGCATTTCTAATATCAATAATCGCTACTTCTTCATCATTCATTTCCTGAATAAACTGATCCATTGGTATTGTTTCGTAGCTCTTAAGTTCAAAATCTGAAAGAACAATTTCATCGACAAAGCCGATGATTGAATCAAAACCAATCGAATGTAAAGCAATTTCTACTTTTTTACGATCAGAATCTTTTGTTAATAGAAGTAGTTTTTCGTCGTATTTTGCTAACCAACCTACCCAGTTACTAAAGATTGTTTCAATTGGAATATTGATTGCACCTTCAAGTAAAGTTGACTGTGCCTCAGCTGCTGGACGTGTGTCGATAATAAGTGTATCTTCTTTTTCCATTAATTCCTTTACTTTTTTGCTATCTGAAATAACAGGAATCTCACGCTCTTCTAAAATAGCTGGTCCAACTTTATTAACTTCTTTCATTTTTGCAAAGTAAGTCGGTGCTTCAGGTTGATCTTTTAATAATTCTTTTACAAACGCTTCTTCTTCATCAATTTTCATTGCCCAGTTCACTTGTTTTTCATAACCGATTGTACTTGTTGGTACTGCGCCAAGTGACTTTCCACAAGCTGATCCAGCACCATGACCTGGCCAAATCGTAAGGTGATCTGGTAGTTCTTTAAAACGTTGAACTGAAGCAAACATGTCTCTTGCACCTGCTTCTGCTGTATCCATAATTCCTGCCGCTTCTTCTAGTAAGTCAGGACGTCCCACGTCGCCTACAAAGACAAAGTCTCCTGTGAAAATACCCATCGGTTCTGTTGCTCCGCCACCAAAGTCAGTTAATACAAATGATAAACTTTCTGGTGTATGACCTGGTGTGTGCATGACTTTAAGTTCTACTTTACCTATATTAATCACAGAACCTTCTTTAATAAGTTCTGAATCAATGCCATCTGTAAATTCATACTTCCAATCTGAACCACCTTCATCTGATAAATAAAGCTTTGCCTTATGTTTTATTGCCAGTTGACGCGCTCCTGATACGTAGTCCGCATGAATATGTGTATCTGCTGCTGCAGTTATTTCTAATCCTTCTTTTCGTGCATCTTCAATAATGTGTTCAAAATGGCGGGGCGGATCAATAATAATAGCTTCCCCTGTTTTTTGACAGCCTACTAAATAGGCGTTTTGTGCTAATTTTTCATCTATAAAGGTTTTTAGATACATGTTAAAATACCCCTCTCACTATAATTGTTACTCTTAATATACTACGTAGGGTATAAAATTACAATTTTCGTGATTATAGATTTTATTCTATTTCATTTAACAAGGTCACTTTCCCATTATTTGCGTTAACTGCATAATCACAACTTAGTTTTTTTGCAAATATATATTTATTTATTTCAAAATCAAAGACATAATAAGGTTCAAATGTAATATATTCATGGATAACTTCAAATCCTAACTTCTCAGAAACAATGATATCATGACTTTCTTTATACTCATTCATTAATTTAAGCAGTGGTTCATTATCGATATAATTTATGACTTGTAATTTTTCTCTATCAATCATGACGGTTATTTTACGTTCTAATACATTTTGTGTTGCTTCTTTTTCTTTTAATACTGCGTGAATATAACCATGATCCCGGTTGAGTGTATCGAGTATCCATTTACCACTATCACTTGGATATACTTGTCTTAAAAAATCTTTTACTGCATTGATACATTCTGTTCTTTGTAATGAACTAATTGGGCGCGCGTCAGGCGATTTTTCTTTAGAGAATACTTGTTCAATTGAAAGCTCTTCACTTAATTTGAGATCTTCTCTTTTAAATTTAGCTTCAAGTGGCTTTTCCCAGTAGATTAATTGATTAATCACATAATGTTTCTTTACACTATTAAATACTTTAAATGGTGTTGTGAGTAAACCTGATTTTTTGATAAAGACTTCATCTATTATATAAACAGGTATTTGCATTTTTGTTAAGTCAGAAGGTATATTAATTAATTTTAATTGGTCTTTTGCAAGATGCTCAACTTCTTCTAGTGGAAGGTTGTCTTCAGATTTTACCACGCAATCTCTACGTGGAAACTCTCCCTCAACAGAAAATAAAGTAAGCCTCCCTAAATAGTCATGCTCAAGTTGAATTGAACCTTCTGGAAATGATTTTACACCATCTACACAGGCACTAAATATATATTTACCTGTTGACTCTTTTTTCAAGATAAAATCTGACTCATAAACATATCCCGTTTCCCTTTCAATCCAGTTAATAATCTCACTTTTACTGCTTTGACCAAATAAATAGTCATCTACTAACGACTTTCCCTTAACAAAAACTATTTGAGTGAATTTTTCACTAGCAATATCTATTGATATAACTGCAGCACCTTCAGGATTTGAATCTTCATCTCTTGAAATAACTCGATCATTTGGAAACCACTCCATATTTAAATGATACTTGGTTTCTTTATCTATATTTACACGGCGATCTAAACTATATCGCTTTAAATAGTATTTGTTTAACTGTAATTTACTTTCTGTTAAATCAACTAATTTTTGGATTCGATTATCCATTTTTCACACCTCAAATTTAATGTTTAGCTAGATTTTTATTAATAATAAAGTACTTTCTTTTATTATAAAGAAAGTTTATTTGCATAGCAATATTACCGTCACACAATTTCGAATATTCAATTTCTAAGAAAAAAAGACTCTCCATCTTCCTCAAAAATTTATCTTATTCATTGCTTTTTAATTAATGAACACATAGAATGGTCTATTGTTAACCGTTTTTAAACATTTTACTTACAAAATAGAAGGGACTTGGTAACAATCAATAAAATGCTCAAACCTACAATTATTTCCATCTCAATGGCTACGGTAATGGCCGGAGCTGCGATTTCTCCTGCGCTTGGCTTAATTGCTCAAGCTTTTCCTAATGCAAGTCCAACGATGATTAAACTCATCTTAACAGCCCCTTCAATCATTATTATTCCTTTTTCTTTTTTATCGAGTTATTTAACGTCTAAAATAAGAAAACGAACGATTGTATTAATTGGCTTAATTATTTACTTAATTGGTGGTGTTGGCCCACAGTTTGTTACGACAATTGAAGCTATTATTGGTCTTAGATTATTTCTAGGTGCTGGTGTCGGACTTGTCATGCCCCTTTCAATGTCATTAATTAATGACCACTTCAACGGAAAAGAACGAACTCAAATGATGGGGTATAACTCAGCCTTTAGTAACTTCGGGGGGATTATTACGATGTTACTTGCTGGGTGGCTTGCAACGTTTGGATGGGAAAAACCATTTAACGTGTATTTCCTTGGGCTCATTATTTTTATTCTCGTTTTCTTCTTCTTACCAAAAGGAGAGGTTCAAGCACCGCTTGAGCATAGTAAAAAATCAAAAATACCACTTGCTGTCTTCGGATACGCATTAGCTATGGGTGGTGTTATGTTAGCTTATTATTCTATCGCGACAAACATGGCACTCTTTTTAGAACAAAATAATCTTGGTGGTGCTACGCTTGCAGGAACGATTGTAGCATTTACGACAGTTGGTGGAATGATTACAAGTTTACTCTTAGTCCAACTTGAATTTGCACTCCAACGCTATATCATTCCTGTAATGTTACTTGGTATGGGGATTGCATTTCTATTTTTATCTTTTACAAACAGCATACCGCTTGTGATTGTTAGTGTTGCTTTAATTGGATTTGGACAAGGATCTCTTTTCCCTGTGCTTGTTTTAAAAGTGTTAGATAAAGTCGTCCCGCATCACTCTGACCGAGCGATTGCGATTACGTCGAGTTTTACTTTTTTAGGTCAGTTTTTATCACCTCTTGTCTTAGATGGGGTTAGTAAAATAGCCGGTGTAACAGCGATTAGATTCCAATATGGTTTCCTGTCTGTTGCCATTTTAATTATTGTATTGGTTAATTTTATTGTTGTCTTTAGATCTAAACCAACAAAACCAAGTTACTAAAACTTAAGCCACTCCAGATTACTATCTGATGTGGCTTTTTTAAAAACAATTTTATTGCTTTTACATATTTTTTAACATAAAATGACATATTGCTATCTCTTAACAATTTTAGAAAGGAAGGGATCACGATTAATAGAATGTTAAAACCGACAATTATCGCTATTTCGATGGCGACTGTTATGGCCGGTGCTGCGATATCTCCTGCGCTTGGAGTGATTGCCAAAGCGTTTCCTGATGCAAGTCCTACATTAATTAAATTAATTTTAACCGTTCCTTCATTAATGATTATTCCTTTTTCTTTTGTAGCAAGTTATTTAACAACAAAAATAACAAAACGCTTAATTGTCCTAATAGGCTTAGTTATTTATATGATTGGCGGGATTGGCCCCCAATTTGTCTCAACGATCGAATTAGTCATAGCATTTCGCTTATTATTAGGGGTTGGCGTTGGTTTATTAATGCCTTTAGCTGATTCACTTATTAATGACTACTTTATTGGGCGTGAACGAACAAAAATGATGGGGTTAAACTCAGCGTTTAGTAATTTTGGCGGGATTGTAACAATGTTATTTGCGGGATGGCTTGCGACACTTAGCTGGCGTGCGCCATTTAACGTTTATCTTTTAGGTGTTATTATTTTTATTCTTGTTTATTTATATTTACCTAAAGGCGAGATTCAAAAACCACCTAAAAGTGAAGGTAAAGTAAAAATCCCTGGTAAAGTCTATATGTATGGTTTTGCTATGGGTGGAATCATGCTAGCTTATTATTCAGTCTCAACAAATATGGCGCTTTTCTTAGAGCAAAATAATTTAGGTGGCGCAGCAATAGCAGGTACGGTTGTTGCTTTTGCAACAGTTGGTGGGATGATTACAAGCTTACTTCTTGTTCAAATTGAATTGACTTTAAAAAAATATATTATTCCAGTCATGTTATTTTCAATGGGAATTGCCTTTTTGGCTTTAACTTTCACTAACAGTATCACGCTTGTGATTATTAGTGTTACTTTAATTGGATTTGGCCAAGGTAGCTTATTTCCATTCTTAACTTTAAAAGTGCTTGACGTTGTAAAGTCTTATCAAGCTGATAAAGCAATTGCAATTGTTTCGAGTCTGATTTTTTTAGGCCAATTTATTTCTCCCGTTATTCTAGATGGTATTGGCGCCCTTGCAGGTTTCCCAACGATTAGATTCCAGTACGGATTACTGGCAACGACAATCCTTATATTTGTAATGATTAGCTTTTTATTCAATTGGCGAGATAAGTCAGAAAAAGAATCTCTTTAAACTTCATCCAAGCTTTGTTATATTTAAACGATACCCATTATGAAAGGTCGGATAAAATGAAAGTACTTATTATTGGAGCAAATGGTCAAGTTGGAAAACATTTAGTAGAAAAAATACAAAAAACAGAAACAATCCAAGCAAAAGCGATGATTCGAAAAGCAGAGCAAGCAAAATATTTCGAAGACTTAGGAGCAGAAACGGTTTTAGTTGATCTTGAAGGTGAGACGAAACAAATTGAAGATGCAGCTAAAGATGTTGATGCTGTTGTCTTTACTGCAGGTTCAGGTCCAAATACAGGTCCAGATAAAACAATGTTAATCGATTTAGATGCAGCAATTAAATCAATCAAAGCAACGATAAATGCTGGCGTTGAGCGTTATATTATGGTGAGTTCTTTTGATACAACACGCGAAGAGATTCAAAACGCAATTAAAGATGCACCTGCTTTTGCACCTTATGTTGTTGCAAAACATTACGCAGATGATTGGTTACGAAAAACGAATTTAAAGCATACAATCGTTCATCCTGGCATGTTAACAAATGATGCAGGTGTTGGTAAAGTTGAAGCGGCGCATACAACTGCTCGTGCAGAAATTCCACGTGAGGACGTTGCTGAAGTTATTTTAGCTTGTCTTGAAAATGAGTCGACAATTAATAAAGAATTCCAAGTCGTTACTGGTGAAAAATCAGTAAAAGAAGCAATTACAGCTCTCTAAATAAGTTAATTTTAAGGAGATTTCTAGATGAAAATCGAAATTTGGTCAGATTATGTGTGTCCATTTTGTTATATAGGAAAAAAATCATTCGAAGAAGCTTTAGCAAAGTTTCCAGAAAAAGAAAAATTCGATGTTGAATTCAAAAGCTTCCAACTCGATCCAAATACACCACCTTATTCTGGTCAAAATTACCATGAAAGTATGGCAGAAAAATTTGGTAGTGTTGAACGATCAAAAGAAATGATGGCTGGTATTACCGAAAAAGCGAAAGAAAGTGGCTTAGAATTTCATTTCGACACAATGAAGCCTGCTAATACATTTGATGCGCATCGTTTAATAAAATTTGCTCGAGAGTACGGAAAAGATGCTGCACTTTCTGAAAGTATCTTTTCTGCACATTTTACACATTCTGAAGATATTGGCGACACTTCCCTACTTGCTAAGCTCGCCGAGGGTGTTGGTTTAGATAAAAGAAAAGCATTAGATGTTTTAGAAAATAAGACAGCATATGCAAGCGACGTAGAGAAGGATATTGAAGAAGCGAAACAATTTGAGATATCTGGCGTTCCTGCTTTTGTATTTGACCGAAAATATTTACTTTCAGGCGCTCAACCAGTTGATTCTTTCACGCAAGCTTTAAATAAATTAATAAAAGAAGCATAAAAAATGAGGCTGGGATATAACTAGCTAAAAAGAAAAATTGACTTCAATTATCAATGTTTGTACTGAACCCCAAAAGTTAGACTAAATATTTAAGCAGCTAATTGGCTGGTATGTTGACGGTATTCAACCGGACTCATGCCAGTCAATTTTGCTTTTATTCTCTTATTATTATAATAATAAATATATTCTTCGACAGCTTTATTTAATTCATCGAATGAACGATATGTTTCTCCATAATACATTTCTTGCTTCATTAAGCCGAAGAAGTTTTCTATAGGTGAGTTATCTAAACAATTGCCCCTTCGGGACATACTTTGAAAAATTTTATTATCTTTAAGTTTCTTTCCAAATATTTTCATCTGATATCCCCAGCCTTGATCAGAATGAATGGTTGTCCGATAAGGACAATATTTTACTTTTTCAATTGTTTCATCTAATGCATCGATAATTGCCTTGGCATTTGGTTTTTTGGATAATCGATATGACAATATCTCGGCATTAAACATATCCAAAAATGGATCCAAATAAGCTTTCTTAATAATTATTCTTTCATCAGAACCTAAAGTATAATATTTAAACTCCGTGGTATCTGTCGTTATTTTCTGAAGTGGAATCTTTGTATTAAACCTACGGTTAATAAGATTTTCAGCAGTCTTGCCAATCGTACCTTTATACGTACTAAATTTACGAGATTTACGTGTGAATTTAATGCATTTGAGATTAAGTTTTCTCATTAGACGCAATATTTTCTTAGAATTAACAATATAACCACGATTACGTAATTCAGAATCTATCCTACGATAACCATAGTTCCCTTTATGTTCTTCAAAGATCTTTTTGATCAATTCTTCTATTTCTTCGTCTGGATTGTTTTCTTTGAACCGTTTTTGCCAGTACATATACGTTGATCGTGGAAACCCTGTCGCTTCAAGAATAATTGCTAATTTAAACTCCTCACGGAGTGAATGAATGATTCTAGATTCTACTTTCGCAGTCGGTTCGGAATATTTATCCCTGAAGCTCTGAGCTTTTTTAAGTATGCATTCTCCGCACGGAGAAGCTCTATTTCTTTCTCTAATTGTTGTTCCTTAGTTAGTTTTTTATCTGTTTTCTTATTTGGTTTTTTAGACATAGGTGGTCGCCCCTTTGGTTGAGAGAGTCCATCTATCCCTTTATCTTGCCATACCTTATACCAAGAGTAAACAAGTGAAGGTTCAGGTATATCAAAGTGTAAAGCAATATTATTGAAGGATTCTCCTGTTCTTAATTTATATTCTATGACACTTACCTTAAATTGAACAGGATATTTTCTATTAATCTTTTTTCTATCTAGTCCTTTTCGACCGTATTTTAAATATAGACGAACCCATTTAGCTATATTTTCATGACTTGGTACACCATATTTTTTAGCTATTATAGTGTAGCCACCTTCACCAGTTAAATAAGATTCAACAGCTTTTAACTTAAATACAATATCATATTTGGCCATAATAAATCACCCTTAAAATTAGATTTTCGGTCTAACTTTAAGGGTGCGGTACAGTGTAGAGATTCTGCTTTCCTTTTAGTTATTTAAAGTGCTTCTTGTGTAGCCGGTAAATTGTTCTTCTATAATTTTACCTAGAATAAAGATTGAATTTTCATTGCCAACTTTAGCCATGATTTGAAT
>JARIBO010000005.1 GCA_029257405.1 Caryophanales bacterium
TGCTTGTAAATCAACCACAATCACTTGGAAATAGTGGTGCATGGTTTAATGGTATGCCAGTAACAATGACTTTAGGTTGTGGAACATGGGGCCATAACAGCACAAGCGACAATATTACTTGGAAAAACTTAGTTAACTATACAACAGTTTCAAGAACAATTGATCCAAGAGAACCTTCAGATGAAGAAGTTTTTCCAGAAAGTATCCGTAACAAACAAATATCACTTTAATAGTAATGACAAATTGAAAATGGACATACTCGTATGTCCATTTTCTTAATTTTAATCTTAATCTGAAATTAAAATTATTGTATAAATTAAGCGTTTACATAGAAAAAATAATTATAAATATAAATTAGGTATAATCATTGGGAGGTAAAAAAATATATGTTGAGTATGTTTGGTTTAGTCGGTTCTCTTGCTTTATTAATTATTTTGACAATGCGTAGTGTGAATATTATTGTTTCAGCAGTTATTTGTTCTAGTATTTTAGCTTTAACAGGTGGTCTAAATTTACTTGATGCATTGACTGAAAATTATATGGAAGGGTTTACAGGTTTTTTTAAATCGTGGTTTCTAATTTTTCTTTTAGGTGCTATTTTTGGTAAAGTTATGGAAGAAACCCAAGGCGCTAGCGCTATTGCACATTGGATTCAAGATAAACTCGGAACAAAAGGTGCACTATTGTCAGTTGTTGCAGCATGTGGTTTAATGACTTATGGTGGTGTAAGTGTATTTATAGTTGCATTTTGTGTGTATCCAATTGCTTTATCATTATTTAAAAGCGCTAATTTACCCCATCGTTTTATTCCAGCAGCTCTTGTATTTGGTTCAATTTCATTTACAATGACAGCACCAGGATCGCCTGAAATACAAAACTTAATCCCAACAGAATATTTAGGAACAACACCTCTTGCGGGAGGATTTATTGGCTTTCTTTCTTCGTTCCTGATTTTAATTTTGGGAGGGTTTGCCTTAAATAAAATGGTTCAAAATGCCGTTAAAAAAGGCGAAACATTTAGATTACCATATAAAGAAATGGAAGAAGAAAATAAAAAAACAACTAAATCTTTGCCAAACGTTATATTAGCACTTATACCATTAATCGTAGTTGTTGGTGTTTTAAATATCATAGCTCAATATATTCCAACTGATAAAGCTGTTATTGTAGGATTGTTTAGTGGTGTTATTATTGCTTGGTTACTTATGTTTAAACAACTAGATCATCATTTACCCATTTTAGCAAGAGGTACTGAGAATTCAATCGTGGCGATTGCTAATACATGTGGTGTTGTTGGTTTTGGTGCTGTAGCTTCTCAAGTTCCTGCATTTACTGCAATTGTTGATGGTTTAACAAATATGCCGGGATTAGAATATGCAGGCTTAGGTTTGTCTGTAACATTAATAGCAGGTATTACTGGATCAGCTTCAGGTGGGCTTGGAATAGCGATGCCGATATTAGCACCAATTTATCAAGCGCAAGGATTAGATCCTGGTGCTATGCATAGAATTTCATCTCTAGCCTCAGGTGGGCTCGATTCATTACCTCATAATGGTTATATAGTGACAACTGTTCAAGGTGTATGTAAGGAAACGCACCAACGTTCTTATAAGTCGATATTTGTATTAAGTGTCCTTATACCAACACTTGTTTTAATTTTAGCAATCGTACTTTATACGATGTTTTATTAAGATGTAATATATAAAATTAAGCGCTTGCATTTTACAAGCAATACATTATAATGGATGAATAGTCATTCATTATTTATGGAAAAGGTGGTATTAAAAATGGATATAGAATCGATGAAGGTAACAGAGATTTGGAACTTACTTGAAGAAAAAGCAAAATCTAATTCAGATGCCGTAAATGATATGGGATCTAATACGTATGGTTTTCAATTATCTGGGGATGAAGCAGGTGAATACACATTAGATTTTGAAACAGGCAATGTGAAAGTAATTAATCAATTAGAAGATGAAACGGACTGTACACTCCAATTGAGTGATTCTAATTTTAAAAAATTAGTTAATGGTAAATTAAATGCAACATCTGCATTTATGATGGGAAAAATTAAAGTTAAAGGTAATATTGGACTCGCTTTAAAATTAGAAAAATTATTAAAAACATTATTTTAAAACATAATAGGAGGATATTCATGCGATTACCTAATTATATAAAAGATTTAGAAGAATGGAAAAGTGAATTTTCATTTTCTACGGATATAAAAATACGTTTTTCAGAAACAGATATGTTTGGTCATGTAAATAATGTATCACCATTTATATATTTTGAAGAAGCTCGGACGGACTATTTTAATGAACTACAATATCTACTCAATGATTCTAGTGGAAGTATTCCGATTGTCGCTGATTTACAATGCGATTATCATAAAGAACTGTACTTTGGTAATACCTTAAAATTATATGTAAAAGTAAATTCTACAGGAAATAGTTCACTAGATATTCATTATTTAGGTATAAATGAAAATGATGAAATATGTTTAACTGGAAGAGGTGCACTTGTTAATATTGATCCTCAAACAAAAAAAGCAGTACCATTAGATGATAGACTAAAAGAAAAAATGCTCGAAACTAAAAGTAGTTAGTTATGTTGCTAACTACTTTTAGTTTTTTTATTATGTTAAACTAAGTAAGAATATAATATAGTAACTGAAGAGGTGTAATTTTGGAAAGAGCAATAGGTGTGATTGATTCAGGTGTAGGTGGTCTGACTGTTGTGAATGAAATTATGAGGCAACTGCCAAATGAACAGATTGTTTATTTAGGTGATACTAAAAGATGTCCTTATGGGTCAAGAGAAGAGTCAGAAATTAAAGAATTTACATATAGTATGGTTAGAGAGATAATGACTTATGATTTAAAGATGCTCGTTATCGCATGTAATACAGCAACAGCTTATACATTAAAAGATCTTAAACAAATGCTTGATATCCCAGTAATAGGCGTTATTAAACCTGGATCTCGTGCAGCGATTTCAGTTACTCAAACTAAAAAAATTGGTATTATTGGAACAGAGGCAACTATAAAAAGTAGAGCTTATGAGTACAGTTTAAAAGAAATTAACTCTGATTTAGAAGTTCAAAGATTAGCATGTCCATCATTTGTTCCAATGATTGAATCAGGTGATTATTTGAAAATGAATACTTTAGAAATGATTAAAGAAGTACTTAGTCCGCTTACAAATAATAAAATGATAGATACTTTAGTACTTGGCTGTACTCATTATCCTTTAATTGCAGGAGAAATTGGTGAAGTATTAGGAGAAGATATTCATATTATTTCTTCTAGTGGTGAAACTGCTAGAGAAATGAGTGTCATCTTAGATCAAAGAAATTTATTGAGTAAAGACTTGATTTCATCGCATTTATTTTTAATGACAGGTAACAAAGATAATTTTAAACTGGTTTATGAAAATATATTTGATAATCGGTTAAGTAATTTTGCAGATGTAGAAATTAAACAAATAGAACTTAAAGAATTAGAGGAGTCTTATAAATGACAAAAATACGTTCGATAAAAATAACACCAAATTATATTACACATCCTGAAGGATCTGTTTTAATAGAAGTAGGCGATACGAAAGTAATTTGTAACGCAAGTATTGAAAATAGAGTCCCACCGTTTATGCGCGGTCAAGGTAAGGGTTGGATAACAGCAGAATATGCAATGTTGCCGCGAGCAACTAATACAAGAAATATTAGAGAATCATCACGAGGTAAAGTAGGCGGAAGAACGATGGAAATACAGCGACTAATTGGTCGAGCACTTCGTTCAGTCGTTGACTTAGACTTAATAGGAGAGCGTACTATTTGGATTGACTGTGATGTGATCCAAGCAGATGGTGGAACACGTACAGCTTCAATTACTGGAGCTTTTGTAGCAATGGCAATCGCTTGTAATAAATTAATCGAAGAAGAAACAATTACTAAGTTTCCAATCACAGATTTCTTAGCAGCAATTTCAGTCGGAGTTTTAAAAAATGAAGAAGTTTCTGTAGACTTAAACTATGAAGAAGATTCACAAGCAAAAGTTGATATGAATGTAGTTATGACTGGAACTGGTGAATTTGTAGAAATCCAAGGGACAGGCGAGGAAGCAACATTTTCTTATAACGAACTAGAAAAAATGTTATCAGGAGCAACTAAAGGAATTAATCAATTATTCGATTATCAAAAAGAAGTATTAGGTAATGACATCTCTAATTTAATTGGAAAGAAGGAAGAAGATTGAGGACAATAATATTAGCTTCAAAAAATAAAGGGAAAATAAAAGAAATCAAAGAGTTATTAGATGAATATGATCTTGAAATAAAATCATTATTTGATTATGAAGAAATACCAGAGATAGAAGAAACGGGTATAACGTTTCATGAAAATGCAGCTATAAAAGCAAAAACAATTGGTGACCTTTTAAATTATCCTGTTATTGCAGATGATTCAGGTCTTATTATTGACGCATTAGATGGCAGACCAGGCATTTATTCAGCAAGATATGCGGGTGAACCAACTGATGATTATCAAAATAATTTAAAAGTACTAAAAGAAATGGAAAGTGTAGATGAAGATAAACGAGGTGCTCGATTCGTCGCAGTACTCGCTTTTTATCGTCCTGGAGAAGAAGTCGTATTTAGTGAAGGCTATTGTGAAGGAGAAATTACTTTTGGTGAAAGAGGGAAACATGGATTTGGCTATGATCCTATTTTTATTCCAAAAGGTTATACAAAAACAATGGCAGAACTAAAAGATTATGAAAAAAACATTATTAGTCACCGAGCTCAAGCATTACATCAGTTTAAAGTATGGTTAAAAGAGCATGGTCTCTAAGGAGGTATGTGTTTTATATGAAAATATTAATTATGAGTGATACACACGGATTAACAAACGAAATTGAGACGATCAAAAAGCGGCACAACAGTGACGTTGTTGTTCATTGTGGGGATTCAGAGTTAGCAAGTGATGCATTAGTATTAGATGGTGTAGAAGTCGTTAAAGGTAATTGCGATAGCGCTAATGGTTTTGTAGAAGAAATAATTGTCGATTTAGATGATGGGATAACCTGCTTAGTCACTCATGGTCACTTATACGGCGTTAAAGAAAATTTACAAAAGTTAATAG
Source organism: Caryophanales bacterium (assembly GCA_029257405.1). Taxonomy (GTDB): domain Bacteria; phylum Bacillota; class Bacilli; order Bacillales; family Amphibacillaceae; genus Pseudogracilibacillus. Next base: position 5,135 of record JARIBO010000005.1, read on the forward strand.
ATCGGGCTGAAGAATTAGCGGTTAATTTTTGTTTCTTTGGTCACACTCATATAGCGGGTGCTATAACAATTAATAATACAATATTTATTAATCCGGGCAGTTTAAAAACTCCTCAAAATTCAATCGAAAAAACATATGCAATCTTAGAAATTCAAGATAAGGCATATAATTTAATTTTTTATAATCAAGAAGGGCTTGAAGTAAAAGAAAAAGAATTACAAATTAACTAAAAAATAAAAAGACAGATTGCATTTGCAATCTGTCTTTTTTAGGATGTCCCAGGCAGGATTCGAACCTGCGGCCTACGCCTTAGAAGGGCGTTGCTCTATCCAGCTGAGCTACTGAGACATAAAAATAAAGCGGGTGAAGGGAATCGAACCCTCGTTATCAGCTTGGAAGGCTGGAGTTTTACCACTAAACTACACCCGCAGTTAGTATAATAACTTTATAGTTTCAACAACAATTAATAGTATAGCAATTAATTGTTTTCTTGTCAATTAATTTCATAATTTGATTTATATGTAATAAAAAGTGTTTTTGAAGCAAGATATATATCATAACATAAATAACGTTAAAGTAAAATTATAACCTTTAAATAATTAATTTGATGCGCTAATTATATATTAGCGCATCAATATGACCCTTATAATTTTTTATGTTTATCGTAGTATTGAACACCAAACTGAGATCCTTCAGAGACCATATCAGCATTTTCTATTTCTTCAACCTTTTTATGTTTTGTTTGTGCGGGCTTGCCTGCTAGCTTTAAAATACGACTTTCTCGGTGACTATCTTTTTTATAGCCCGTTACAAGATCATAAAGTACGAAACTTGTTATGACACTGATAATAGTTGAAACAATTGTAATTAAAATATTTCTTTTCATTGCATGATTCCTCCTCGTTTAACTAAGATACCCTAGATAGAGAAAAATTAAACAAAATGTTTATAAGTGTTGTTTTGTGATAAAGTCAGTGTATAATTTAAAATGAACTTATTTTAGTTAAACACGTGAGTTTTATTAGGAGGATTGAAATGAAAAACAATAAAAAACCAATGATAATTATTTTAGTTATTATTTTGATGGTAGCAGCAGGGTTATTACTAGCAAATTATATGTTAAAGCAAGTCGATATCCAATTAGAAGAAAACGAAACTTCACAATCTATTCATTTTGAAGATTATAAAGAAATGTATGTAATTAAAAATAAGTAAGTTGTACTTTAGAGTAAATGCAGGAGGTATTATATATGAATAAACCAGATCGCATAATTATGTTACCTAAAGTCAAGGAATCTTTAGAAACTAAATTATATAATTATATAGCGAATAAAAACTTTACAGAAGCATTAGCTGTTGCTGAACAGCTAATCAACCATGATGTAGACGAAATGAATATAAATCTCGCTAAGCTTTCCTGTTTAACTGAATTAAATAAGTTAGATGAAGCAATCATTTTTATTGAAAAACTTTTAAGTAAAGAAGATGAAAATTATTTTACTTATTTTGAAATATATATTGGTTTATTATATGAAACAAATCAATTTGAAGAAATGATGCGAGTTATAGACGAAAAAGAAATTCCAGAAGAATTAAAAGAAGCATTCAATGAGCTTTACAGGATTGCTTTTCAAACGAATGAAAAAATAAAGCTAGCAAGTTCTAAAGAGTTATTAACTGAATTAGAAGTAGCGATCAATACTAATGAAAGTTTAAAACAGTGGAATTTAATAAATCAATTAAGAAAAATAAATATTAAACCACCAGAAAAAATTATAGAATTATTGAAATTAGCTAGCATTCATCCAGTGGTAAAGACTACAATATTTAGCTGGCTTAGGGAGACTCAGTATTCCAAAGAAGTGAAAATTACTAAATTTGAAGAAACAAAAATACTTATACCATCTGACACTGATAGTTTAACAACGCATTCTGCAGTAATTAAGACAATATTTTATTTGACAAATATTGAGGAAGAAAATCCGACTTTATACCAAATGATTGAAGAAATGTTGATTAAATATATTTATGTAAACTATCCAATTTTATATGAAGAAAAAGAAGCACAATACGTGGCAGAAGCATTAGAATATTTATGTAAAAGAAGCTTATATGGCGAATTAAATAAAAACTTAAGTGATATTATTACAAATTATATGGATAATATTGAATATTGTTATAAGGTCTATTTTGAAGTAATTGAGAGTTGAACACCTTATATTTGAAAGAGTACGTGTTTATGATATAATGTAAGAGTTGTGTATAATCTAGATGAAATTAATTAAAAATGTATTACTTTAAAATAACATACAAAAATTAAGAAATAAAATATGGAGGGGTTTATATGTCAATAGTAGCAAAGTGGGATAAAAAAGAAGGTAACGAAGGTGAATTAACAATTAATGTATCAGCAGAGAAATTTGATGAGGCATTAAATGAAGCTTATAAAAAAGTTGTTAAAACAGTAACTTTACCAGGATTTAGAAAAGGTCGTATACCAAGAAATATTTTTGAAAACCAATTCGGTGTAGAATCATTGTATCAAGATGCAGTCGATATTGTATTACCTACAGCTTATGAAGCAGCAATTGATCAAACGGAAATTTTCCCAATCGATCAGCCAGCAGTAGATATTGAACAAATCGAAAAAGGAAAAGAATTAATTTTCAAAGCAGTTGTAACTGTTAAACCAGAAGTTAAATTAGGAGAATATAAAGGTTTAGAGTACGAAGCTGAAGAAGTAGATGTTACGGATGAAGAAGTAGAAACAGCTCTTGAAGACCTACGTAAGGGTCAAGCAGAACTTGTTCTTAAAGAAGAAGGAACTGTTGAAGATGGTGATACAGCGGTTATTGATTTTGAAGGATTTATTGATGGAGAAGCTTTCGAAGGTGGTAAAGGTGAGAATCATTCATTAGAAATAGGAGCTGGACAGTTTATTCCAGGATTTGAAGAACAATTAATAGGTAAATCAGCTAATGAAGATACTGAAATTCAAGTAACTTTCCCAGAAGATTATCAAGCATCTGAATTTGCTGGTAAAGAAGCAACTTTCAAAGTTACAATCCATGAAATTAAACAAAAAGAATTACCTGAACTAGATGACGATTTTGCGCAAGATGTTGATGAAGAAGTCGAAACTTTAGCAGAATTAAAAGAAAAGAAAAAAGAAGAGTTGCTTTCAAATAAAGAATTAGCAGCAGATAACAAAAAACGTGAAAGTCTATTACTAAAAGCTTCAGAAAATGCAGAAATCGACATTCCAGAAGTAATGGTTGAAACTGAGCTAGGTAACATGCTCCAAGAATTTGAACAACGTATCCAAATGCAAGGGATGACTTTAGAAAACTATTACCAGTTCTCTGGAGAAACTGAAGAAGGCATTAGAGAGCAAATGAAAGAAGATGCTCTTAAACGCGTTAAATCTAACTTAACACTAGAAGCTATTCTAGAAGCAGAAGAGTTAGAAGTTGAAGAAGCTGATATCGATGCTGAATTAGAAGAAATGGCGAAGATGTATAGTATGGAAAAAGAACAAATCTTAGGAATGCTCGGTGGTAATGCTGACGTATTAAAAGAAGATTTAAAGATTAAAAAAGCAATGAACTTTATTGTAGAGCAAGCAAAAGCAATCTAACAAAACAAGGTGCAAATAATTTGCACCTTGTTTTTACAATTTAAATACTTTAAAATTATCAATTCATAGATTAATAGTTTGAATTGTTTTATTTTTAATCATCTATTTGATATGATTAATATGACCATATAGTTTATGCAAATAAACAAAATGAGTTAAACGCTTAGGGGTGAGGTAGAATGTTCAAATTCAATGATGAAAAGGGACAGTTAAAGTGTTCTTTTTGTGGAAAAGATCAGGAATCAGTACGTAAATTGGTCGCAGGACCAGGTGTATATATATGTGATGAGTGTATTGAACTTTGTACTGAAATCGTTGAAGAAGAAATTGGTACTGAAGAAGAAGAAGTGGAATTTAAAGAGATACCTAAACCAAAAGAAATTTGTGATACACTTGATAGTTATGTAATTGGACAAGATCAAGCTAAAAAGAACCTTTCAGTAGCTGTTTATAATCATTATAAACGTGTTAATTCAACTAAAAAAACAGATGATGTAGAAGTATCTAAAAGTAATATAGCCATGATAGGACCAACGGGTAGTGGTAAGACCTTACTGGCGCAGACTTTAGCTCGAATTATAGATGTTCCTTTTGCAATAGCAGATGCGACTTCGTTAACAGAAGCAGGTTACGTTGGTGAAGATGTTGAAAATATATTATTAAAATTAATTCAGGCAGCAGATTATGATGTTGATCGTGCTGAAAAAGGAATTATTTATATTGATGAAATTGATAAAGTAGCTCGTAAATCAGAAAACGCTTCTATTACGCGTGATGTTTCTGGTGAAGGGGTTCAGCAAGCATTGCTTAAAATAATTGAAGGTACAGTAGCAAGTGTTCCGCCACAAGGTGGAAGAAAGCATCCACATCAAGAATTTATCCAAATTGATACAACGAATGTACTGTTTATTGTAGGTGGAGCATTCGATGGTGTAGATGAAATTATTAAACGTAGATTAGGTAAACAAGTTATTGGTTTTGGTGATGATGAAGGTGAAGTTGACTTAGACACACCAGAGTTATTATCAAAAGTATTACCAGAAGATTTACTTGGTTATGGATTAATTCCAGAGTTTATCGGTAGACTCCCTATTATTGCTAGCTTGCAACCATTAGATCAAGATACTTTAATAGAAATTTTAACTAAACCTAAAAATGCATTGATTAAACAATATCAAAAATTATTTGAAATAGATGATGTTGAACTTGAGTTTGAAGAAGAAGCATTAATTGAAATAGCTAAAAGTGCTATGGAACGTAAAACTGGTGCTCGTGGCTTAAGGTCAATAATTGAAACAATTATGCTTGATATTATGTTTGAACTCCCATCTCGCACTGATATAGAAAAGTGTGTTATTACTAAAGATACAGTCTTAAATGAAGAAAGAAATCCTAAAATTGTATTTAAAGATGGAACAGTCGTTGAAAGTGTTAAAGATCTACCAAAAGAAAGTGCATAAATAATAGCTTTGAAGCAAATAGAGGCTGTCTCAATTAATTTTGCTCCTTTTATTCGTTTTAATAAATAATGGAGTTATTAATTAATGGAGCAGTCTCTTTTTTAATAATAATTTAACTGAGTCGTATGGAGGTTTGGATATGAATAAAAATCAAAATGAACTACCACTAATTGCTTTAAGAGGATTACTAGTTTATCCATCGATAACTATTAATCTAGATGTAGGTAGAAAAAAATCAGTAGAAGCAATTAAACAAGCAATGAACAATAATAAAGAAATTATTTTAGTTTCACAAAAAGATTTGATGGTGAATGAACCGACTGAAAAAGATTTATATGAAGTTGGAATTATTGCTAAAATAACAAATCTATTAAAATTGCCTAATAATACTGTACGTATAACAATTGAAGGACTCTCGCGTGTTAAAATAAATGAGTATATTGAAACAAAAGATCTCTTTACAGCTGCTTATACTGATATTATTGATAAGCCTGTATCTGAAATAGAAGCAAAAGCTTTAAATAGACAATTACTTGAGCAATATCAAGAATACATTGAAACAACAAAGCGTGTTAGCGATGAAAAGTTATCTGAAGTACTAGAAATTGAAGACCCTCATAAACTGACTTATTTAATTGCTAATGAATTATCAATTAGTATTAAAGAAAAACAAAATTTACTCGAAAATTCTGATATATTTGATAGAAATGGAAAATTAATTATCATTCTATCTACTGAACAAAAAATAGTTAACATAGAAAAAGAAATTGGTAAACGTGTTCAAGCTTCAATGGAAAAAACACAAAAAGATTTCTTTTTACGTGAACAATTAAAGGCTGTTCAAGAAGAACTAGATGATTCAGAAGGTAATTTAAGTGAAGTAGACAAATTAAAAGAGAAAATTGAAGCTGCTAAAATGCCTGAAAATGTTAATGCTGCAGCATTAAAAGAATTAAGTCGCTATGAAAAAATACCACAAAATTCTGCAGAAGGTTCAGTTATTTTAAATTATATAGATTGGTTAACTTCGATCCCATGGTTTGAAAAAACTGAAGATACGATTGAAATAAAGCGAGCAAAAACAATACTTGATGAAGATCATTACGGACTGGATAAAATTAAGGAAAGAATTCTTGAATATTTAGCTGTTCAAAAATTAACAAATACAATTAAAGGACCTATACTTTGTTTAGTTGGACCTCCTGGAGTTGGAAAAACATCTCTAGCAAAATCAATCGCTCGTTCAATTAATCGAAATTTTGTAAGAATTTCATTAGGTGGTGTACGTGATGAGGCAGAGATCAGAGGTCACCGCAGAACCTATATTGGAGCAATGCCTGGTCGTATTATTCAAGGCATGAAACGAGCAGAATCCATTAATCCCGTTGTTTTACTTGATGAAATAGATAAAATGGCGAGTGATATGAGGGGGGATCCTTCTTCTGCAATGTTAGAAGTGTTAGATCCAGAACAAAACAGTAAGTTTAGTGATCATTTTATTGAAGAAACATATGATTTATCAAACGTATTATTTGTTGCAACAGCTAACAGTGTTATGAATATTTCAGGACCTCTACTCGATCGTATGGAATTAATTTCATTATCGGGTTATACAGAAATTGAAAAACAACATATAGCTAAAGAACATTTAATAGGTAAACAAATTAAAGAAAATGGTTTAACTAAATCACAGCTTCAAATTCGTGATGATGCTCTTTTAACTGTTATTCGTCGTTATACAAGAGAAGCAGGAGTACGTGAATTAGAACGAACAATCGCAGCTATCTGTAGAAAAGCAGCTAAAATAATTATTTCTGGAGAGAAAAAGCGCGTTGTCGTTACAGATAAAATGTTAATAGAAATGTTAGGAAATTATAAGTACTCTTATGGATTAATGGAAAAGACAAATCAAATTGGTACTGCTACAGGACTTGCTTACACTGCTTTTGGTGGGGATATATTATCAATAGAAGTTGCTCACTATCCAGGTAAGGGTAAGCTTGTTTTAACTGGTAAATTAGGAGACGTCATGAAGGAGTCAGCCCAAGCGGCATTTAGTTATATTCGTTCACGATTAGATGAATTGCATATTGCACCTGATTTTCATGAAAAAAATGATATCCATATTCATGTTCCAGAAGGAGCAACACCAAAAGATGGACCTTCAGCAGGAATAACAATTGCAACTGCTTTAATTTCTTCACTAACAGGAACGCCTGTGAAAAAAGAAGTTGGTATGACTGGTGAAATAACATTAAGAGGACGCGTTTTACCAATAGGTGGTTTGAAAGAAAAATCATTAAGTGCACATCGTTCAGGTTTGAGAACAATTATTATTCCTGAAGAAAATAAAAAAGACATTGATGATATACCTGATAGTGTGAAAAAAGATTTAACATTTATTCCAGTTACACATTTAGATGAAGTCTTAAAACACGCATTAGTGGGTGTTACAGAATGAAAGTAATTAAAGCAGAGATTATTACAAGTGCTGCAAAAAAAGAACAATATCCACAAACTAATTTAAAAGAAGTTGCATTAGCTGGAAGATCAAATGTTGGTAAATCATCATTTATCAATAAAATAATCAATCGACGAAATCTTGTAAGAACTTCCTCTAAACCAGGTAAAACACAAACCTTAAATTTTTATAATATTAATGATGTTTTATGTTTTGTCGATGTGCCTGGTTATGGTTATGCAAAAGTACCTAAAGCAGAAAAAGATAAATGGGCAAGGATGATGGAAGAATATTTTGAATCACGAGAAGAATTAGGCTTAGTTATGTTAATTGTTGACCTTCGTCATAATCCTACTCAAGATGATATTAAAATGTATCATTATATTAAACATTTTGGCATACCAATTGTTATTGTCGCAACAAAAGCTGACAAAGTTAAAAAAAGTATGAAGCAAAAAAATATAAATCAAATTAAAATAAAAATGGAAATGGACTTAAATGATCCAATTATCGCATTTTCTTCTGAAACAGGGGAAGGAAAAGACCAAGTCTGGCATTATTTAACTCAATATATAAAATAAAAAACAATCGCTTAGCGATTGTTTTTTTGTTTGTAAAATATTTTATCGCTTTCTAAATAACATGTAGAAGCCAAACGCGATTAAAAATCGGCAACCGATTATCGCTTTCTAAATAACATGTAGAAGCCAAACGCGATTAAAAAATCGGCAACCGATTATCGCTTTCTAAACAACATGTAGAAGCCAAACGCAATTAAAAAATCGGCAACCGATTATCGTTTTCTAAATAACATGTAGAAGCCAAACGCGATTAAGAAAATCGGCAACCGATTATCGTTTTCTAAATAACATGTAGAAGCCAAACGCGATTAAGAAAATCGGCCAAAATGATTCTAAAAATTCTACAACGCCATAAAACCATTTAAAAGCATCTGGTAAAGTAACTGAAAATATTAAAACTAAAGAAATACTAATTAAAATAATTCCTGGTATTAATCCTAAATGTGTTTGTAAAGACCTTATAACAAAAGCAACTCCAGCTATAAACATAAAAATAGACCAATGATCAATCCAAAAATCATAATTTTCCAATCCGTGAAAGTGAACCCCGAGTCCAACTAAGAGAACGCCTGTAAAAATATGTTCATATTCATGTGTTGAGTAACTATGGATTAAAAATACAATACCAATAATCATTAAAACAGTAGGCCAGGAATAAAAGCTTTCAAACAACGACAAATTTAATTGCTTTATTAGAAAATAGATTCCTATTCCGATTAACAAATATCCAATAAAACTATTTTGTTTTTTCATAAAAAGTCCACCTCATCTAAATATCAATATAACTTTATAGTGGAATTTTGTACAGTTATAACATTAAAATGTAAAATAATTCCATTTAATTGTCCAAAAAATGTTATAATTGTGTAAATGTAATGTAAAGTTCATATAGAATTCATATTCAACTGATATGTCATTTGTCTTATGGTAGAATAATAATCACAACAATTTAGGTGATTGTTATAAAGGGGAAATGATTATGCATATTATACAAATTGGATTTAATTATAAACTAACACCTATAGAAATAAGAGAAAAATTTTCCTTTAGTGAAGAAACAATTAGTGATGCGATGGTAAATTTAAATCAGTATAAAAGTATTTTGGAGAATGTTATTATTTCTACATGCAATCGGACAGAAATATATATTGTATCAGATCAATTACACACAGGACGTTATTATGTAAAACAGTTTTTATCAGATTGGTTCGATATTCCTATGGAAGAATTTACGCCTTATTTACAAATTTTAGATAATGACAATGCAATAGAGCATTTACTGCGCGTTTCTGCAGGTTTAAATTCAATGGTTCTAGGAGAAACACAAATCTTAGGCCAAGTTAGAGATGCCTTCTTATTAGCTCAAAAAATTAAAACAACGGGAACAATTTTTAATGAACTTTTTAAACGTGCAATTACATTTTCAAAAAAATCACATAGAGAAACAGCGATTGGTGAAAATGCAGTTTCAATAAGCTATGCAGCTGTAGAATTATCAAAAGAAACATTAGGAAATATCACAAATAAAAAAGTAGCTATTTATGGAGCAGGTGAAATGGCTGAACTTGCTGTGCAAAACTTAGTAAGCTCAGGTGTTAGCGAAATTACTGTTATTAACCGCTCGCTTGAACGTGCAAAAGAACTTGCAATTAAATATAATGCTAAAGCAGTGAGTGCTGATTTAATAAATGACGTATTATTAGATTCAGATATATTAATTAGTTCGACGTCGGCAAAGAATCCAGTACTTAGTAAAACAGATTTAGGGCCAATTCAAAAAAATCGGGAGGGAGAGCCATTATTTTTAATCGATATAGCAGTTCCAAGAGATTTAGATGCTAACATATCCGAATTAGATAATGTGTTTTTATATGATATAGATGATTTACAACATATTGTGGACAAAAATTTAGAAAAACGAAAAATGGCTGCAGAACAAATTGAATTAGGTTTAGAGTATGAAATTGTTAGTTTTAAAGAGTGGGTTATAAATTTAGGAGTTGTACCAATTCTTTTTGCGCTTAGAGAAAAAAGTTTGTCAATCCAAGCAGAAACTTTCGCTAGTATCAATAGGAAAATACCTGATTTAACAGAAAGAGAAAAAAAAGTGATAAGTAAGCATACTAAAAGTATTATTAATCAAATGATAAAAGAGCCAATTATCCAAGCAAAAGAAATGGCTGGTCGAGAAGATTCTGAAGAATTACTTGCATTATTTATTGATATATTTGGCATTGATAATGAGATTAAACAAGATGTGGGCGAGCGGATTAAACGTACTAGAAACATTGCACAACCAAAATATGAAGAAGCTTATTTAATAGATAACTAAGTATTTTAAATATAATTTGTTAAAATCTAAAAAAAGGATGTATTTTATGCGAGAACTTATTGTAGGTAGTCGTGAAAGTAAATTAGCCATGATTCAAACAAATTTCATAATTGAAGCGTTAAAAAAAGAAGGTATTAATAATCCAATTAAGATTAAAAAAATCGCAACAAAAGGAGATAAAATACTTAATGTCGCTTTAGATAAAGTAGGTGGCACAGGTATTTTTATCAAAGATTTAGAAACACTATTGCGAGATGAAAAAATCGATTTTGCAGTCCATAGTATGAAAGATTTAGATTCACAAATGCATCCTGACTTTACTATTGCAGCTATACCTGAACGTGAAGACCCACGTGATGCGTTAATATCTAAAGATCATATTAAGCTAGCAGATCTTAAAAAGGGTGCTGTAATTGGAACAAGCAGTGCAAGACGTGGTGCACAAATTAAAGCAATACGTCCAGATTTAAAAACAATGTGGATTAGAGGTCCTATTGATTCAAGAATTGAACAATTAAATAAAGGTAATTTTGATGCCATTATTTTAGCAGTTGCAGGACTTAATCGCATGAATTTAAGTGACGAAGTCATTACAGAGTATTTAGAGATTGATCGCTTCGTTCCATCAGTTGCGCAAGGAGCTCTCGCTATTCAATGCCGCAAAAGCGACCTTGACATGATTAATATTTTAAAAGTGATTAATGATCCTTTAACTGAGCAAGCGACACTCGCAGAACGTTATACACTTAGTTTATTAGACGAAGACGACCAAGCACCAATCGGTGTATATGCATCTGTTAAAGATGAAAAAATAACAATCTATGCTTCGATTGCTTCATTAGAAGGAACAGATTTAATTACTTATTCTGCCTCTGGAGAGGATTATAAAGAAGTAGCCAAAAAAGTAGCCAATGAATTGATATCTAGAGGTGCATTAGATATCATTAAAAATTCAAAACAAGGATTATAAAAATGGAATTAAGAAATAGTAATATATTAGTAACAAGAGAGTCAACACAAGCAGTTGAGTTTAATCAGATGATAGAACAAGCGTCAGGAAATGTCTTAAGGGCACCACTCATAAAAATAAATCCAATAAACTTTAAAAAAATAAATCCCACAAATTATCAGTGGTTATTTTTCACGAGTGCTAATGGTGTTGATTGTTTTATGAGTCAAATGGACAATCATGAATTTCTAAAAAAAATACAAATCGCTGCTGTAGGTCATAAAACAGAAAACGCTCTTAAAAAATATAATGTTAAAGCTGATTTTATTCCGACAGTGTATAATGCTGAAGAAATGTCAAAAGAATTTTTAATGAAATATCCAACAGCAACGCGTATATTACTTATTCGGGGTAATTTGTCACGCAATGTGTTACCTGATTATTTTAAAAAACATAAAATAGATTTTGAAATGATTGTTGTTTATGAGACCGTAGTAAATAAAGCAATTAAATCTAAATTGAATTATATATTTAAAACTGAAAAAATTGATTATATAACGTTTATGAGTCCATCAACGATTAAAAGTTTCTTAGAACTACTTGATAATAAATATCATGAGGTTGCCCTTAATACAAAAGTTGTTTGCATCGGAACAACTACTGAAAAAATAGCCTTACAATACGGTTTTAAGAAAGTAAGCATACCGCTTCATTTTACAGCTGATAGTATGCTAGAAAAAATAGCTTCACTTGAAAGGATGACAAATTAATGCATAATTTACCCAAATTTGATCGCCACCGTCGCTTGCGTTCTTCAGCGGCGATGCGTTCACTTGTTAGAGAAACAGAAGTTACAGTAAACGATTTATTATATCCAATGTTTATTATCGAAGGAGAAAATGTGAAAAATGAAGTAGTCTCCATGCCGGGGATTTTTCAAATATCTATCGATTTATTAGCAGATGAGATGAAAGAAATTAAGAATTTAGGAATTAAAGCAGTCATGCTTTTCGGCGTAATTACAAATAAAGACGAGGCAGGTACAGGCGCTTACTCTGAATCAGGAATCATTCAAGAAGCGACTCGATTAATAAAAAAAGAAGTACCTGAAATGCTCGTGATTGCTGATACTTGTTTATGTGAGTATACATCACATGGTCACTGTGGTGTAATAGAAAATGGGCAAGTAGCAAATGATGCTTCACTTAAATCACTTGCTAAAACAGCAGTATCACAAGCAAAAGCAGGTGCAGATATTATCGCGCCTTCAAATATGATGGATGGATTTGTGATTACAATTCGTGAAGCGTTAGATGAAGCAGGTTTTAGTGAAATACCAATTATGTCTTACGCAATCAAATATTCATCAGCATTTTATGGACCGTTTAGAGATGCTGCTGATAGCACACCGCAATTTGGTGATCGAAAGCAATATCAAATGGATCCAGCAAATCGAATTGAAGCACTAAGAGAAGCTGAATCTGACGTGCAAGAAGGTGCTGACTTTTTAATTGTTAAACCAGCACTTTCATATTTAGATATTATTCGTGATGTTAAAAACAACTTTAATTTACCTGTTGTTGCTTATAACGTAAGTGGTGAATATTCAATGGTAAAAGCAGCGGCAATGAATGGTTGGATTGATGAAGAAGCAATTGTCATGGAAAAAATGTTAAGTATCAAGCGGGCAGGAGCTAATTTGATTTTAACGTATCATGCTAAAGATATTGCTAAATGGTTAAAAAATGAATAAAGGTGGATATAAAATGAAGAAATTTAATCAATCAATTGATGCATATAAAGAAGCGGTAGATTTAATGCCAGGGGGAGTTAACTCGCCAGTTCGAGCATTTAAATCGGTAGGCATGTCGCCAATATTTATGGAATCAGGAAAAGGATCTAAAATAACTGATGTCGATGGTAATGAGTATATTGACTATGTTTTAAGTTGGGGTCCGTTAATTTTAGGTCACGCAGAAGATAATGTTGTAAAAAAACTTCAAGATGCAGCAGTAAAAGGGACAAGCTTTGGAGCACCAACAACACTTGAAAATGATTTAGCTCAGATGGTAATTGATCGCGTTCCATCAGTTGAAATGATTCGAATGGTTAATTCAGGTACAGAAGCAACGATGAGTGCGCTTCGTTTAGCGCGTGGTTACACTGGTCGTAGTAAAATATTAAAATTTGAAGGTAATTATCATGGACATGGTGATTCATTATTAATTAAAGCAGGCTCAGGCGTTGCAACATTAGGACTTCCAGATAGTCCCGGTGTTCCTGAATCTATCGCAAAACAAACGATTACTGTACCATATAACGATGCTGAAAGTGTAAAATTAGCATTTGAAAACTTTGGTGATGATATTGCTGCAGTGATTGTAGAACCTGTATCAGGGAATATGGGGGTTGTTCCGCCAGTTGATAACTTCTTACAAAAGCTAAGAGATATTACAACTGAGTATGGTTCACTCTTAATTTTAGATGAAGTCATGACGGGATTCCGTGTGGGTTACAATTGTGCACAAGGTCACTTTGATGTAGATGCGGATATAACGTGTTTAGGTAAAGTAATCGGTGGAGGGTTGCCAGTAGGTGCTTACGGTGGTAAACGTAAAATAATGGAACAAATCGCACCAGCAGGAAATATTTATCAAGCAGGAACGCTTTCAGGAAATCCACTTGCAATGACAGCGGGCCTTGCAACATTAGGTGCTTTAACTAAAGATGATTATGTAAAAATGAACAAAAAAGTAGACCGTTTAGTTGAAGGATATCGTGAAGCTGCTGATAAAAATAATATACCATTACAAATTAATCGTGCCGGTTCAATGGTCGGTGTCTTTTTCACAGATATTCCTGTGACAAATTTTGAGGATGCACAAACATCTGATTTAGATTTATTCAAGAAATATTATCAAGGAATGATTGAAGCAGGTGTATTTTTACCGCCATCACAATTTGAAGGGCTATTTATGTCAACAGCTCATTCAGATGATGATATTGAACAAACTATTCAGGCAGTAGAAAAAGTATTTGCTACACTTTAAATGATAAGGCCCGTCTGTTGGGCCTTTTTTTCTTGCATTTAGTGAGAAATACTTGTATATTATAAAGGTAATTACATATGAACATACGTTGCAAGGGAATAGTAAATAATAAGCATTTTAGAGAGAGAATCAAAGGTGCGAGATTCTTATGTTTATCTTTACGGGTCACCCTGAAGTAACTTTACTGAAATAAAAGTAGGTAAAGTCGGTGTCAAACATCGTTAAAAAATATTGAGTGTATAATTATTTAAAATGATTATAAATCAAGGTGGTAACACGGAATATATCTTTTCGTCCTTATATTAAGGTCGGGAAGTTTTTTTATTTTAAGGAGGCTAATTAATGACTAATAAAAAACGAGAACTTGCACCAAAGTACAATCCAAGCGAAGTTGAAGCAGGTAAGTATGATTTTTGGGTTGATGGAAAATACTTTGAAGCAACAGGTGATAAAAATAAAGAACCATTTTCAATCGTAATCCCACCGCCAAATGTAACAGGAAGACTGCATTTAGGACACGCATGGGATACAACGATGCAAGATACAATTTCACGTATGAAAAGGATGCAAGGGTATGATGTACTCTGGTTACCTGGGATGGATCATGCTGGAATTGCAACTCAGGCCGTTGTTGAAGCAAAATTACGTGAACAAGGAAAGACGCGTCATGATTTAGGCAGAGAGAAGTTTATCGATACAGTTTGGGAATGGAAAGATGAATACGCAAACCAAATAAGAGAGCAATGGGGTAAATTAGGTTTAGGACTTGATTACTCTAAAGAACGCTTTACAATGGATGAAACTTTGTCTGAAGCGGTTCAAGAAGTATTTATTAAATTATATGAGAAAAAGCTGATTTATCGTGGTGAATATATCATTAACTGGGATCCAGTTACTAAAACTGCTTTATCAGATATTGAAGTTATTCACGAAGAAATTAATGGGCATTTTTATCATTTGCGTTATCCAATTAAAGATTCTGAAGAATCAATTGAAATTGCGACAACGCGTCCAGAAACGATGCTTGGCGATACAGCTGTTGCTGTCCATCCGGAAGACACGCGCTATACACATTTAATTGGGAAAAAAGTAATTTTACCGATTGTTGGAAGAGAAATTGAAATTATTGCTGATGATTATGTGGATATGGAATTTGGTTCTGGAGCTGTTAAAATAACACCAGCACATGATCCAAATGACTTTGACATTGGTAATCGTCATAATTTAGAACGCGTACTTATTATGCATGAAGACGGCACAATGAATGAAAATGCTGATAAGTATGAAGGTATGGATCGTTTCGCATGTCGTAAAGCAATTGTAAAGGATCTTCAAGCTGAAGGTGTATTATTTGAAATTGAAGACCACGTGCATCAAGTAGGACACTCAGAGCGTAGTGGAGCAGTCGTTGAACCTTATTTATCAACACAATGGTTTGTTAATATGCAACCACTTGCTGATCGTGCAATTGACTTACAAAAAAGTGATGATAAAGTTAATTTTATTCCAGAACGTTTTGAACATACGTATTTAAACTGGATGGAAAATATTCATGATTGGGTTATTTCGCGTCAACTATGGTGGGGACACCGTATTCCTGCTTGGTATCATAAAGAAACAAATGAAGTATATGTTGGAAAAGAAGCACCTCAAGATATTGAAAACTGGCGTCAAGATGAGGACGTCTTAGATACGTGGTTTTCAAGTGCATTATGGCCATTTTCTACAATGGGTTGGCCAAATGAGGACGCAGAAGACTACAAACGTTATTTCCCAACAGATGTACTAGTAACAGGTTATGATATTATTTTCTTCTGGGTTGCACGAATGATTTTTCAATCACTCGAGTTTACCGAAGAAAAACCATTTGAAGATGTATTAATTCATGGATTAATTAGAGCGTCTGATGGACAGAAAATGAGTAAATCTTTAGATAATGGTGTCGATCCAATGGATGTTATTGAAAAGTACGGGGCAGATGCACTCCGTTACTTCTTACTAACAGGTTCAACTCCAGGACAAGATTTACGTTTCTACTGGGAACGTGTTGAATCAATTTGGAACTTTGCAAATAAAATTTGGAACGCATCACGGTTTGTCTTAATGAATATGGAAGACTTTAAATATGAAGATATTGATTTAACAGGGGAGTTAACGTTACCCGATAAATGGATTTTAACACGTCTTAATGAAACAATTGAAAGTGTTACATCGAATACAGACAAATATGAATTTGGTGAAGCAGGACGTGCGCTTTATAACTTTATTTGGGATGATTACTGTGATTGGTATATTGAAATGGCAAAAATTCCATTAAACGGTGAAGATGAGTTAGCTAAACAATCAACACGTTCAGTCCTTGCACATGTATTAGATCAAATAATGCGTATGTTACATCCGTATATGCCGTTTATTACAGAAGAAATTTGGCAACAGTTACCACACGAAGGTGAATCAATTACTGTCGCAGCTTGGCCGACTTATAATGCTAAATATCACGATGAAATTTCGTCTAAAGAAATGAAACAACTTGTCGATATTATTAAAGCAATTCGTAATATTCGCGCAGAGGTTGATACACCAATGTCACGTGAAATACCTATTTTAATTAAAGCAAAAAATGAATCAATTCAAAATTCATTAGATAAAAACAGAAGTTATTTAGAACGTTTTTGTAATCCAAGTGAGTTAACAATAGCTACAGAAATAACTGCTCCAGAGGATGCAATGACTGCAATTGTTACAGGTGCAGAAATATTCTTACCATTAGAAGGGTTAATCGATTTTGAAAAAGAAATTGCTCGTTTAGAAAAAGAACTCAAAAAATGGGAAAGTGAAGTAGAACTAGTAGAGAAGAAGCTTGCTAATGAGGGATTTGTAAGTAAAGCACCTGAAAAAGTAGTTCAAGCAGAAAAACAAAAACAAGTTGAATATATTGATAAACGTGAAAAAGTAAAACAACGCTTAGAAGAACTGAAAAAATAGAAAGTAAAAGCACAGAATATTATTATATTCTGTGCTTTTCTTTTATAAACTAAAGGTATATTTTAATTAAAGATAGGATTTAATATAAGTGAGGTATTCGCTTAATATATTAATATCAGTTGTTTCGCTGAGTATTCTTGAACCAACAACATCCTCAATCTCATTGAACAATAACTTTCCATCATGTCCAATTAAAAAATCAATGCCAACAAGGCCAAAATCAAAATGATTTATTATTTTTTTTATGAGGGTAATTTCATCCTCATTTAAATCGTAGAGTGTCGCAGATCCACCTAGTTTATAATTAGCTCTGAAATCATCTTTACTTTCTCTTAAGACAGCAGCAATAATTTTCTTTCCAATAACAAAAACGCGTAAATCTTTTCCCATTTCAACGTTAGCAGATTGAATAATAAAACGACTTGTTATTTTATTATTTAACACATAAGAAAGTTTGTCGTTGTTTTTTATTAAAAAAACTTCGCTACCACTTCGCCCGTTAACAGATTTTAAGATAAAAGGAAAGGGAATTGGTGGTTCGTGTAAGTCTTTTGTATCAAAATGAAGTGTTTGTACAGCAGGTACTCCAATTTTAGCAATTTCGATATGTGTAGCAGATTTATCATTACAAATTAGTGATGTATTGTAATTATTAAAACAAAGAATGTTTTGTGCTGAAAAATGAGCTTGTAATGTAGCGTCAAGTGTTCTAATAATACAAAAATCAGGTAATTTTATTGTATTATTTTTATAAGAAGTTACAAAATTAATACCATGAATTCCAATTAGTAAATCATCTCTTAAAATGAGGAGAAGCTTAATATCTAGTTTATCTGCTTCTTTAATAAACCAATTAATATATGATTCATTCCTAGAAGCATCTTCTTTTTTATAAATTAGCCAACCTGTTTTCATTTACGAACCTCACGATCAATATAGTTAATAATAGAGTCTGCAACATTAACTCCCGTGCAATTTAATAAATTTCTAATATGTGCATTTGAATTAACTTCACAAATAAATCTTTCATCATTTTCACCAAAAAGTAAATCAACACCAGCAAAATCTAAGCCTAAGGCCTGAGTAGATTTAATGGCCAGCTCTATTTCATACGCATTAGGTGTATAAGTATTCATTTTACCACCTGATGTAACATTTGCTCTAAAATCAACTTTTGAAGTGCGTTTCATTGCAGTAACCACTTCGTTTCCAACAACTTGAAGTCTAATATCAATACCAAAGCTCGACTTTATAAATTCCTGACACATAAATGGTCGGTTATTTATTTTTACTAAAGCATTATTTATTTCTTGTTCATTATGTACGAGATAAACTTGTTCACCAAAAGAACCGAAAGCCTCTTTAATAACAAAAGGAAAACCTAATTGCCTAATCGCATGCTTAATAAAAGCTTGGCTGTTTTCTAAAGGTTTAATAAAATTTTTAGGTGCAATGAGTGTCTCGGGAATTGGAAGCTTTGAACTGGTTAATTTTTGATAAGATTTAATTTTGTCATCACTTATTTCTGTTGCAAAAGCTCCATTAAATAAACGGTAACCCAAAGTTTCTAGGTGATGTGCTAAATAAATATCTTTATCTGTGAAAATAATATAATCCAGATTATTTAAATTAATATCCGTATAAAGTTCAGGTTTAGTTGAATTAAGTAAGCTAAACATATCATTATTTTTAATTAAACTTATGTGATGTCCTTGGTTGATTGCTGATGCTTCAAGCATCTTAGCGTAATCAATAAATTTATCACTATATAAACTTCCATTGTAAATTATTAAACCATTTAAACTCATTTAGCTACTCCTTCGTGTAAATTCATTTAACTCTTGTTATACTAATTTTAATTGATATAAATAATTATACAAGAAATTAAGGTGAGATCATGAAAATAGATAATTATAATGAAGCGAAAAACTTTTTAGAATCACGCAATCAATATGGTATAAAACCAGGTTTAGAG
Source organism: Caryophanales bacterium (assembly GCA_029257405.1). Taxonomy (GTDB): domain Bacteria; phylum Bacillota; class Bacilli; order Bacillales; family Amphibacillaceae; genus Pseudogracilibacillus. Next base: position 24,565 of record JARIBO010000005.1, read on the forward strand.
AGAATGGAGCAAATGATTTTAGCTAGTTCTTATGATAGTAAATGTAAAATCATTCACGTTACTGGTACAAATGGAAAAGGTTCAACAACCGCGTATATAGAAGCGGGTTTATTAACGAGTAAAAATAATATAGGTACATTCACATCACCAAGTTTAACTGGATTAACAGGACATTTTAAACTGAACAATCAAGAAATGTTAGAAGAAGAATTTGTGTTTTATTTAAATAAATTATTACCTATCATAAAAAAAATAGATAGCGTCAATAATCATCCATCTGAATTTGAAATTATAACCATGATTGCTATCCTTTATTTCGAAGAGAGGGCAGATATTGCTATTATTGAAACAGGTATGGGAGGATTATTAGATACGACAAATGTAATTAAACCAATAATATCAGTAATCACATCAATTTCAATTGATCACGAAGCTTTTTTAGGTAAAACGCTTCGCGAGATAACTAAGCATAAAGCAGGCATTATAAAAGAAGGAATTCCTGTGGTATTAGGAAAAGTAGAAGACGAAAGTTTGCAAATTGTTAGGCAAACAGCAAAAAATTGCCATTCTGAGTTATTCCAATTTGGAAAAGAATTTATACTTAAAAAGTTAAATGATACATATCAATTCATTCAAATAAAAGAAGCTATCACACAATCATTCAAGCTTAAAAATAAAGGGGTTTACCAAAGTTTAAATGCAAGTCTTGCTTTACAAGTATTTTTATTTTTAAAAGACTATGGTATTAGCCTTAAATTAGAAACATGTACACAGGCGATAGAAGATTTAATTATTTCAAACCGATTTGAAATAATTAATGAGTGTCCACGTGTGATTATTGATGGAGCACATAATTTAGCAAGTATGCACGCATTTTTAGAAACAGTTAAACTAGATAAAAGATTAGAAAAACAGTTAATTATAAGTGCATTTAAAGATAAACCGTTAAAAGAAATGATAGAATTAGCGAAAAATGAATTTGAAAATATAACTGTTACGACGTTTAATCACAAGCGAGCATATTCAGTGAAAGAATTAAATGCGCTAGATATATCTCATGAATTAGAACCAAATTGGTTTAAATTAATCGATCAAATAAAAGAAGAAGCAAATAATAAACTAACTTATTACGTTGTTGGTTCAGTATATTTTACAAGCATATTTAAACAAGCAATAATTGATAAGCAGTAAAGAAATACAATCAAAATTAATTATTTATTTAAAAGGAATTCTATTTTTAGCTCTATAAGATTAATAACTAATGCATATCCTTCATTCGTATATTAAAAAAATATCTGTAAACTAAACAAATATATGAGGAGGAATATTTATATGAAGTTACACGTTAAAATTCAAGACGTACCAAAGTCAGAACGGCCCCGGGAACGGTTATTGCAATATGGGGCAACTCATTTATCAAATAAAGAACTTATCGCACTTTTATTAGGGAGCGGAACAAGAAATGAATCTGTATTAGATTTATCGAATCGTGTATTAATGCATTTCGAAGGAATTAAGTTACTGAGAAATGCGACAATAGAAGAGTTAACGGCAATAAAAGGTATTGGTCCAGCAAAAGGTGTCATCATGCTCGCTGCATTAGAATTAGGTGATCGATTAAATAGATATAAACCTTCAGAAAGGTATGTAGTTCGTTCCCCAGAGGATGGTGCAGATTATGTGATGGAAGAAATGCGCTTACTTGATCAAGAACATTTTATTGCCTTATTTCTTAATACAAAGAATCAAATTATTCACAGTCAAACCATTTTTATAGGAACCTTAAACTCATCTGTCGTTCATCCCCGTGAAATATTTAGAGAAGCTGTTAGACGTTCTTCTGCTTCAATTATTGTGGCTCACAATCATCCTTCAGGAGATCCAACACCTTCACCAGAAGACATCAACGTAACAAAGCGCTTAGTTAAAGCAGGAAGAATTATGGGTATTGAATTATTAGATCACCTAGTAATAGGAGATGGTAAATTTATCTCGTTAAAAGAAAAAGGACATTTGTAATAAAGCACATAACTTTGACTAGTTATGTGTTTTTTACTTTGAAATAAAACATGTTTAGATTATTTTACATAGTACATAGTTAATTTTTCATAAAACATTAAAACATTTTATAAGGTTGTGGTTAAGAATTTTATATAAATATATGCTACTATTGTATTTCAGTATTATAAATAGTAATAATTTACAGAAAGAATAGGTGTTTATTTTGAAAAATGTATGGCGTATTTTTACGCATGACTTAAAAAATATAAGAAAAAACTGGGTAGCTTTAATTATTGTAGGTGGATTAATTTTTTTACCATCACTATATGCGTGGTTAAATATATATGCATCATGGGATCCATACGGTCAAACGGAACTTATTCCTGTTGGAATTGTCAATGAAGATGAAGGTGAGACTGTCCGAGGGGAAGATATCGATGTAGGAAAAGAATTAGTAGATACCTTAAAAGACAATGAATCACTGGATTGGAAATTTCTTAAGCGTGATGAAGCCATGGAAAAATTAGAAAAAGGTGATCTATTTGCAACTGTGGTGATACCAAAGGAATTTTCAAAAAACTTAGGTTCAGTTATTGAAGAGAACCCTGAAAAAGCGACTGTAGAATATTATGTAAATGAAAAATTAAATGCTATTGCACCAAAAATTACCGAAAAAGGCGCTAGTGTAATAGTTGATGATATTACGAGTAACTTTATTTCAACAGTGAATGGTGTTATTTTTGATATATTTAATAAAATCGGTTTGGAACTCGAAAAAGATTTACCAGATATAGAACGCTTTGAAGACTATGTATTTGAATTGGAAGAACGATTACCAGAAGTACATAAAACCCTTAATAATAGTTTAAATGATGCAAATGAAGTACAAGGTGTCATTTCGGATGCGCAGAAAAAAATACCAGATGCCAATGCTGTTTTAAGTGATGGTATATCGACAATCGACGAAACAACAGCTTATTTAAATCAAGCAGAAGATAGATTAAATGAAATGAGTCCTAAAATAAAAGCAGATTTAAAAAAAGCAAAAACAACTGCTGACGATATTAATTCTCTTATGGAAGATATCGAATCTGTCGATATAGATTTTGAAGAAGGAAAGAACATAAAAAACGATATTAATAATAAAGTAACGAATTCAATCGAGCGAATTGAATCTGTAGAAAACGATTTAAATAGTATTTTAAAACAATTAAAAAATAGCCAAGAATCCAAAGAAAAGAATGAAGAAATCAGTGAGAACAATAAAGATAGTCAAGAAGAGAATAAACAGAACGATGAGGAAAATGTTAACCCAGAAGTAGTAAAAGAAAATATAAATCAAGCAGAAATAAAAGCAATTAATGAAACGCTTGAACAATTAGATGATATTAAGGCAATTCTTCTTGAAAGTAAAGAAAATGCTAAAGAGATTGATCAATTTATTGAAGATAAAAAATCTGAAGTAGATAATATATTTAATAATATTAAAGATTTATCAATAAATGTTAGTTCGAAACTTGATGGGTTTATTACAGAATATACTGAATCAATTGAACCAACTGTATTAAACGAAGTAAGTAGTGCGAAAAAAACGTTAGCAGATGGAAAGGAATTATTAGCAGGAATTAAAGATACAATTCCAAAAGTAGAAAAGCTGCTGAATAAAACAAGTAGTGATGTTGATGAAGGCGAAAAAACTTTAGAAGAAGTATTAGCAGAGTATCCTTATGTAAATGACAAAGTAGGAGAACTTGCAGATAAGTTACGTGACGTTAAAGAGGAAGCAGATATTAATGAAATTATTAGCTTACTTAAAAATGATCCAGAATCTGAAAAAGGATTTTTCTCAGAACCAGTTAAATTAGAAGAAAATTCAGTGTTTCCGATAGAAAATTACGGATCTGGCATGACACCTTTTTATACGGTACTTTCATTGTGGGTAGGTGGATTATTACTTATATCGTTAGTATCCACTGATACAAGTTTACAAGAAAATTTTAAATCGTCTCACGTTTATTTTGGAAAATTATTATTATTTGTTTTTATAGGTATTTTACAGACCTTAATCGTAACAACAGGTGATATCTTCTTATTACAAGTTAATATAGCAAGTCCAGTCTGGTTCGTTATATTTGGATTGTTCTGTAGTTTAATATTTATGACGATTATTTACACCTTTGTATCAATATTTGGCGATGTTGGTAAATCGATGGTAATCGTAATGTTAGTACTTCAAATTGCTGGTTCAGGTGGAACATATCCAGTTGTATTATTACCGAAGTTCTTTCAAGTTATCAGTCCATTTTTACCATTTACCTATGCAATTGATATTATGCGTGAAGCGTTAGGTGGTATTGTTTGGAGTAACGTTCTGTATGATTTAATAATACTAAGTATTTTTGGAATTATTGCGATTATTTTTGGAACATTATTAAAACAACCTATTAATAAAGTAACAAAAAAATCAATGAAGAAATCACGTGAATCTGGTATTTTTGATTAAAAAATAAAAAGAAATTAAGTAGAAATTTTAGTAGGTATCATTTAAAAGGAATATCTATTTTAATTATCTTTTATGGTATACTCAACAACCCTAACGACTATAATGTTACTTAAATACAACATCTACATTTGGTCAGAGTACAAAATAAAATTCTATGGGGAATCTTTTGTTAAATACTAAACGAGTAACTTGGTTATCAACTCATACATTTGAGTTGATGAGTATGTCCATTGTTGGATTTGTTGCCTGATTTGCTCTTTTAAATATTACAATTTATTTAGAGATACGCAAGTGCAACAAACTTAGCTCATCTTTAATTCTCGTTTTTAATTGCTCTAGGCGTTAGTGTTGATTTATCGGTAACTAATCTTTAAGAATCTTTATTTTTATGCAGTTTGTAATCATTTATTGGAGATGGATATACCTCTTATAAAAAATAAAAAAATTACGAATGCTCATATTAAGATGTGGGCATTCGATTTTTATATTTTACTTTAATAATTATATGATGTTGTTGTGTAATCAGAGAAGGAGTATAATAACGATAACTACTTATTTGTAGTAGAATTATTAAACATTAATAATAAAGGCTTAACTAGATATAGGAATCCGTTTGCAATCTAAGTATAAAAGTAAAATATAAGGAGGTTTGACAGGTGAATAAACAAATGATTCATGAAATTGATACACCTGGATTACTGTTAGATATAGATCAATTGGAAAAAAACATAAAAGATATAGTTGATTTTGCAAAAGAGTATAAGGTTGATTATCGTCCACATATTAAAACACATAAAAGCATTAAGATTGCCAAAAAACAAATAGAATCCGGCGCAATAGGAATTACAGTAGCAACAGTTGGTGAAGCTGAAATTATGTCAGATGGTGGTATAAAAGATATTTTAGTAGCTTATCCAATTGCAACTCCAGAAAAATTACAGCGCATTTTAAATTTAATGGATCAATCTAAAATTACACTTACAATTGATTCTATTACGCAAGCTGGTTTGTTACATGAATTTTTTGAAAGTAAGAAAAAAGAATTAGATGTATGGGTTAAAATAAATTCAGGGTTAAACCGTTGTGGAATTGAACCTGACGAGATTGAAGAGCTCGCAGGATACATTAAAGAATCACCCTATCTAAAATTGAGTGGGTTATTTACTCATGCAGGTCACTCTTACGGAGCAAATTCAGAAGCAGAAATTGAAGAAATAGCTCAAAATGAAGCGAGTGTAATTTTAGAAAGTGCAAAAATATGTGAATCAATGGGCATTGATATTCCTAATCGAAGTATCGGTTCTACACCTACATTTAAAATAGCAGGTAAAGTGAAAGGTATCACAGAAATAAGACCTGGAAATGCGGTTTTTTTTGATATGATTCAAGTAGGATTAGGTGTTGCATCTATTGAAGATTGTGCTTTAACTGTTATTTCTACAGTAGGATCTAAGCATAAAGACCGGATTATTATTGATGCAGGGAGTAAAACTTTAAACTTAGATAAAGGAGCACATGGAAATGAAAGTGTTGTAGGTCATGGTTATATTAAAGAATACCCAGAATTAGTTATTGATCGACTTTCTGAAGAACACGGAATAATTACAACTACGAAAAAAAATAACATAAATATTACTGAAAAGATTACTATTATCCCTAACCATGCATGTACAGTTGTTAATTTATTTGACAATTATATTGTTTGTCAAAATAATGAAATTATTGATAGATGGAAAGTCGATGCAAGGGGAAAAGTAACTTAATTTTAACTTAAATCATATTAAAAAGTAAAATACTTTTATGGTTATTTATGTATAAATTATCGCATTATATTACTAGTTAGGTTAGAATAGAGATGGAAGCGTATACTCAATGATTAAAGGGGGAATTTTTAATGACTTCAACTTATAAAAAAATTGTAGTTGCTGTAGATGGTTCAGGTGATGCTGATAAAGCATTTAAAAGGTCACTTGATATCGCTAAACGAAATGATGCAACGCTTATAATCACGCATGTTGTAGATACAAGAACTTATGCAACGATAGCTGAGTATGATAAAGTTATTGTTAGTGAAGCAGAAGAACGCGGACGAGAAATATTAGCAGACTATGAAACTAAAGCACGAGAAGCAAATGTTGTAGATGTAAAAGTAGATTTGAAAAAAGGAATACCTAAATCTGTACTTACAACAGAATTAGAAACTGAAGAAAATCCAGATTTAATAATCATTGGAGCTACAGGCTTAAATGCGATTGAACGTTTTTTAATTGGTAGTGTATCTGAAAATGTTGTACGCCATGCATCTTGTGATGTATTAATAGTAAGGTAAGTAAAAGAAATAACATTGTTAAATATAATTTAACAGTGTTATTTTTTTATTAAATATATTTTATAAATGATTAAATAGATGTATAATTTATAAAAAGAGTAAAGTCAGGAGTGATATAATGTATAATAAAGCACTTCTTATATATAATGGTAATGCAGGGCAAGGGGAAATAGAAAATGTGTTTGAAATAATAATTCCTTTACTATCTAAAGAGATAAATAATTTAATGCTTTCTCAAACAAAAAAAGAGGGCGACGCTGAGCTTATCGCAAAAAACACAGGAGAATATTATGATTTGCTTCTTTCTTTAGGTGGCGATGGTACACTACATGAAATTATTAATGGGGTTGCACAACTTAAATCACCTCCGGTTATTGGAATAATTCCTACAGGTACTTTAAATGACTTTGCAAGAAGTTTAAATATACCATTAAATCTGAGAGGTTCAGTAAATACGATATTAAAAGGTAAAACAGAATCAATCAATATCGGACAAGTAAACAATCGCTATTTTACAAATTTTGTAGGTCTTGGATTAATTACAGACATTGCAGAAAATATAAACTCTGATGTTAAAGATACAATGGGAAGAATCAGTTATTATACTTCAACTATTAAAAGTATTGGTGAAAAAGAAGACTTTGAATTTACATTAATAACCGAAAAAGACAAAATAACTAATAAAGCAGGAATGATTGTGATTTTAAATGGATATTACGCAGGTTCAACCTTAGTACCAGTTAGTAATGTAGATTTGCAAGATGACTTATTTGATATCTTTATCGTTTATGAAGCAGGGTTTTCATTATTGATGAAATATTTAACTCAAAAAGATAATTTTAAAGATCGTGTTTCAAAAGAAGAAATACTTCATATTCAAGCTAAAAAAATTAAGATTGAAACAAAAGAAAAAATGCGAGTAGATACAGATGGTGAAATCTATTTAAGCACTCCCATAAATATTAAAGTGTTGAATAAAAAATTCAAATTTATAGTTGGAGAATAGAATTATATTAAAGTAAAATCATATCTAGAAAAGTAGTTAGTGTGAAGGAGCAGATGAAATGAATTATGTAATTATCGGAGGAGTTGCTGCAGGTATGAGTGCAGCTATGGAAATTTATCGTACGGATGATAAAGCCCATATTACTGTCTTAGAAAAAGGGGAAGATTATTCATACGGGCAATGTGGATTGCCGTATATTATAAGTGGTGTTGTTCCTTCTTTTGAAGATATTATAGCTCGCAGTGTCCAAACATTCCGTGACAAATACAAAATTGATGCAAGGACTATGACAACTGTAGAATCAATCGATTTTGATAAACAAATTGTAAGAGGTAAATCTACAAAAACAAATGAAAATTTTGAAATAAGTTACGATAAATTGTTAATTGCTAGTGGGTCAAGTCCAATTATTCCAGAGTGGGAAGGAATCGAACTTTCAGGAGTTCACACAATCGGAGCAATCAAAGACACTGAAATGTTAATGAATGATTTAGATGAAAATATTAAAAACGTTACGGTTATTGGTGGAGGTTATATTGGATTAGAAGCGGCAGAAAACTTTATTAAACGCGGTAAAAACGTCACACTCATTCAAAGAGGACCTCAAGTAGGTAAGATATTTGATCAAGATATGGCTGAATTAATTCATGAAAAAGCAATAGAAAAAGGCATCCAATTAATTTTAAATGAAGAAGTAAAAGGATTTTCCGGAAGTAAGCGTGTCGAAACTGTTCAAACTGATAAACAAACTTATCAAACAGATCTCGTATTATTAGGAATTGGTGTTAAACCAAATACATCATTTCTACAAGATACAAAAATCCAATTAACTAAAAAAAATGTAATTGTAGTTAATCCTTATCAGGAAACGAGTATTGAAAAAGTTTATGCCGCAGGTGATTGTGCTACGAATTATCACAGAATAAAACAAAAGGATGACCACATTCCTTTAGGGACAACGGCTAATAAGCAAGGAAGAATAGCAGGAAGTAATATGGCAGGTCATTCTATGACATTTAAAGGAATTGTAGGGACTTCGATAATTAAGTTTTTTGATTTAAGTTTAGGACGAACTGGGATTACCGAAAAAGAAGCTACATCATTAAACATTCCTTATCTTGTTCAAAAAACAAACGCAAGAACGCATGCAGGTTACTATCCAGGAAGTGAAACGATGACGATAAAAATTCTTTATCATCAAAATACAAGAGAACTATTAGGTGGAGAAATTATCGGTAAAGATGGCGTTGATAAACGGATTGATGTTTTAGCTGTCGCACTATTTAATAAAATGACAGTCGATGACTTAGTGGATTTAGATTTAAGCTATGCTCCACCTTATAATAGTGTCTGGGATCCTTTACAACAAATAGCTCGAAAGTCTTAATAAAAATTCGCTTATTATATAATAAGCGAATTTTTTTATACTATTCAACATAATATAAATAGACTATCCAATTTGTATCAGGGTGTTCAAAACTAGTTTCGAATTTTAATCCTATATCTTTATAATTATCAATTGGAAGACCTGATAAAAGATAATCGCCACCTAAATTTTTTAACTCTTTTGTATTTATATTTAAATTTTCTATTGTGTATTTACTGTTTTTAGTAAATACATAGCGTTCACCAAGCTGATCAACAAACATATAAAGTCGACTGCCCCAAGAATCGAAATAGGTTTTCAAATGTTTATTCTTTTTAAGCTCAGGCTCAATAATTTTTCTGAAATCGTGTTTATATTTTATAGGAATTGTATTATTATAAGTATCTAATGTATAAAATCCATTATATTGAGCAATAGTTGGATGCATTGCAACACTTACAACTCTATATTCTTTTTTGTCTTTTCCTATATAATTATCTATATTTGAAAAAAGTTCAGTTGCATAAAATTCTTTAAATGTCGGTGTGTTTGCTTTAGAATATTTAAATTCTTCGGATTCAACAAAACCTAAATAACACTGACCAATTAAAATTGCAATAATAATAAATCTACTTAACTTAAAATTTTTCCAGATAATAAACAATGCTAAAGCAAAAAGGATATACCAAATTAACGGCTTTAAAAAGTGAATACGACTAAAGTTAAATGTGTTAAATATCATATAATTATCTTTAAGAAATCTTGTGCCTTCCCAGTACCACAAGGCATAAATAGCTGTAAAAAAGATATTCAAGATTAAAAGACTTAGTATAGGTATAATGTTTTGTTTTTTTACTAGCCCAATAACAAAAGCAACGAGCACAACAGGAAAAATAAGTTCATTATGCAAATCTAACACATGAGTATGGCTTTTGAAAAAGTTTTCCAAAAAAAGTTTTTTTGTTTCAAGGAAATCATTATAACCTAAGTCCATCTCATCACGATGAGAAACGAAATTACTATTAATAAACATAGAATAAATTAACATATAATTTTTAATTAAATAGATGAATGTCATACCTACTATTGAAAAAAAGAAAGTAGGATTAAATTGTTTCTTTCTAACCCAATCAATTAACCAAATCATTCCCATTAGGCTTAAGAAAAATATAAAAGTTAAAATAAAACTAGAAAAAAAAGTAATTAAAAATAAATAAAAAAAATAGCGCTTAGGAGTCTTTATTTCAAACTTTCGAATCGAGAGAAAAAGATGTAAAGCTAATGGCAATCCAGCAATAGATAGTGCCCCAGATGGCCAAAAAGGAAGTAATGCAAAACTTAAAGCGACACCAACTGTAATAAATCTTTGTTTATCTTCTTTTATTATATGGTTTTTTAATAAAAAATACATGCCAAAAAAAGCAGCGAATCTCATCAAAGTTTGATTCATTGTATAAGCAGTAAAAGGATCAAATAATACATATAGCCAAACAACTCCATCAAATGCAGATTGAAGTGCACTGCGAGGTAATCCGTTAATTATTTGATCAAGTGGAGCATCTGGTGAACTGAAAATCATTCCACTTTCTGAAAGTATTTTATACCAGACAATATTAGAATCTAAATTGTCGTGAACACGGATATGCGTGTTTTCTCCTAAAATAAAATAAGGTAACAAATAAGCGATTATAATAAAGCAAGATAAAATAATTAAATTACGCGTTGAAAAAAGCTTTGATGCAGTTGATGACATAATCAACATCCTCTACTTTAATATCATAATATAAAGGGAGCCGTAGTAATCGTTCACTATCAGTTGTTGTATAGCGGTCTTCACCAACAAATACTCCTAATTTTTTACCTGCAAGAGAAGAATGTAAGGGCACGTAATGTGACACTGCCATAATATTATTATTTTTAAGGTAGTTTGTAAGTTGCTCGCGTATATATGCATTTTTTGTTTTAATATAAAACATATGCGCATTATGTTTTATATGAGTTGGAATAAAAGGAAGTTCTAAAATTTCTTTTTCCATTAATGGTTTTAAAGAATTGTAATAATAATTCCATGTTTCCATTCGGTTATCAAATATTTTATCAGCAGAATCCAATTGAACAGAAAGGTAAGCTGCGTTAATTTCACTTAATAAATAAGATGAACCTAGATCTTGCCAAGTATACTTATCAACCATACCCCTAAAAAATTGTGATCGATTCGTTCCTTTTTCTTGAATTATTTCGGCTCGGTCATTTGAGGGGAGATGATTTATAATTAATGCACCACCTTCTCCACTTGTGTAATTTTTAGTCTCATGGAAACTAAATGTTCCAAAATGTCCGATTGTGCCAAGTGACTTGCCATTGTATTTTGATTGAAGTGCTTGAGCTGCATCTTCAACTACCCACAGCTTATGTTTTTTAGCAATTGCCATAATTTTATCCATCTCACAAGCGACCCCAGCATAATGCACAACAACAATAGCTTTTGTTTTTGGTGTAATGGCTTTTTCAATGGCTTCAGGATTAATATTCATTGTTTTTGAATCAATATCTACAAACTTTATAAAAGCACCACGAAGAGCATATGCATTTGCTGTTGAAACAAATGTGTATGAAGGCATAATGACTTCATCCTTACTCGTTAAGTTCATTAAAAGTGCACTCATTTCAAGTGCAGCAGTACAAGACGGAGCTAAAAGTGCTTTATTTGCTGGAAGATTCTTTTCTAGCCAATTTATACAAAAATCTCCGTATTTTCCATTACCTGATAGTTTGTTTTCTACTAAAACTTGTTGAATTGCCTCAATCTCATGACCAAGCACACATGGTTTATTAAAAGGTATCAATAAATTCACCTCACATACTCTGATTGGTAACAATTATACCTAAGATTATTAAAGATAATCCGACGACCTTTTGAATTGTAATTGGTTCACCAAATAAGAACACAGATAAAATAAATACTAAGACAAATGCAAAACTCATAAATGGGTAAGCAAAGCTGATATCGAATTTAGTCATTGCTGCCATCCAGAATAATGAAGCGACAAAAGCAGATATGAAACCAGATAAAATTAATGGATCCAGTAAAAGACGCAAAACAAAAGTTATTTTATCAAATAAATCTGCAGGGAGCTCACCATACTTATCAATTCTCCACTTTAAGATAATTTGTCCGTAAACTGTAAAAGCAATAGTACCAAAAATATAAAAGTAACCCATTATTTGTCCTCGATTGGTGGAGGACCAGTTAATTTATGATAAACGTCCAATGTCTTTTTTAGTTTAAATCCAATAGAGTAGAATAAATTTAAAGATGCCACATTAGCAGCTGATATAGATGTGTATAAGGTAGAGTAACCTTGTTCAAATTGTTTTTTGCATCCCATACTTGTAAATGATTTAGCTAGTCCTTTGCCTTGAAATTCCTTTTTTATTCCAAGTAAAAGAACTTTGTCTTTATCAAAACCATAAAATCCAGCTAATTTACCCTCATATAATAAAGTGTATAATTTTTTTTCATTCATTAAATCTTCTACCCAACGCATATACCTTATATCAGCTAAAGCATTTGGAATATTAAAATCACGATGAAAACGACCATGAATAAACGTCTCCTTAGCGATTTTGATAATTTCTGACTTTCGATATTCTTGAGTTAAACTAACTTTTTCATTTTGGAAGTAAATAAAATCAGTTTTCTTACAGACTGGTTCTATTAATGAATCTGTGTAATAAAAGCCAGATTGAATAATCGGTTGTGGATTTTTTAAAGGATCTATTTTTAAAGTAAAGTGCCCATTTTGATTATTTGTTTCATCTAAAGCACTTTGATTAGCATCTGTTAATTCATATGTGTCTATTATGAAGGTGCGTTTATCCCAAGGGGTAGCTTTTAAATAACTATTCATTCAATCAACTCCTTATTAAATTAATTTAAATCGTCTTCTTTAAAAGTTATTTCTTGGATTAAATATAAAGGACGATTTTTAGTTTCATTGAATATTTTTCCAATGTACAATCCAATAATACCTAAATTAAAAAACAATAATCCACTAACAAAAAATATTGAAACCATAACACTTGTCCAGCCTTGAACTGGTTCTGCTAAAAAGAAATAGCGAATAAAAAGAATTACGCCATAAAAAAATGAGATAAATGAAACTAGAAATCCAAATTGAATCGAAAATCTTAAGGGCTTATTAGATTGTGAAATTAAGACATCTGTACCTAATATAATGAGTTTTTTAATTGAATAAGTTGATTTTCCATATTTTCTTATGTCATGCTCAATTGGAACATAAGCAGTTTTATAACCCATCCATTGAATAAAAAGAGGGAAAAGCCTATTTTGTTCTCGCATCTTCCTAAAACCTTCAATTACTTTTTTAGAACTAATACTAAAATTTGCAACAGTGTAATCTGAAGTGCGTTCTGTTAAATAATCATAAACTTTATAAAAGAGTAGCGAAGCTTTTTGCTTAACCCAATTGTCTTGTCTAATGACTCTATTACCAAAAACAACATCATAACCTTCTAGCGATTTTGCAAATAACTTAGGGATTTCTTCAGGTTGATCTTGTAAATCACAATCCATTACTACTACCCAATCTCCCTTAGCGTAATCAAGTCCTGCAGTAATTGCATGATGTTGGCCAAAATTTCTAGAAAGATTAATTCCTTTTATATTTTTATTTTCTTGACTTAAATTCAAAATCGTCTCCCATGAATGATCAGGACTCGCGTCATTAACAAGAATTATTTCATAATGATGAGCTATTGTTATTAGTGCGTTTTCTAAACGTTCACAAAGCTCTTCTAGAGCAGTCTGGCAACCATAAACAGGGACAACAACTGAGATTAGATAATCGTGATGTTCCATTACTACACATACCATTCTACTATTTTTTTTAAACTATCATTAAAAGAGCTTGTCTGGTTACAGTCTAAAAAATCAGGTACTTTATTATTTTTAACTAGGTAAGGTCTGTCATGAAGTAAATATTTTTTTGTAAATGTTCCCGCTTCAAAAAGTGCTTCGTGCGTTCCAGCGTTAATCCATGTAAAACCTCTTCTTAGTAACTGTACTTTTAATTGATTATTTTCTAAATATATATTATTAACGTCGGTAATCTCTAATTCTCCACGTTTTGAAAAATGTAGTTTTTTAGCTATATTAATTACTTTATTATCATAAATAAATAAAAATGTTACTGCAAAATCTGATTTAGGTGAATTAGGTTTTTCTTCAATTGAAATAGCATTTTTATTACTATCAAATTCAACAACTCCATTTGGATTGGTTTGTTCTTTATATTTAATTGAAATACCCAGTGAAGAGCCATCACCTAAAAGTTTATTAAAACGTGATTTGTCTCCTTTAGTTGTGATAATTAAAATTTTGGTTATGCCTTCAAGCATCAAAACTGATAAAGGATAATAAATAATTGGCTTATCATAGACTGTTAATAAGTGTTTATTTACACTATTAGTACTAGGCGATAGTCTAGAACCACTTCCACCAGCTAAAATGACACCTTTCATGTGAATTACCTCCTCATTTAGGATGCTTTTGTTGTATACCCTGTAATTAATTAAATAATCTAACAATTTAAGACATATTAAAAACCAAATCATATGTTATACTAAGAGTTGATAAATGATGTCGCTTACATCTATTGATTATTATTAATTATACAATTTTTTCTACAATTTACAAATTACATTTAATAACTATATATTTGGTTAATTTATAAAAAAGGAGTGAAAAAATGATTAACACACAATTTGAAAAATGGTTTAATTTAAATGAGTTTAAAAATGAATTATTAAACATGACAGAATTAGAAAAAAAAAATCGTTTTAGTGAGTTAATTAATTTTGGAACAGGAGGCATGCGTGCACTTATGGGGGCTGGGTTAAATAGAATGAACATATATACTGTTAGACTTGCGACAATTGGTCTTGCTAAACAAATAATTCATGATAATTCAGCAAAAAAAGTCGTGATTAGTTATGACACGCGTCATCATTCAAAAGATTTTGCAGAAGAAGCAGCACAAACTTTAACTCATTATGGAATAAAAGCATATGTATTTGAAGAAGCGCGACCTACACCCATGCTTTCTTATGCAGTTAGATATTATAAAGCAGCAGCTGGAATAATGATTACAGCAAGCCATAATCCAAAAGAATATAATGGGTATAAACTCTATGGTAAAGATGGAGGACAGTTAACACCAGAAGCAGTTAGTTATGTGCGGGGTGTTATGGAAGAAAATATGCATATCATAACAGAATTATCAATGGGGAATAAAAAAGAATTTGAATATATTTTAGAAACGATAGAAAATGCTTACCAAAAAGAATTAACTATTTTGCGTAGTGTTTATACAGAGAAGAATTTGTCAATTGTTTATACGCCGCTTCACGGTACTGGTCTAATCCCAATAGAAACAGGACTTAAAAAATTTGGATATGATAATATTCATATTGAACCTAGTCAGGCTGTGTTAGATGGTGATTTTCCGACAGTAGAGTATCCAAATCCTGAAGAAGAAGCGGTTTTTAAATTAGTTAAAAAAATAGGTTATAAAAACAATTCAGACATATTAATTGCTACCGATCCAGATGCAGATCGACTAGGTGTAGCAATTTTGCATGAAGATACATACGTAAATTTAACAGGGAATCAATTAGGCGCATTATTATTACATTATAAATTAACATTATTAAGTGAAAATAAGCAATTGCCTAAAAATGGGGTTGCAATTAAAACAATTGTTACGAGTGAACTAGGTAGAAAAATTGCTGAATCATTTAATATTGAAATGGTCGATACATTAACTGGCTTTAAATATATATCTGAAATTATTGAAGCTAATGATCAATCGAATGAAAAAAAGTTTGTATTTGGGTATGAAGAAAGTTACGGATATTTACTTGAAGATTTTGCACGTGATAAAGATGCAATCCAAGCAGCTGTTGCAGTCTGTGAAATGGCTCAATTATATAAAAATAAACAAGAAACATTAGTTGATGTATTAAATTCACTTTATCAAAAGCATGGTTTTCATAAAGAAAAATTAATTTCTATTGAATTAGACTCTCAAGAAGGGACAAAAGAAGTTAAGCGTATAATGGATAAATTTATGAACCCGACAAAAAAAATAATTCAAGAATTAAATGTGTTAGCGATTGAGAATTATTTAACGAGTAAACAAGAAACAGTAGAAGGTGAGAGTTCTAAAATAACCTTACCTAAAGAAAATGTAGTTAAATATCAATTGATAAACGACGCATGGCTCTGTTTTCGTCCATCAGGAACTGAGCCTAAGTTGAAAATATATTTGGGAGTTTGTAAGGGAACAAATGAACTAGCCTTTAATCAATTGTTAGAATTAGAAAAAAAAATTAAAGCATTAATAAAAACATAGCGTTTCGGATTCTTAAATGAATTCGAAACGCTATGTTTTATTTGTTAAAACTATTGTTGCATTTTACCAGCTGTAAAGCCGCCATCAACTGGTATTGTAACCCCATTTATTTGTTTTGCTAAATCAGAACATAAAAACATAACGGTATTACCTTGATCTTCAGCTGTCGACATTGCGCCTGAAGGCATTGAATTTAAAACAGCATTATACTGGTCAGGCGAAGATTTAGCCCAACTTTGAATCGCAGGCGTTATAGTGGCACCTGGTGCGATAGAATTTATCCGGATACCTTGCTGCCCATATTCTAAAGCCACAGATTTTGTTAAACCTACAATTCCAAATTTAGAAGCAGTATAAGGAGCCATATTTGGAGAACCTTCTAATCCTGCCCCTGAAGCAGTATTTACAATTGCGCCACCACCGGTTTTAATCATCGCATTCACTTGATGTTTGATACTATAAAAAGTACCATATAAATTAATTTTTATCGTTTTATCCCAATCAGCAGAATCTAATTCACCAATTTTCACTTGTCCGAGATTAACACCCGCATTATTATGGGCAAAATCTAATTTTCCAAATGAAGCAACAGTTTTGTCGACTAAAGCTTTAACTTGTAATTCATCACTTACGTCGCATTTAAAAAACTCAGCTTCACCACCACTATCGATAATTAACTGTACTGTTTCATTCCCTGTATCTTCGTTGATATCAGCTACCATTACTTTTGCGCCTGCATCAGCAAGAGCAAGAGCACTTGCTCTACCTATACCTGACCCAGCAGCTGTTACTAAGCCAGATTTATTTTTCATTAATTTTGTCATAATAAATTACTCCAATCAAATTGTATTACTTATATTTGTTTTAATTCATGTATCCAGACAACCAACCGCTTCTGGATAACAAACAGCAACTTGGTGAAGAGAAGTAAGTGCTGTTTTATATTCATCCAAGTTAGGATAACCTTCTTTTATT
>JARIBO010000038.1 GCA_029257405.1 Caryophanales bacterium
AAAAAAAGTTTAGCTTGCGTTCACACTGCATACACGCTCCATTCATATAGCCAGGTTACACTTAAGTTAGAAAATAAATGGAGGTTCAATAATTATGAAAATGGCATGGAAAGAAATTATAAAAAACAAATCACGTTTTGTCATATTAGGGTCAATCGTATTTTTAGTTAGTTTTTTAACTTTAATTATATCAGGTTTAGCAAATGGGTTATCTCAAGATAACGCAGCATTGATACAAGATATGCCTGAAGGTACATTTTATATGGAAGCAAGTGCAGACGAAACATATAATATGTCAAAAATAGATACAAGCTTAGCTGAGCAAACAATTACTGAAAACAAGGGAGCAACTGCTTTATCAATTCAAATGGGCTTTATGGAAGATCAAAATGCAGACCAAGTGAGTGTTGCTTTTGCAACAGCTTCAAATAACAATGTTTTCCCAGAAGTAAAAAGTGGCGAAGTAATTTTAGATGAATCAGTTAAGGATAAAGGTGTCAAAGTAGGGGACGTCTTAACAAATAACCAACTAAGTAAAGATTTAACAGTTAAAGGGTTCGTTGAACAAGAAAAGTTCTCACACGCACCTGTTGCCTTTATAAATGAAAAGAATTATCAAGAAATGTATCGCACTGAAGAAATGCAAATGTTATTTACACCAGGAAAAGAAGCTATTTCAATCGATGGACTGCAAGCTTTTTCTAACAAAGAATTTTTAAACACCATTCCAAGTTATAGTGCAGAACAATTATCTTTAAACATGATTGTTTGGTTTTTAGTTGTGATTAGCGGCATGTTGTTTGGCATTTTCTTCTACATGATGAACGTTCAAAAGATAGGTCTTTACGGAATCTTAAAAGCAATTGGTGTAAAAACAAGCATGTTATTTAAAATGATGTGGACGCAAATGTTTATTATTACGATAGTTGCACTGGCACTGTCAATTGGGATTAGTCAGTTATTTTCTAACTTTGCACCTGAAGGGATGCCATTCCACTTACCACTCGCAACGTCAGGCATACTTGCGGTTGTGTTTTTAATTATCGGATTTATTGGCGCAACATTATCAGGTATTCAAATTAAAAAAATTCAACCATTACAAGCAATTCAACAAGGAGAGATGTAAAATGGCTTTATTTAAAATAGATAACTTAACAAAAGCATTTCAAAATGGTGAAGTAGAAGAACGTGTTCTAAGAGGCATTGATTTAAAGCTAAAGCAAGGAGAAATAACGGCACTCGTTGGTGCTTCTGGTTCAGGTAAAAGTACGCTGCTTACAATTGCAGCAGGGCTTCAACCCGCAACAGACGGTGATGTCATGTTTGACGGAGAAAATTTATCAACAATGAAACAAGATGATATCCGTCAAATTCGCGCAGAAAAATTCGGGTTTATTTTCCAATCATCGCATCTTGTTCCGTTTTTAACAGCAGAAGAACAGTTAGTTTTAATGCTTGATGTCGCAGATTCTAAATTAAGTAAAAAAGAAAAGCTTGCTGAAGCAAGACGGGTACTCGAGTTAGTTGGTTTAAAAGACCGAAAAGACGCTTATCCTGCGTCACTTTCAGGTGGAGAAAAGCAACGTGTGGCAATTTCACGCGCAATCATTCATAAACCAGAAATGTTATTTGCTGATGAACCAACAGCAAGTCTTGATTCGAAACGTTCACAAGAAGTCATGCAGTTAATCCAAGATTTAACACGTAAATTAAATATTACAACATTACTTGTTACACACGAAGAAGAAATGCTTGAATATGCAGATCAAGTTGTTACCATGAAAGACGGTTTAATTAAAGAAGATAAAATAACAGCATAAAAAATGAGCTACCAGATAAATGGTAGCTCATTTTTTTATGTTAATATTTAAAACTCGATTAATCGTTATGCTTTTTGATTAACTTAACAAAAGCGTCGACAAATGTCTGAAGGAATTGAATGGTATCATCATTATTAATCTTACCATGATCATCTAGCAGTTTGGTTACATTTGCAAGATATACTTCAGGCTGTTGTACAATTGGCATATCAAGGAAGACAAGTGATTGACGTAAGTGATGATTTGCACCAAAGCCACTTAAGTTACTTGGAGAATTACTAATTATTGCTGCTGGTTTTCCTTTCCAAACACTTTCTTTCATCGGGCGTGAACCAATGTCAATTGCGTTTTTCAACACACCTGGGACAGAACGGTTATACTCTGGTGTTACAAAAAGGACCGCATCACATTTTTTTAGTTTTTCTCTAAACGTTACCCACGGATCAGGCACGTCGTTATCTTCATCTAAAGCTTGGTTGTATAATGGTAAACTTCCAAT
The DNA here is from genome assembly GCA_029257405.1 of Caryophanales bacterium. Classification (GTDB taxonomy): domain Bacteria; phylum Bacillota; class Bacilli; order Bacillales; family Amphibacillaceae; genus Pseudogracilibacillus. The sequence continues at coordinate 2,320 of JARIBO010000038.1, forward strand.
TTGAATAAATTCTGTTTCAAATTCTTCTGGAAATAATTTTGCTACGTTTTTTGCTATTTTTCTTGAGTATGATTCATGTCTAAGTGAACCAACTATTACTGCTATTTTTGTCATATACTTGCACCTCTTTTTTAGATTAATATGTATTTATTATACAGTGAACTTATTAAAGGGTCAAAATCGATATGAGTTTAATCTAACTCATACAATAAAAGTAGATATTATCTATGTTATAATTAAAAAAATCAGAAAACATGATTACAAAAGAGGGATATTATGAAAATAATAAATCTTTTATTATTTAGTTTTTTACTTTTTGGATGTAGTAGTAATCCAGATATGGAAGGGATTATATTAGAAGTAACAGAACACAAAGTAATGCTTGCAACGGAACTTTCTCTATCAGAATATGAACAAATTAAAGATAAATCTGCTTTACAAATTCAAAATGAAGATGTAATAGGAGATGCTTATTTTGGATTGATTGAGCTAACTTATGAGCGTGCAAAAGAATTTAATAAAGGTGACCAAGTAGATGTCTGGATTGATGGGGAGGTAATGGAATCTTATCCTGAACAGGCTAAGGCTAAAAAAATGAAACAAAAAGAATAAGAAACCCTCTCAGCTACCACACTGAGAGGGTTTTAAAGTTTGAATTACCTGAATCACCTTATTTTATTGCATCATTATATAATTCATTTACTTTGTCCCAATTAACTGTATGCCACCAATTTGTGACGAATTCAGGCCTACGATTTTGATACTTTAAATAATAGGCATGTTCCCAAACGTCAATGACAAGTAAAGGTTTTTTACCTATAGCAAGTGGTGTGTTTTGATTTGCCGTACTCATAACAGATAAATCTTTATTTTCATCAATCACAAGCCAACCATAACCACTTCCAAATCTTGAAATAGCTGCGTCTGATAATTCTTTTTGAAAATTATCAAAGGTTTTGAAATATTTATCAATTGCTTTAGCCACGTCAGCAGTAGGTTCGCCACCACCTTTTGGTGTCATCACTTCCCAAAATAAACTGTGACTAAAATGACCTCCACCGTTGTTTTGAACAGGTGTTTGGATTTCTTTAGGCAACTGATCTAAATTACTTAATAACTCAACTAATGATTTGTTTTTTAAATCATCATGACCTTCTAAAACAGCATTTAAGTTCTTCACATAAGTAGCATGATGACCACCGTGATGGACTTCAAGCGTTTTAGCATCGATATAAGGTTCAAGTGCCTCTAAATCGTATGGTAAATTCGGTAAAATAAATTCTGGCATAACTCTCCTCCTTTTGTTTCAATTGACTATAAATGTTGCATGACTACAACATACAATATAAAAACTTTTGGGTCAACTCTTTTGATGAAAATTAATAAATAAATGTAAATCCTTTACCTCAAGTATAATTTTGATTACAGTATGGATAGAAAAGAATAAACAATTTACCTAGAAAAGTAGGGGAGATTAAGATGAATAAAAATTATTTAACTTTAGCAGAAGAAGCAATACGCGAACGTAAATTTGAAGATGCGTTAGAATATTATGAAAAGCAATTAGAAACAAACGGTTTATCGGTCCATTTACTCAGAGCAGTGGGCAAGCTCTGTTATTTAAACGGGCAAAATGCCGCTTCGCTTCAGTATCATATCGCTGCCATTCATTTAGCATTATATATAAATAATGAAGCATACAAAAATGGTGATGAAAAAGTAATTAAGTTGCTTGAAGAAGTTCCAGAAAATCATAAAAATCAATTTCCAGAAAGAATTGGCGATATCTTGTTATATGAGTCTCATCCACAAAAACATATCGGTCATAGTTACTTTGATCAGGAAGCGTTTTTTGAAAAACAACCAGAACTAAGAAAATATGCAGAAGTTTATTACGCTGGACTTTTAAATGATGGTTCAGCTAGTGAAAAGTTTGCTGAGCATAATATCACTGAAGCTGATTTAACTGACCGAGAAATAAAACTCTATATTCCAATGGGCTTTAGTTTAATCGATAAACAAATAAAATGGTCTGAAATAAATAATCCAGATGTGTATCAATTATACGAACTGATTTAAATAGTAACTAAAAAAGCACGTGTGAAATGTATGTTTATGTTACATTTCACACGTGCTTTTATTTTTTATTTTAAAAAATCTATTTCAATTTCATTTTTTCGAACTTCACGTTTAAAAATATACTTCCCATTTCTAATCGACATTAATACGTCAGCACGCTCGCGGATTGCTTCATATGCGTCTTTTGCATCGAGCACGATAAAGTTTGCTGGCTTACCAACTTCAATACCATACTCATCATTTACGCGCATGATGTTTGCGCCGTGGTAAGTGATTAAGTCAAAGGCCTTATTGATCTCATCAACATGTGTATAGTGAGCGAGATGAATCCCGTTATCTAATATATTCATCATATTCCCATTCCCTAATGGATACCAGTAATCGGCAATTGAATCCTGGGCAAATGCGACATTGTTCCCATTAGCAAGCAGTTCTTTAACGCGTGTTAAGCCACGGCGTTTTGGATAGCTATCGCCGCGCCCCTGGAGATGAGCATTTTCTGTTGGGCAGGAAATAAAGTTAATTTGTGACGTTTTAAAAAGACCAAGCATTTTATTCGCGTAACTATTATCAACTGAACCGAAACTACACGTATGACTTGCTGTTGTATGTTGACCATAGTCTTTTTCCATAACGAGTGCATTTAACACTTCTAAAAAGCGACTATTAGGATCATCATTTTCATCACAATGAATATCAATCATCACATTATGTTTCATTGCCATATCAACAATTCGTTTTAAGGATTCAACCCCGTGCTCATAGGAGATTTCAAAGTGAGGAATCCCACCTGCAACGTCAGCACCCATTTCAAGCGCTTTTTCCATTAAGCTTTCAGCAGCTTTATACCTAAAGAAACCTTCCTGGGGAAAAGCGACGAGTTGTAAAGTAACAATATCTTTTAACTCTTCGCGCAGTTTAATTAATGCTTTCATCCCTGTTAAATTAGGATCAGTAATATCAACATGCGTTCGGATAAACTGGACACCATGATTTAATTCTTTTTTAATTCCTTTTAAGGCACGTGCGCGTATCATTTCTTCAGTGAGTGATTTTTTATTATCACTCCAGCGCTGGATCCCTTCAAATAATGTACCTGACACATTTGCATTCCCTTCACCAAGTCCTGAAAAAATATAATCTAAATGTAAGTGAGGATCAACGTAAGGGGGTAACACTAAACGCCCTTTTAAATCAATCACTTCATCTGCGTCTGCTAAATCATTACCAATCGCTTTAAATTGACCATTTTCTACTAAGAATTCACGAGACTCAGCGTCTTTATATATATTTGCATTAATATACTTTTTTATCATAACCAGTACTCCTTCGTATTCTAATCTTTATTATTGTAACAGTTTTAAGATAGAAAGAATAAAAACTTACTTATATTTAAAATAAACTATAAAAAGCTTTACCTTTTTCTTTATTTTCATTATAGTATAAGTATAGAAAAGATAGAGCGCATAATAAACTAAAATAATACATCCGTTTTTTATATAAAACACTATTTAAAGGGGTGAAAAAATGAATTATTTGGATTTAGCGACTGAAGCAAAACGAAGTAAAAAGTTTAGTTTAGCGATTAGATATTATCAAAAAGAATTAAAAGAGTCAGGTCCAACAAAAAAAGTACTTCAATCAGCGGCAAAAACATATTATCTTAACAATCAAAAACCCTTATCGGTAAAATATAATTTAGCAGCAATCCATTTATATTTGCATGAAGAATTCGAAAAATTCAGACAAGGCGATAAAAAAATCAGATTTTGTTTAGACGACATTCCAGCTAATTATGCAAATCAATACCCACATATGATAGGGGATTTACTTTATTATTATACAGAACAACTCAAACACCTTGCTCATAGTTATATTGATAATGAGGGTATGTATAGACGAGAACCGAAACTGAAAAACTTCGCAGAAATTTATCAAGCAAAAATGATAGGGGACAATTCAGAAGACGTAACAGAAAATCAGTTAAAAGAGATAGAAAATA
>JARIBO010000034.1 GCA_029257405.1 Caryophanales bacterium
CTTTAATCTTCGTTTTTTAAGTAATCAAGAATAATTTTTTTGAGTAGTTCTAATTGTTTTTCTGGTTCTAAGTCGAGTTCAATAAAAACCATGTCTTTTTGAATCGATAATTTTCTAGCAAAAGTTCCAAAAGTGTTAATTAAGGTAACTAAAGATTTTTCAATATCAATATCCGTACGAATTGAACCGTCTGTAATAGCTTGTTTGATAATTGCTGTATACGTGTTGGAAATTTCTTGGTAAACGTTTTTGTATTGTTCGATATCTGCTATTGGATTAGAAAGTCGCATTGAATAAACATTGAAATCTTCAATGATTTTTATATCGTTACCTTCTTCAGATAATAGTTCTTCTAAAAAATAATCCATCAGTGCTTCAATTTTTTCTAAACTCGTCGCTTGCATATTTCGAATGTTTTTAAAAAGCTTAAGAAATTTTTTAAGTTTTCTTGTTGCAATGCCTACTGCGATTTGTTCTTTTTTGGGGAAAGTACGAAAAATCGTCGCAACACCTAAATTTGCAGCAGTTGCTATATCTTGCATGGTTGTTCTTTCGATTCCTTTTTGAGCAAATAAATTATCAGCTGCGTCAAGTATGGTAGCAATTCGAATTTCTTTATTTTTTTGGAGTTCACGTTCATATCTATCCATTGGTTTCATTAGCTATCCCTCATTTTATGTTGATATATCTATTATACTCTAAATAAATAATGTAATCATCTTAATTAGAACTTGACTCTATTAGGTAGTAAACACTTGAATTGACAAGGGTCTTAACGATGTGATAGTATGACTATCATAGTGATAGTCACAATTTATAGAAAATTAAGTTATAAGTTTAATGATTAGATTTTTTAATAGAAGAAAGGGGAGAAAAATTATGAGTAATAAAAATATTACATGGAATGAAACTGTTGATGTTGTTGTTCTTGGAACAGGTGGGGCTGCTTTAACAGCTGCAACACTTGCACATGACAACGGTGCCGAAGTATTAGTATTAGAAAAATCTTCTGAAGTAGGTGGAACGACAGCAATGTCAGGTGGAGTTCCTTGGATTCCAAATAACCATTATATGAAAGAAGAAGGTATAGAAGATTCAACTGAAAATGCATTAAAATATATTCAACGATTAGGACACGGTAAAGAACCAGATTCTTCATTAGTTGATGTATTCCTTGAAGAAGGAAAAAATATGATTAAATATTTGCACGATAACACACCACTTGAATTTGCTGTACCTCCAGCATACGGTGATTATTATGCTAATTTACCAGGTGGAATTGTCGAAGGTCGTTCATTAGATCCAAAACCATTCCATTTACAAGAGTTAGGTGAATGGGAACACAAAATCCGTCGTAACCCGATATTCCCTCCATTAACACTTGCTGAAGGTGGGGCGAACAAAAATGAAATAGATTACGCAGTTATGGGTGAACGTATGGAAAAAAACATTGCAACAATGGGCCGTGCGCTTATTGGGTCACTTATGAAAGGTTTACTTGACCGTGGTGTAGAAGTTCGTACAGAAACGCCAGGCTTCAAACTTTATCAAGATGATGAAGGAGCGGTTATTGGTATTCAAGCCGAACATAATGGTGAAACGATTAATATTGGAACGCGTCAAGGTGTGATTATTGCAAGTGGTGGTTTCGAATGGAATGAAGAATTAGTAAAATCATTCTTACCAGGACAGCCAAAACATCATTTATCACCTCCTTATAACGAAGGTGACGGTTTAATTATGGCAATGGAAGCAGGAGCAAAGCTTGCGAACATGAGTGATGCATGGTGGTATCCTGCAACGCAAGACCCTTCAATTGAATATGAAGATCGTGTATTTAATTTAATTACGAGTCCGCGTTCACTTAAACACGGTATTATCGTAAACAGTCTTGGAAATCGTTTTGTAAACGAAGGAACGACATATAAAGATATGCCACGTAAGTTTCATTTATACGATGAAGCAACGCAAACATATCCAAATGAGAAAGATACATGGATTGTTTTCGATAGTCAGTTGAAAGACAATGAATTAGTTGTCACAATTGCAGCAGGTGAAGATGCACCAGAATGGATGCACGAATCAGAAACACTTGAAGAATTAGCTGGAAAAATTGGTGTTGATACAGAAGGTCTTAAGAAAACAGTAACCAAATTCAATGGTTATGTTGAACAAGGTGAAGATCCTGATTTTCATCGTGGAACGACATACTTTGAAGGTATGGGACAAGGTGGCGGTTCACCAGAACTTAACCTTGGAACAATCGAAAAAGGACCATTCTATGCTATCCCAATTTATTATGGAACAATCGGAACAGCAGGTGGACCACGCGTTGATAAAAATGGTCAGGTGATTAGCTTACGTGATAAGAAAATTACAGGACTTTATGCAGCAGGTAACGCAGCAATGTCTATTTTAGGACCAGCTTATCCAGGTGCAGGTGCAACAATTGGACCTGGTATGACATGGGGTTATTTAGCAGGTAAAGCAATCGCTGAAACGAACAAACGTGAAGTAAAATAAATATTTAACTATAAAGGAGAAGATTAATATGCCAGCAGGAGTTTATGAAACAGAAATTAATGTACCAATTGAAGAGGTATGGGACTTTGTAAGTTCAATTAATAACTGGGCACCACTTGTACCTGGGTACATCACACATGATATTATTAGTGATGATGAATCAACTTGGGAATTTAAAGGTGATTTAGGTTTTATGAAAAAAACAGTAAAATTAAAAGTTGATATTACTGAATGGAGAGCACCTAATTTAGTAACATTTGATTTATCAGGAACATCAGATAACTTTAAAGGTGACGGTTATTTTGAAGCTGAAAAAATAGATGATACGACAACTAAAATGACAGGTTCGCTGAATATCACTGCAGGTGGCGCAATGGGACCAATGATTAATTCAATCTTGAAAAGCTTTGTACCAAAAACTGCAGAACAACTTACAATTGCAGTTGCAGAAGAAATTGCTCGCGTTAAAGCTAAATAAAAAATGTTTAGTAAATCAAGAAATAAGGAAGTGCGCTGTTTGCGCGCTTCCTTATTTTTATCGATTAAAACCAATAAACAAAGTCAGATATTTAATTTAAAAATAAATCTTCTAAATAACTATTAAGTAATAAGTTATCTGGATCAAGTTGATTGCGGATTTGTAAAAAGTCATTAAATTTTGGATAAGCGCCTTGTAAGTCAAGTGAGTTTAGAGTATGCATTTTCCCCCAGTGTGGTCGCCCTTCATAATGTTTTAAAACTTCTTCAAGCTTGGCAAAGTATTGCTTATATTCCATCCCTTTATACATATGAACAGCAATATAGGCTGAATCTCTTTTGTACGATGGACTGAGCCAAAGATTATCTGACTTCACGTAACGACACTCGAGTGGGAAGTGGACTTTAAAATTATTTTTATCGATTGTATGATTAATGTCTTTGATGGCGTCTTGCATATGTTCAGCAGGAATACTATATTCCATTTCGTTAAACTTAACGAGGCGAGGTGTTGCGTACATTTCGTAACTATTTCCAACTGTTTTACCTGTCGGGACACCTAAAGCAATCATTTTACTAACAATTTTGCTCAAATTTGGCTGAACGCGAGAAATTTCTGATACCAAACCGAGAGCGCCGTTTTCCATAACCATATCATTAAATTTACTTGGTCCTTTTAGCTTTTCTTGATTAGCTTTAGATTTTGGATTTAACGTTTTAATTTGAATAGTCTCAGTATGTGGAAACCAGAAAAATTCAAAATGCCGATTTGACTTAATTAAAGTATTTAAATTAGGAAGCACTTGATTTATTGTTGAGCGTTTACTGACACTAATTAGCTCATGAGCTGAGATCACTTGAATTTCTACTTTTGTGATAATCCCTAATAATCCAAGTGAAAGACGTGCTGCATCGAATAAATGACTATTTTCAGTAGGAGAGATTATTAACTTTTCGCCGTTTGGAGTAATCATAGTAAGTTTAGTAACTTGTGTTGATAAATTACCAAAATTAATACCTGATCCATGCGTACCTGTACTAACAGCTCCAGCAATTGTTTGTAAATTAATATCTCCAAGGTTTTCCATTGAAAGCCCGTGTTTATAGAGCAGTTTTCCAAGATCAATTAATGTCGTACCTCCCCAAATAGTTACACGTTTATTTACATAATCGATTTTTTCTATTCCAGAAAGATGATGAAGAGAAACAAGAATTCCGTTCGTTACAGCAAGTGGTGTAAAAGAGTGACCTGCACCAATGACTCTCACTTTTTTTCTGTTTTGTTTGCATTCTTTAAACAATGTAATGATGTCGCTTTCATTTCTCGGATAGAAAATACGTTCAGGTTTATTTATAAAAGATTCTGACCAGTTTTTCCATTGTGTATCATTTATAGAAAGCATTGGAAGTCCCCCCGATATGTTTTATATTGATTGATAATTTTTCCATCTTTAATTAAATGAATCAGGTGAAAGTGTTCGGTTAATTCGCCAGCTTTACTATGACGCATGAATATGGGGTCGCCATGTTTAAGTGGAATATCGCCTTTATAAAAAATAGGTGTTTGCACTTCACCGGCACCTTCATTTTTAGTAAGTTTTGCATCTTTTGGTAAATGAATCTTTGGGAGACGATCGTTTCCCATAGCGCCAGAAGCGATATAACCGCCACCTGTACAAGTATAAATATGTTTACTAGGTATCCGTGTAATTTCAATCGCATAAGCAAGAGCAGGCTGATTAGAGTAATCTTCATAATTATCGAATAAGTGCGAGTGGAAAAATCCAGAACCAACAGTGACTTCAGTTACATTTTCTTTTGAGGTTTGATGAAGGCTCCCTGTACCACCACCGTTAATAAAGCGAAGCTCAATGCCTTTTTTTTCAATCAGACGAATAATTTTCTGTCTTTTTTTCATCAGTTCTTTTGAAGAACGTTTTTTTAATCGTCTAATTATTTTATTTTTTAATTGATTAGCTGGATCTGTGTCTGTAATGCCTGCAATTTGAGCTTCATAACCCATGATGCCATCTAATTTTAAATAGGGTGAGGCAACAATACGTTCAATAAGTTTAAAAGCTTGCTTGACTGTTTTAACTGGCGAGCGATAAACACCAAAATGTAGACCAGGATAATCGCTCGATAAATCGATATCAAGACAAACTAGAAAAGCTTGTTCACGTTCAGACGCAATGCGCTCTAAATGTTCGATATGTTCAATAGAATCGATCATGAGTGTGATTGTTTGGTTATTTTCAACACGTTTTGCTAGCTTTTTTAATTCATCCGTATTCCAAACGGGGTAGGCGATAAGCAAGTCATCAAGTCCATTATCATTCAAATAAAGAGCTTCATTCACAGTAAAGCACATCACGCCTTGAAACGTATTGGAATAGTTTAAAATATCTTTTATCACGGCAAGACTGCGAATCGATTTACTCGCAAGACGAATTTTTTTACCGTTACTAGCGTTTAAAATAGATTGGATATTATTATCAAATAATTCAGTATCTAAAAATAAACAAGGTTTAGGAACTTCTTTTAAGGCTGCTTTATAATAATTATACTGCATATAAGACACTCCTTTATCTTATTTTAATGTTAACAGAAAATTAAGAAAACTGTTAATAATAATGAGCACTCGAAAGTGAAAAAACCTTGTAATTAAAATCATTACTTTAATTACAAGGTATAATTTAGTTAAATTAAGTAGCTAACTTTCAACAGCATTTTCCATCCAGTCTTTTCCGTCGAGATGTCTTGTTACCATCATACTTGCGACTGTATCTCCTGTAGAGTTAACCATTGTTGCTGGTGGATCAACGACCACGCCTATTGCAGAAATAATCGGTAGAGCTTCAATTGGTAAGCCGTATAAAGTAATGATCATCATTTCACCAATAAAGCCACCTCCTGGAATTCCACTCATCACAGTACCTGATAAAAGGCAAATCCCAATTGCTGTTAAAAATGTTCCAAAACCAGAGAAATCCATATTAAAGACACCAAACACAAAGGCGATTTTTAACATCGCAGACAGACAGGATCCGTCCATGTGGATTGTTGCCCCAAGTGGTAAGACAGTTTCGCGAATGTCTTTTGGGACACCAATGTTTTTAGCTGCTTGTAAATTGACTGGAATAGCAGCAACACTACTGCCCGTACCAAGTGCAGTTGCAGCAGGTGCTAAGATGTTTTTCCAAAAATGTGAAACGCCTTTTCTTCCTCCGGCAATAAAAGCATATAAAGTAAAACCAATAAAGAAATATAAAATAGCAACAGGATAATAGATCAGGAATGCCTTCGCATAATCACCAATTAACGCTGTTCCAAAGTCACCAATTAAGGCGGCAAAATAAGCACCAAGCCCAATTGGAGCATAATACATTATTATTTCTACGACTTTCATAAAAACATCTGAACCGCCAGATAAGAAGGCTTGAAAAGGTCTGCCTTTTTCGCCAATTAAGCCTGTAGAAACACCAACTAAGACAGCAAAAATAATAAGAGCGAGCATATTTGACCTAGAAAATAAGTCAACAAAATCTGGAACAGTAAATGTATTAACAAGTTGCTCAGCTAATGTAATTTCTTCAACGTCTGTAGGTGTTTCTATCGGAATGTCTACACCAGAGCCAGCAGAAAAGAGAACTGTTGCAGCGAGCATGAAAACTGAAGCGATGATTCCGGTTACAATAAATACGGTCATCATCGATCCCATAATTTTGCCGAAACGTCTCATGCTGTCCATATTTGCTACAGCAGAAGAAATCGAAAAGAAGACAAGCGGAACAACGACCATAAATAGTAAGTTAATAAATATGTCACCAAGTGGTTTAATAATTCCAGCTTTTTCTCCAAAAATTAAGCCAATAATCGTACCAATAATAATTGAGGCAAGTAATATAAGCGGAAACCGGTAGGCTTTTAATTTTCCCATGAACTATCAGTCCTCTCTTGATTAATGTTCGATTTACCTTCATAAACAACTACAGCATTACCTCTTAAGGAAAGGTTAGTTATCCAATCAGAATCTTCTTTAAAGTCAACAAGTAGTAGACCACCCAGAGTCTTTACTTGAAATGGAGAACTACCTTTTTTAAGTAGTGCCGTCATAATTGATGAAGCACAAGCACCAGAACCGCAGGCAAGCGTTTCTTCTTCAACGCCACGTTCATATGTACGAATACTTATTGAATTAGGACCAGTAATTTCGACTAAATCAACATTTGTCCCTAATTTAAAAATCGGATACTGACGGATATTTCTACCCCATTCTTCAAATTGATCTGTCTGAATAGCATTTATTTCTTCACCATAAATTACAGTATGAGGTACACCAAAGCTTCCATAATTGTAAATAATCTTTTCATTATTTATGGTTAGTTGCTTTTGGATATCTAAAGTGTGTTTGTTAATATCCGGAAAGTAAATAGTGACTGTATGGTCATCATGGATTGTCGCCTCATAATTCCCAGCATCTGTTTCAAAAAAAATCTGACGCCCTGTAATATTTTTTAAATAAGCAAATCGTGCAATACAGCGCGCTCCATTTCCACACATTTCTCCAACTGAACCATCAGCATTGAAATATCGCATCTTAAAATCTGCAACTTTTGACTTTTCAAGAAGCATAAGCCCATTAGCGCCTATACCAAACTTTCTTTTACACATGTTTTTAATAAACCTAGTTAAATCAATAGTATCTAAATGTCTGTCTTGATGATTAATGATTATAAAATCATTGCCACATCCGTGCATTTTAGTGAAATGTATATTCATAAATTATCCTTTCATTTTATGTTTTCGTTGGTTAAAATTATACAATATTAAAGAAACAATGTATAGATAATAAAAGGGAATAAACCATTGACCTAATAACAAGGTCACTTTGTTGGCTAAGGCAAGATGTGGTAAACTAAATTAACTATGAGAACACATACAAAATAATGATTGCTCATTTATTATTAATTTTTTTCACTAGCTATAATCATAGCTTTTTTAGCGAAATAGATAATGTTTTTAAAGTACAATATAGGGAGGTAAGAATTATGAAAACGATTGGATTTGTAATCAGTCATAAAAAAAATGAACAAAGGCGAGCATTACTTCCTAAAGATTTGAAGTTAATCAAGAATGTTCAGCAATTGTTTTTTGAAGAAGGATATGGAAGTAATTTAGGATATTCTGATGAATTATATAAAGCAGCAGGTGTGCACATTGTTTCAAGAGCAAAAGTTCTAGAGTGTGACGCGATAGTTGACGTTAAATTAGGTAATGCTGATTATTTCGATAAATTGCTACCTGGTAAAATATTGATTGGTTGGGCCCACGCAGTTCAAGACGTTAAATTTACTGACGCTGTTTTAGCTGGTAATCATACAGTGATTGCTTGGGAAGAGATGTTTGAAGATGGAAGATATCTCTTTTATCGTAATCGTGAAATTGCAGGAGAAGCGGCTGTTATTCAAGCATTCCAACATTATGGAAGTATGCCTTATGAGACCAAGGTTGCGATTTTAGGAAATGGCTTTACTGCAAAAGGAGCACTTAGAATTCTGCACGGGTTAGGAGCAGAAGTAGATGTTTATGGGAAGAGATTGGAGGCATTGTTTAAAAAAGAAATGTTTGAATATGACGTTCTTGTAAACTGCGTAATGTGGGACACAAGTCGAACAGACCGCGTTATTTACAAAGAAGATTTAAAGAAATTTAAAAAAGGTTCAATGATAATTGATGTGAGCTGTAATCCTAATTTAGAAATCGAAACATCTCGTCCGACAAGCATCGATGACCCGGTATATACGATTGATGGGGTTATTCATTACGCAGTAGATAATACACCAGCTATGTTTTCACGAACTGTTACTAATATATTGAGTAAAAAATTCTCTAAAATTGTTGACGTACTTGTAAAAGAGGATTGGTCGAAAATGATTGAGCAAGCAATTATAATTAAAGAAGGTACAATTATCGATAAAAAGATTATAGAATTTAGAAAAAATCGAAATTTATTTATAAAATAGAGACTGATAACGAGGTTAATAATCGGTAAAACAAACCAACTCTTGTAAACGCGTGCAATATTGACGTGATAAGACTTGTTAAATGGTAATAAAGTGTATTTATCTTGATATTTTAATGGAAAAGTGCTATTTTTGACTTACGATTAAAAATTTAAAAGGAGGCTACATAAAATGAGAAAGAATTGGTTATTTTCTATCGGACTATTATTAGTATTATCATTATTTTTAGTTGCTTGTGGTGGCGGTTCTACAGATGAAGGTGGAACGGAAGATAAAGGCTCAGAAGATCCAGAATACTTAAGTTTCTTAACTGGTGGGACAAGTGGAACATACTATCCATTAGGTGGAGCAATTGCTAAAATTATCTTAGATGAAACAGGTATTAAAGCAGATGCGGTATCTTCAAACGCATCAGCAGATAATATTATTGCAGTAAAAGATGGCGAAGCTGAAATGGCATTTACACAAACAGATGTAGCTGCAGACGCTGCAGAAGGAATTAATGCATTTGATGAACCAATTGATACAGTTCTAGGAATGGGATCACTTTATCCTGAAACAATTCAAATCGTTACAGTTGCAGATTCAGGAATTAAAACAGTCGAAGATTTAAAAGGTAAAAAAGTATCTGTTGGTGCACCTGGTTCAGGTACTTACATTAACGCAGAACAAATTTTAGAAGCATATGACATGACAATGGATGATATTAACGAGCAAAACTTAGACTTTGGTGAATCAGCAGGTGGGATTAAAGATGGAAACATCGATGCAGCATTTATTACAGCAGGTACGCCAACTGGTGCAGTAGAAGAACTACAAGCTACATCAGAAGTTCATATCGTTCCAGTAGATGCAGATAAAGCTGAAAGTTTAATTGAAAAATATCCATATTATGCTTTAGATACTGTACCAGAAGGAACTTACGGTCTAGAAGCAGATGTTGATACTGTAGCAGTACTCGCAATGATTGTTGTTACTGATCAATTATCAGAAGATACAGTGTATAATATGACAAAGGCACTTTATGAAAACTCAAGTGACATCGCTCATGCAAAGTCAGAAGAAATTTCAGTTGATCGTGCATTAGATGGAATTGGTATTGACATGCACCCAGGTGCAAAGAAATATTTTGATGAAAAAGGTATAGAAGCTAAATAAATTAGTTAATTAAATAGAGTAAAGGGCCGGTGATACCTGATTAATATCTTAGGAACACCGGTCTTTTAACTTCATTAGTAGGCGATTAAAATGAAAAGATGGTTACTCGTTATTAGCGTAACTCTAATTGTTATAGGTGTTTTATTATTTGTTCCATATAAATCGGTCCTCGTCTTTTTTGATGAGAACACAGATGATGTTGTTGCCTATGTCCCGCTGAAAGCTGGTGACACTTTTCAAATAATATTTGTTCATTCAATTCATTTAACAGATGTAACAGAAAAATATGAATTAACAAAAGATCAACAAATAAAACAGTATGAAATGATTTTCAGTGATTTCGGTATCGGTATGCCATACGAGGTAAAGGATTATGAAGAAATATTTTATGAAGATGGTTTTTATCATGTTTTAAATATGGACAACCGATTTGATTCGTTAAAAATTCGTAATGGCAAAACTGTATCTGAACATCGTTTTGTTTGGAAAGAAAAAGGAGAAAAAGAGCAAAAAATAAATTTTAATGATTATTTTAAACCAGGAGCTTGGTTTACGGTAAAGTCTGACGAGTTATCTATGTTAGATATGTGGAAAGAGGTGAAGATTCATGAGTGAATCAAATAAAGGAAATAACAATGAAGAAAATAAAGAGAAAGTTCATGAAGATAGTCCGGTAGTAGATGAAAATGTTGAATTAACCGAAGAAGAAAAAGCAGAACTTATGAAGAAATATGATGCTGAATCAAATACGCGTGATGTAAAAGGGATTACAGGAACAATTGTCTTTATTCTATTATTATCTTTTTCTATTTTCCAATTATATACAGGGGCGTTTGGTCAATTTACAGCATATATTCAACGTACCGTTCACTTAGGCTTTGCTTTAACGTTAATTTTCATGTTATATCCAGCAAGAAAATCAAAAATGCATAGTAAAATTCCTTGGTATGATGTTATTTTAATTTTATTAGCTGTTATGGTTTCAGCTTATTGGCCTGTGTTTTACGAAACATTAGTTCAACAAATTGGAACAATTACAGATGTACAAATTATTGTCGGTGGTATTGCCATTTTACTTGTGTTAGAAGCGTCTAGGCGCGCGGTAGGTTTACCAATAACAATCATTGCATCTCTTTTCCTTTTGTATGCATATTTTGGACCGTATATGCCAGGAGCGTTTGGACATCGTGGATTAACACTTGCACAAATAGTCGATTCTATGTTCTTTACAACAGAAGGGATACTTGGGACACCGTTACAAGTTTCTTCTACCTATATCTTCTTATTCTTACTCTTTGGATCGTTTTTAGTTCAAACAGGTGTAGGGAATTACTTTAATGATTTAGCTATAACCATTGCAGGTAAAAGAGTTGGTGGACCAGCTAAAGTTGCGATATTTTCAAGTGCCTTGCAAGGAACTATTTCAGGAAGTTCTGTAGCAAATACGGTTACGTCAGGTTCTTATACGATTCCGATGATGAAACGTTTAGGTTATGACCGTAACTTTGCTGGTGCAGTCGAGGCGGCTGCTTCAACTGGTGGACAGATCATGCCTCCTATTATGGGAGCGGCAGCATTTTTAATGATTGAATTTGCCGGAGTTCCTTATTGGGAAATTGCAAAAGCAGCATTGATTCCAGCTATACTTTACTTTGCTGGAATTTGGATTATGACTCACTTTGAAGCAAAAAAACAAGGTTTACTCGGTTTACCTAGCGAGCAAATCCCAAAAGTTAAAGTTGTATTAAAAAAATTACATTTATTACTCCCGATTGTTTTAATTGTGTATTTACTTTTCCAAGGATTCAGTATTGAAAGAACAGCTTTACTTGGAATACTATCTACAATTGTTGTAAGTATGGTTTTAAAAGAAACGCGTATTAACTTTGCTAAATTTATTACTGCATTAACGAGCGGAGCGCGAACAGCTCTTGGAGTTGCTGCAGCAACGGCGTCAGCAGGTATTATTGTAGGTGTCGTAACTAAAACAGGCCTTGGACTTAAAATGGGAAATAGTTTAGTAAGTATTGCTGGAAATATTTCAACAAATATTCAAATGCAATTATTGTTAACGCTATTCTTTACGATGATTACATCCATTATCATTGGAATGGGATCACCAACAACAGCAAACTATATAATTACATCAACCATTGCGTTACCAGCAATTATTGCAATGAATGATTTATTACCAGTTGCAGTACCAGTACTCGCTGCGCATATGTTTGTGTTTTACTTTGGTATTGTCGCAGACATTACACCGCCAGTTGCCTTAGCAGCCTTTGCGGCCACCGGGATATCAGGGGGCGCACCTATCCGGACAGGTTTTAATGCGTCGAAGTTAGCAATTGCTGCGTTTATTATTCCTTATATGTTCGTTTTAGAACCAGCATTATTAATGATTGATACAAATGCTTTTGAAATAATCTTAATACTAATTACCGCAATTGCTGGAATGATTGCTATCGGAGCAGGTTTGATTGGTTATTGGTATACAAAGTTAAATGTAGTAAGTCGAATTATCGCAACAATCACTGGTTTATCATTGATTTATCCAGGTGGTGTTTCAGATTTGATTGGATTCTTAATCTTCTTTATTATGTTAGGTTTACAAATGAGAAAAAGTAAACAAGAAGACATGAATACTAATGCTGAACAAACAGTTTAAAAAATAAAATAACGTCATAATCTTATTTAAGATTATGGCGTATTTTAATATTAGAAAAGAATAATTAGAAAATTAAGTTAATATAAGCTATACTAAAAGCATCCTTTTTGCATGATAAGTGAAAAGAAAAAACTATACAAATGAAGGGTGTTAATAAAATGACAAAAATTAAATTCCATTATGGCGATGATGTGCCACTTGAAATGCATAAAGTGAGAATTGTACAAAAGTTAAATTTACTGCCTATAGAAGAACGTGCAAAGGCAATGGATGAAGCGGGATATAATACGTTTTTACTCCAAAATCGTGATGTGTTTATGGATATGTTAACTGATAGTGGGGTTAACGCGATGAGTGATAATCAGCAAGCTGCGATGATGAATGCTGATGACAGTTATGCAGGTTCGGCAACTTTTACGCGTCTAGAGAGTAAATTAGAAGAATTATTTGGAACAGAATATTTTCTACCAACTCACCAAGGACGTGCAAGTGAAAATATTATTTCACAAGCTTACGTGAAAAAAGATACAATTATTCCAATGAACTATCATTTCACAACATCAAAAGCGCACATTACACTTAACGGTGGAAAAATTGAAGAAATCTACATAGATGAAGCACTTCATTTAACAAGTGATCATCCATTTAAAGGAAATATGGATATTGATAAATTAAAAAACTTAATTGACAAACATGGGGCAGATAAAATTAGTTACGTTCGTCTTGAAGCTGGAACAAACTTAATTGGTGGCCAACCTCACTCAGTAGAAAATATTCGTGAAGCTAAAAAAGTGTGTGATGAACATGGATTAATGCTTGTTTATGATGCGAGTTTACTAGCAGATAATTTACATCTGATTAAACAACGTGAAGCAGCATGTGCTGACATGTCAATTCGCGAAATCACACGTGAAATTACTGACCAATGCGATATTATCTATTTCTCTGCTCGTAAATTAGGTTCTGCTCGTGGTGGAGGTATTTCAACCAAACATAAAGATGTGTATATGAAACTACGCGAATACATTACATTATATGAAGGATTTTTAACATATGGGGGGATGTCTGTTCGTGAAATGGAAGCATTGACTGTCGGTTTAGAAGAGACGATGGATGAAGATGTTATTTCGCAAGGTCCTAATTTTATAAAACATATGACAAAACAATTCCAAGAAAAAAATGTACCAGTTATCACACCGCCTGGTGGGCTTGGCTGTCATCTTAACGCAATGGATTTTGTTGATCATTTATCACAAGAAGAATATCCTGCAGGTGCGCTTGCTGCTGCAATATATATTATTAGTGGGGTTCGCGGTATGGAGCGTGGAACAATGTCTGAAGCTAGACAAGAAGATGGTACAGAAACACTCTCTCATATGGAGTTAGTCCGTTTAGCTATGCCTCGTCGTGTGTTTACGCTGTCGCAAACAACTTATGCAGTTGATCGTATCGCTTGGTTATATGAAAACCGGGAGTTAATTGGTGGATTAGAATTTGAAGAGGAACCAGATGTACTTCGTTTCTTTTTTGGACGTTTAAAAGCAACTTCTGATTGGCCAGAAAAATTAGTTGCTAAATTTAGAGAAGATTTTGGTGACAGCTTATAATTTTTTGATGAAAATTAAATAAGAATAATGAAAGCTCAATTCTTTTGCTATGAGAATTGAGCTTTTTATTTATAGTATAATAATGTAAAAATCATTGAAGAGAGTACTTCATTGTATTATACTAAAGTTATGAAAAAGCTTTATTAACCAATTAGTAAGCGCTTACCAAGTTTTGAAGATAAGTATAACTTTTTAAAAAAACTTGTGGAGGTGGTTAATTAGATGCGAGATAAACTAAACGAATCAGAGATGACAAGTGCACAAGCAATTGTTGCTTGTT
>JARIBO010000053.1 GCA_029257405.1 Caryophanales bacterium
TTTCTTAAAATTTATGTTATTTCAAATAGTCAAAAAATGACAATCAAAAACATGATAGACTCTTGCTATATAGATTCATAGACCCATAATCTAGTAATCATCATTTAAAATTTTATCTTTAATAAGAAACAAGGTTTAAGTTCGATAGATTTATAATAATCATAATATATAAACAAAATCTATTAATTTACACTTGAAGTAGATCGCGAATAGTAGTTTTGATTGATTTAACCGAAGAGACTGATAGTATGTATATATTGATATTAAAATGAGAGTAACAAAGCAAATTATCTTGGAACAATAGATGGCATTTCAAAACTAGAATGAATGATTTTTTAAATGTCATCAACTTATAATCTGCTGAAATTTCGTGACTTAGAAATACATGAATTTAGATATTATTAAATCCATTTACGAAATCAAATAATAAAACTCTATTTCTTGATTTGATTCTCTACTAAACTTATTACCAATTTCATATTAACTTACTATTGATTTCATATGTAAAATTGCGACGCTGTTTATTTAGATAACATGTCTTTTTCATTCGGAGATATAAATATTTTTTAGGAACATTATTTATTACTTTTTTTATAAAACCCATTGTATTAAAATAATATGTTTATTATAATGTTTTACAAAAAACTTTAGTTATTATTAACAATAGCTATTCAGTCAATACATTCTTCACGGCGATAAAGCAAACTACCATTTGTACGAATAAACGGAGCATTCAGCATTGCATGATTTACATTGATACTCTTAGACTTCATTTAATGTATTTAATACCTTGTTTACTTTGGAGAACAACTCCCATCTATAATTAAATATTTGATTCGAAAATATTGATCGCTTCTTATTTTCAATTACTTGAACAAAAGTTCCAAATTTAGTTTGTTCAATTATAATCGTGCAATTTGCATCAGATTATATCAACTCTTCTGCTAATCCTTGTGTACCATCTATTTCTTTATCCATTATTAATATTTTTCTATTTATTATTATTATTCTTTCTATACGTTTTTGTTAAACTCTTCATTTTTGGTTTCAGAACTATGACTAACGGTGTATTATTTACTTATGGGCTAATCAAAATCGATATACCTCATTATTGTGACGCCATCTCATTTAAATTAAGTTTTGTAATTGACTTTTGATATTATAATTAGCTTTTTTTGTTGTCATTTTTTGACTTAACTTAACTTGAATACATATTTTTCCATCCAAAAACACCTTTGAATTCGTATATTTTATTATTTAATGTATACGAATTCAAAGGTGTTTTTATATTGTCCTTATTTGTTTAGGAGTGTTTCAAGTTTTTTATTTCTTTCTTCTTTTACTTCGTTCCTTGCTAGATCATATTTCTTTAGTAAATGAAATAATTCATTTACATCTAATTGCGATTGCTCTTGATGTAAAAAACTTTCTATTTCTTTTAATAATGTTTTTGGTAAAAATTCTTTTTGACTTTCAAATTTGTTTAAGACATCAGTTTGTGAATGGTCAAGATTACATTTTTCCATGAAATTCCTCCCTTTATTTAATTTATTTAGTTTAACAGAACTTGCGCCATCTAATCCTACTAGAAAAAACGTATAAATAAATTAAATGTTTAAAAAAGCATATCGGTGTGATGGAATGTACTGAACCCCAAAAGTTAGACTAAATAGTTATGCAACTAATTGGCTATTATATTGACGGTATTCAACCGCTCTCATTCCAGTCAACTTTGCTTTTATTTATTATTATAATAATAAATATATTGTCCGAAAAAACGGTAGGTTTCTCCATAATATATTTCTTGCTTCATTAAGCCGAAGCAGTTTTCTATAGGTGATTTATCTAAACAATTTCCCCTTCGAGACATACTTTGAAATACTTTATTGTCTTTAAGTTTCTTTACGAAGGCCCTCATCTGATATCCCCAACCTTGATTAGAATGTATGGTTGTGCGATATGGACAATACTTTGTTCTTTCAATTGCCTCATCTAATGCTTCGATAATCACTTTAAAACTTGGCTTTTTGGATAACTGAAATGACAAAACTTCGCTATTAAACATATCTAAAAATCGATTTGAATAAGCTTTCTTAATGATTATATTTCTATCAGAGCCTAAAGTATAATATTTAAATTCTGTAGTATCTGTCGTTATTTTTTGAAGTGGAATTTTTGTATTAAACCTACGGTTATAAGATTTTCGGTCTAACTTTAAAGGTGCGGTTCGCAGCTTAATCTCAAATTTCTTTTTATTATTAAACTGAGTTTTGTTCCAGTCTCATTTTTTATGTTAAGTTTTCTGCTGGTTTCTTTTTATCAATTACTGCTGCACCAACAATGTCACCGATCACGTTTGAGGCAGTTCCTCCCATACCAATTAATGCATCAACTCCTGCGATAAGCGCTACAATTTCAAGCGGTAAGCCAAACAAACTAAGTACTGCTGCTAATGTGACGAGACCAGCTGCTGGTACGCCTGCAGTTCCTACAGATAATAAGGTACCAATGATAACAATAACTAAAAAGTCTGTAAAACCTAAACTAAGTCCGGATATGTTTGCTGCAAAAACAAGCGATACACCCATTCTTAGTGCGCCGCCATCTGAGTTAAAAATTGCACCTAACGGAAGTGAGAAGTTTGCTGTGTTATCGGATATACCCGCTTTTTTTGCTGATTCAAGTGAAACAGGCAATGTCGCTATACTGCTTGATGTAAAGAATGCTGTTGTATATGCTGCCCTTGTATTTTTAAAAAAGCTAATAACTGAATTACCTGACAAACTTAAAAACGATGTGTATACAAGGCCCCATAAAATAAATAAACCAAGGTAAAAGACAGCTGTAAAGAGTAAGAGTGACTTCAACGTCATCCAACCCTGCGCACCAAAGGTCGAGGCACTAATTGCAAATACACCAACCGGTGCATAAAGTAAAATACCTTCTAATATTTTATAAAATAATTTATTTAGTGCTTCAAAGAAATGATTTAAAACTTCCCCGTATGCTCTCGTTTTTTCATCTTTTGAAAAAATCATCGTTGACATTGCCATACCGATTATAATAGCTAAAAATAAAATGGCCATTAATTCTCCCTCAGAAAATGCGGCAAATAAATTTTCTGGAACAATTCTAAATAAGATATCTGACGCGTGAGGTATTTCTGGTTTATCTACTGATGTATTTGGTAAAGTTAAATTCTTTCCTGGGTTAAAAAACAAAGCAAGTGTTACACCGATTAACACGGCCAGTGCTGTTGTAATTGTATAGTAAGCAAATAATTTACCACCCATTTTACCGAGTTCAGCTAAATTCATTTTATTAACGGCTAAAACGACTGTTAAAAAGATAACGGGTATAGCGATTAAACTGAGTAAGCGAATAAGTAATGTCCCAAGCGGACTAATTATTTCAGTATGTTCTCTAAAGATAAATGCTACGAGTAAACCTAATATAAAAGCTACTGACATTTTTAATACAAATGGTGTGTCACGATACTTTTTCCATATTTTCATTATTTATTCCCGCTTCCATTACTTAAGAATTAATTTAAATATCCTTTAATTTTTATCAGTTAATCGTATGACAATTTTTAACTTATAGCAAACTTATTAAACTTTTTTAAAAATAAAAAATCACCCTTAAAGTTAGATTTTCGGTCTAACTTTAAGGGTGCGGTATATAAAAAGCGTTTTTTGAGCATTCGTATTTACTGAGCAGTTAACCCACCATCAATTACAAATTCTGAACCTGTTGAGTAACTTGAATCATCTGATGCTAAGAATAAAACTAAATTTGAAACTTCTTCAACTTTAGCAATGCGTTTCATTGGAATTGTTTTAGCAAACTCTTCAACTTGTTCTCTCACGTCTTCTTGCATGATCATTGGTGTTTCAATAACGCCTGGGTGAACTGAGTTCACACGCACACCTTGTGGTGAAAATTCAAGTGCTGCAGCTTTTGTCATACCACGGACTGCAAATTTCGTATCTGTATAACCAATTGCTCCACCTACTAGACCGTTCATTGATGAGATATTTACAATTGAACCGCCTTCTGCTTTTCTCATTGAAGCAATAACTGATTTCATACCTAAGAATACTGATACTTGGTTAATTTGAACAATTTTATTATAATTATCTAATGATGTTTCTTCAATTGAATCAGCAAGCGTAATTCCTGCGTTATTAACTAAAACGTTTACTGGACCGAATTTTTCTTCTGTTACTTTAATAACATTTTTCCAGTCATCTTCACTTGTTACATTTTGTTTAACAAAGATTGCATTTTCGCCTAACTCTTCAGCGAGTGCAGTTCCTTTTTCTTCATTTAAATCTGTAATAACTACTTTCGCGCCTTCTTCTACAAATAAACGAGCATGCGCAGCTCCCATACCTTGTGCTGATCCTGTAATAATTGCTACTTTACCTTCTAAACGTGCCATGTGTGTTTCCTCCTATTTTTACATTTAAATACATTAAATGATCGATATATTTTTTCTAGTGCACTCCATAGTATAACATTTATTACCTTACAAGCATAAAACACTGCTTGGTTAATTGGTCCAAATCATCTCTTTAAGAAACCACTTCTCATTATTTTTTCCACGTGACCTAAAGGTTCTGTAGCAGGACCTGCTAAAACGTCACCTGTAGCATGAAATCTAGAACCGTGACACGGACAATCCCACGTTTTATCTCCATCATTCCATTCCACATCACACCCTAAGTGGGTACAGGCTGTGTCTAAAGCATGAAGATTTCCGGAATCATCTTTATAGACCCCGATTTTACCTTCTTCATCTTCTAAAATAATAGCTTCTCGATTTTCAAGTGCTTCTACTTTTTCTTTATGAATGGACTTGTGGTAATTTGTTGATGATTCTTTTTCTTTCTCTTCTTTTAAATCTGGAATGTTACGATGTGGATCAAACATTTCGCTATAACGATTTTTATTACCTTGCATTAAATCGCTTAATACTTCTGCACCAATTGCACCGTTTGCAAGCCCCCATTTACTAAATCCAGTAATCACATACACATTTTTTTCATCTGGGTGGAGGATACCAATCATTGGAATACGGTCTTTGGTAATTAAATCATGAGATGACCAGTGAGCTAAGACATTTTTTACAGTAAAGGTTTCTTGTGCAAATTTGAGTATATTTTTATAACGTTCCTCGTCAGAAAAACCATCACCAATTTGATGACTCTCACCTCCGACTAAGAAATATTCTTTACCATTTACGCGCATTGCTCTAAATGTTCGTTTGGGATTATCACAACTAATATACATCCCGCCTGGAAAATCTTCTTCTATTTCACAAGCTAGTGCAAAAGATATTTCAGGTTCAAACTTACTCGCATACATTTTTTCTGGTTCATGCACGGGATACTGTGTCGCACACACTGTTTGTTTACAACGAATCGTATGTCCCGCATTCGTTCTAAGCTTTACTGGGTCACCATCTTGAATTTTATTAATCGTCGTCTGTTCATAAATTTTAACGTTCATCTTTTCAAGTTGTTTAACGAGTCCTGCTAAAAAAGCTACAGGATGAAATTCATATTGATCGTGCATAACAATTGCTTGGGTGATATCGATATCTACTGGCATAGTTTCTGTTAATTCACCTTTAATTTCTAATCGTTCATAAGCACGTGCTTCTTTTTTTATATTTTCTTTTTCTGACTCATGCTGTGTATAAACATAAGCAGATTGTTTTTTTAAGTCACAATCAATTTTTTCTCTTCCAGCAATTGCAACAATATTTTCAACACCTTGCATATTCGCTTCATAATAGAGTCGAGCTTTTTCTAGGTCATATCGCTTAATTAATTCATCAAAAATTAAATTATGCTGGGCACTTAATTTGGCTGTTGTAAAACCAGTTGTTCCGTAAAGTAATTCACGTGCTTCAAATAAAGCGACAGATTGGTCTGTTTTAGCAAGTTCGTATGCAGTCATGATACCCGATATTCCACCACCAACAACAGCAATGTCAACATTTAAATCTTTATTTAGTTCAGGATATTTTGAAAGGTCTTTAGTTTGATGCCAAAATGACTCTCTGTTTTTGGGTAACTTCACATGAGACATAACCATCCCTCCTAAATCTTTTAGTTCTTGTATTCCACTCTTTATAGCAAATAAACATATTTAATTTTATATCTACATTAAAGATACTTGAATCTCTGAATGTGCTAATATAATAGTATTCTTTATTAATTTTAAGGGAGCGACATGTATGAAAAAATTCGAACAATCTGACGCAATTAAACGCCTTCCAGATCAATTTTTTGCAAAACTTGGTAAGAAAGTACAAGCCTTAGTAAATGAAGGTCATGATATCATTAATTTAGGTCAAGGTAATCCAGATTTACCTACTTCTGACCATATTGTAAAGGCATTACAAATAGCTGCTGAAAATCCTGCTAATCATAAGTACTCCCCTTTTCAAGGATTTCCTTACTTTAGAGAAGCTGTAGCTGACTTTTATAAACGGGAATACGGTGTCGATTTAGACCCTGAAAATGAAGTTGCTTTAATGTTTGGATCTAAAATCGGTTTATTTGAAGTAAGTCAGAGCATGCTTAATCCAGGTGACACGGCACTTGTTCCTAATCCAGGATACCCTGATTATTTATCTGGTGTTGCTTTAGCAAATGCTAATTATGAACTCATGCCACTTCTTGAAGAAAACGGTTTTCTACCTGATTATAACGACATACCCGAAGACGTTTTAAATAAAGCAAAAATGATGTTTTTAAATTATCCAAATAACCCGACTTCAGCTGTTGCGACTAAAGAATTCTTTGACGAAACCGTAGAGCTCGCTAAACAACACGACTTCTGTGTCGTCCATGACTTTGCTTATGGGGCGATTGGTTTTGACGGGGTTAAGCAACCTAGCTTTTTAAGTTCAGAGGGAGCAAAAGATATTGGTATTGAAATGTATACTTTATCTAAAACATACAATATGGCTGGATGGCGCGTTGCTTTTGCAGTAGGAAATCCATCGATTATTAAAACGATTAATCTTTTACAAGATCATTTATTTACTAGTCTTTTTGGTGCAATTCAAGAAGCAGCTACAGTAGCTATTTCAGGTGATCTTTCATACGTTGATGATCTTGTTGATATATACGAAAGTCGCCGAAATGTATTAGTTGAAAGTTTAAATAAAATTGGCTGGAAAGTAAATGCACCAAAAGGAACCTTTTTCGCTTGGTTTAAAGTGCCTGATCCATACACTTCAAAAGAGTTCGCTGAACTATTACTAAAAAAAGCACATGTTGTTGTTGCTGATGGAAGCGGATTTGGTAGTTTAGGTGAAGGATATGTTAGATTTGGGTTACTTGATTCAGAAGAACGTTTAAAAGAAGCGGCTGAACGAATTGGAAAACTCAAACTATTCTCATAACTATTAATTGACATAAATTACTTAAGAAACGCTCGCAAGCTTCCTTTTAGAATTGGCACTTCTTGCGGATTCTTATATTTTGAATATTAAAACTTTAAATAGCTATTTTTTACAGTTTCGAGAAACTTTAGTAGATTAAATAACTTTATATTCAATTATATAAGCTCTTAAACTGGAGTTTAAAAGCTTTTTAGAATTTATTTTTATTTTTATAATGATTGATTCGGTAACACACTAAACATATTTATTTATTTTTTATTATATATTGACTTTACAAAGAAATCTATTTCGTTTATGATATAAAACATGGAATGATGCTTTTCTTAAAAAATGCATCATTCCATCTTTCATTTTAACTCGTAATTCCTAATACTTTTAAATATGAGTTGGGGGACAGTTTTAAAAAATCAGTTAGGGATGACATATTCTTGTTTTAGGAGAAAAAAGGTCAGATCATTAACTACAATATAAGGGAGTCAAAATAATGAAAAGCTCGGGCGGTAAGAAAGTAACATTCGATTTTCCAGCATTTATTATAAGTGGTAGTGTTTTATTACTTTTTGTAATTATTGCATTTTTTAATGCTGAATTTGTCACAAACTCAGTAAATTATTTGTTTGGTTTATCAGCAACATACTTTGGTGTTTTATATCAATTTGTTTTACTAGGCACATTCTTTATTGCACTTTTTATAGGTTTTTCTAAATTCGGTAAAATTAGATTAGGGAACTTAGACAAACCAGAAATGAGCACATTTAAATGGATTTCAATCATTATGTGTACATTACTTGCTGGTGGAGGTATCTTCTGGGCAGCTGCCGAACCTCTAAGTCACTTCTTGTCAGTTCCACCTCATGCACAGTTCGCTGGGATTGAAGATGGTTCATTAGCGGCAATTGTTCCTGCACTTGCAATAAGTTTTGTTGACTGGGGTTTCTTGTCATGGACAGTTCTTGGAACACTAGGAACAATGGTTTTAATGTATGCTCACTATAATAAAGGCATGCCACTTAAGCCAAGATCATTACTGTATCCAATTTTCGGTGAAAAAATTATGAAAAATAGCGCTTTTGGTACAATCGTTGACGTATTTGCTATTATTTCTGTTGCCGCCGGTACTATTGGACCAATTGGATTCTTAGGTTTACAAGCAAGCTATGGTGTTAGTAGATTAGCTGGGATTGAAGACTCACTAACTCTAAGTATTGGTATCATTGTTTTATTAGTTATTGCTGCAGCTATTTCAGCTGTTACAGGGATACATAAAGGTATTCAAATATTAAGTAGTTTCAACGTTATTTTAGCAATTGGATTAATTGTGGGAATCCTAATTTTAGGACCAGCAATGTTTATCTTTAATAACTTCTTTGAAGCTCTTGGATTATATGTTAATGAATTTGTTTCACTAAACACATTCCGCGGAGATGAAGCGTGGCTCGGTGGTTGGACAGTATTCTTCTTTGCTTGGTTCGTTGGATATGGTCCAATGATGGCATTATTTACAAGCCGTATTTCAAGAGGACGTACAGTTCGTGAACTTGTATTAGCAGTTGCAGTTATTGCTCCTGTTGTTACTACATTTTGGTTCACTGTTGTTGGTGGTACTGGAATATCACAAGAAATCGATGCACCAGGTGCAATATCTGGCGCACTAGCAGAAGCTGGACCGCCAGCTGCTATGATGGCAATTACAGAAAACTTGCCGTTTAGTACAATCTTTGGTTTCTTGTTCCTACTTGCAACAACGATTTTCGTTCTTACGACGACTGACTCAATGTCACTTACTATTTCAATGGCGATTTCTGGTGACGGAAATCCTCCTAAATGGTTAAGAGCATTTTATGCAATTGTTATGGGTGGAGTTGCAGTTGTACTTGTTACATTAGGTGAAGATAGTGTTGGTGCTTTACAATCCTTCATTGTCGTAACTGCCGTTCCGGTCGTGCTCCTCCTCTTGACCACATTCTATACAGCACCAAAAGCTGTACGTGCAATGTATAAAGATCAATTTGGAGACAAATAATAATAAAAAACCGCTCATTTAATGAGCGGTTTTTTTACTTTATAATGTTAATTTTGATTCTCCAGTGAATCGAGCCACATGTTCTTGGCTTAATGAATCAAACCTTTGACCTTCAAAGGTTATGTTAAAAGTTATCGGTTTTGTTATTCCATTCGTATGTTAACAAAAAAAATACCCTACTATGAATTTTATCAATTTGCCATGAACTTTTACTCATCGCATCACTCTTACCTATTTAATCCGCTTAGAAAAAGAATGATTTTTTACTTCCACTATAGTCCGTTTTTGTATAATTTCGATCGATTAAATGCGTTTTTTCAAATACCAAATCGAAATTATAATCAATTGCTTTTTTGAGTTGATAAATCAAAATAACACCGATCGCTACTTGGACTGCGAGTAGTACATTAGTAAGCATAGCCATTTCAAATTGGTAAACAAACACTGTGAGCGCAAAGTAAGCAATTTGAATAAACGTCCCAACAATTGTTCTGAGTAAAATTAGGATTGATAAACTGAGTAAGACAATCATGAACATGAGATAATAATCTTGGATAAACATTCCCATTAGTCTCACCTCACTAACTTTGTTCTTACTTTTTTATACACCGACAACCTTTATATATATTTATTCTAGCAAATTATCTGATTATTTACAATACACTGTCAATTGATTGATATATGTAATAAAATATAAGTAACTTATCTAGTAAGGAGGGATTAAGATGAATAGCTCAGAATTTCTCACAAAAAATGCACAACAATACCCTGATGTATTTGCTGTAAAAACCGAGTACGGCCATTTAACATACGCTGAATTAAATGAACAAGTAAATCTTTTAGGTAATGGACTTTTAACGCGAGGGATTAAACGTGCAGATAAAGTAATGCTATTTATGCCTAACACAATTGAATTTGTGATTAGTTATTTTGCAATTCAGCGAATTGGTGCGATTGTTGTTCCAGTTAATATAAATTCAAACTTATCTGAAGTAGAAGAGTTTATAAAGCACTCAAACCCTCATGCAATCATAGTTCATCAGTTAAATTTTAATACTGTTAGAAATTTAAATAGTGATATTTTAAAAATTAAAACAAGTAAAGCTAATCTCTATTGGGAAAGTTTTTTAGAAATAACATTTACCGCTTCTGCTAATAAAATTGACTGTTTAGTAAATGAAGATGACCAAGCGAACCTGCTTTTCACTTCTAGTACAAAAGACATACCTAGAAGTGCCTTATTTAACTATAGAAGCGTTTTAACGATTGCGCATATGATTTGTGCTGAAATGAAGATTAAACAAAATAGCCGTGTTCTTCTAATGAATCATCCAAATCACTCTACGTCATTTCAATTATTCCTTATGGCAAGTATAATTTCTGGATCCACACTTGTTTTTCGCACACGTTTTACACCTGAGCTGCTAATCGAAGCTGTGGAGTCTGAACAAATCACACATTTTTTTGGTAGGATAGAAGTTTATCTTTTAACAGCTATAAAATTACAAAATAAACAAGCTAATCTCTCATCTGTAGAATTCTGGATTTATGACGATGAACCGATAAAATCTGAAGAAAAAGAATTTATAAAAAAACAATTTGAAACAGACCGTTTCGTCTCAATTAACCAATTAACTGAAGATGATGATTACTAAATAAAAAAGTAGTAGAAATTATCTACTACTTTTTAGTTTGATAAAATTTAATCAACGATATCCTTAAAATATTTGATAGTCTTCATTTCATTACCAATTTGACGTAAATTCCAAGTTGAATCAATATATATTTCAGCAATTTTATAATACTTACTTCCGTATTTCTCAGCTAATTCTAAACTAATAATTGCTTCATATAAATACGTCATCTCTTCCGCCATACGTTTTGATTCAAAAGTTTGTTGTCCATATTCTAATTCTTTAAATATAGAAAGACTGTTCTTAACATTTTCATACTCTTTATTAACATGATTTTTTAATTCACTTACTTCTATTTTGTCTAACCGTTCACTCATTTCTTTAAGATAAATTAAATCAGCATCGAAACGACTAATTAACCGCACCACTTCTAAACCGAGAATGTTTTCTGTTCCTTCCCATACAGTTAATACTTGTGCGTCACGTAATAATCTTGGTGTGACAAAATCTTCAATGTAACCATTCCCACCGTGCAACTCGATCGCTTCATGAGAAAACTTGATTGCCTGTTCAGCTGTTTCTTTTTTGATTAAAGCAATATATAGACGGTGCATAATACTTTCTTCTTCAGTCGCATTGCCCTTTGTTACAACGTCATAAAGATCGATTAAATCAAAAGTAGTTGCGAGTTCAACAGTTAACTTTGCAGTTAATTGAGTTAATGTATCTTGAATCATTGGATATTCAATTAACCTTTTTCCGAAAGCATCACGTTTTTTAGTGTAAGCTTTTGCTTCATCAAGTGCACGCTTCATGATACCTAAAGAAGCAACTGCATTATTAATACGTGAAAGGTTTAAGGCTTCCATCATATAATAAAAACCACGTGTCGCGTCGCCTACTATATAGGCTTTAGCACCATAAAACTCGACTTCCCCTGAAGGAACAGCTCTTACGCCTAATTTATCTTTTAATCTGCGTATTTTAACGTTATTTAAACTTTGATTTTCTTCGAGCCACGGAACAGCAAACAATGTTAACCCGCGAGACCCTTCTTTTGCTCCATCTAACCTAGCTAAAACCATGACTACTTTCGCTTGACCAACATTCGATGCAAAATATTTTTCTCCGTAAAGTCTATATTCTCCACCTTCTTTAACTGCTTTAACAATATTTGCACCAACATCAGACCCACCTTGCCGTTCAGTTAAAAATGTCGCACCTTCATAAAGCTCTGTGTTGCCTGTTGCAAGTACATGTGGTAAAAATTTTTCTCTAACTTCACCTTCAGCGTAATGATCTAATAAGTAAGCAGTTGCCATTGTAAGCGTAACTGGGCATTGAAATCCTGGCTCTGTTTGTGCTAATAAATAATTTTGAGCAAAGCTATATACATAGTTTCCTTTTTGGTTAATTTCTGGAATTTCTTTATGAATAAATCCAACAATTCCTGTTTCATAAACTTCTTTAACTGTTTGTTTATATCCTTCATTTACCCAAACTTTAGATATATCATTTCCATAAGCATCATATTTTATAAGTCGTGGTTCTCCTTCCCGATCTGTATGGCGTGCACGCTCATCAATTTCATTAGCACAGATTTTCCCAAGATTCATTAAAGCTTTATCAGCATATTTAAAAAATTGGTCATTTAATCTCTCTTTAAGTAATGTTTTTAATAATATATCATCCTCATAAAAATTAGCTTTTTTCAAATTGGTTTCATTGTGAGACAAGACAGGTTTTACTTTAAAGTTATTTGTTATCATTGGGACTCAACTCGCTTTCTTAGTTCGTGTTTTAATACTTTCCCAGTTGCATTACGTGGGAGTATATCTACTTTTTTATATATTTTCGGAATTTTATAAGAAGCTAATTGATTTTTTAAAAACAACTTCATGTCTTCAGATTTAATTTCTTTTTCTGAGACGTAAAGAGCCATTGGTGTTTCGCCCCAATCTTCATTTTTTCTACCTATAATCGCAACTTCCTGAATATCAGGATGATTAATTAAGATGTTCTCAATTTCAAGTGGATATATATTAGCACCACCTGAAATAATTAAGTCTTTTGCTCGGTCAACAATCCAAATGTATCCATCTTCATCATAACGAGCGAGATCTCCAGTTTTAAGCCACCCATTCACAAAAGTTTCTTCTGTTGCTTGCTCATTTTTATAATAACCAATCATGTTACCTGGACCTTTAATTAATATTTCGCCTACTTCATTGACATCAACATCATTTCCCGCTTCATCACCAATTCTTATTTCCGTGTGTAGGGGAGCGCGCTTACCTATGCTACCCGCTTTATTATCATGTTCTTCTGAAAAGAGTAATGAGCCACTAGGTCCCGCTTCAGTTAATCCATAAACACAAACAAGATTATCTGTTTTAAATTCTTTTTTTATAAACTCAACTTCACCAGTACTAATTGGTGCACCACCATAAACCCACCAAAGCATTGACGATAAATTCGCTTCTTTATTTTGTAAAACTTTTGCCGTTAAAAGATAAGCGACTGGCGCTCCGAAAAAATGCGTCGTTTGTTCTGATTCGGCAGCTTCAATGAGTAAATCTGGCGTAAATGTAGCACGTAAAACAAGTGTAGATCCAACTGTCATTCCTGCCATTAAAAATAAATGAAGTGGAGCTGAATGACTGAGTGGCATCATCAAAAGAATGCGACTTTCAGGCTTTACTTCCATTTCAACAGCAATCATCTGAGCGACAGTTAAAATATTCCGATAACTAAATAATACACCTTTTGGTTTACCTGTTGTGCCTGAGGTATACAGTAAAGTAGATAAATCACTTTCAACAAGGGAACAGTCCACTACCTGAGATGAAGCATTATTAATAATATTAGTAAAACTCTTCCACTCTCCCCATTCCTCTCCTGTTTTAATTTTTAAAATATTTGCATCTAAAGTTTTTACACTTTCAAAAATTAATTCGTGCGCTATGATAGCGCTTGCATTTGAGTGGTTTAAAATATAGTTGATTTCTGGTTTTGTTAATTTTGCATTTATCGGTACAACAAGAGCACCTATTCGTTGAATTGCAAAATAACTAATCACAAATTCAGGTACATTTGGCATAAAAATAACGACTTTATCTTGTGCCTTAATTCCTTTAACTACTAGTGCATTACTTAATCGATTTACTTGTTCATCTAATTCTGAGTATGTTAAATGACCAAATTCGGATTTAATCGCATAAACATTCGGATATTTCCGAGCATTTCTTGCTAATAACTCTGAACTATTCATCTTTATTCCTCCTCTAAGTTATGAAGCTTTTCTTTGAATTCACTTTGCAATGCTTTCACTTCTTTTTTAATTGCTTTTAATTCAGTAATTTTCATATCGATTTCATTTATTCGTTCATCGCCATAATCTATTGTACGTTTAAGTTGTTTTTTTCCTGTTCGATCTCGATCAAACAATAAAATCATTTCTTTTATTTCATCTAGAGAAAACCCGAAGTTTTTACCACGATTAATTAGCTTTAATTTTGTCACTTCTTTTTTTGAATAAAGTCTTTGATTAGTTTCTGATCTGGATGGCGTTAATATACCAATTTCTTCATAATACCTAAGTGCTCGTGCTGTTAAGTTAAATTCTTTTCTTATTTCCTGAATTGTTTTAATTATCACCACCCCTTTTCGTTTTTTAAATTATAACACTTACGTTAACGTCAACTGCAAGTATCAAGTTAATTTTTTTCATAAAAAAAGTAGTAGAAATTATCTACTACTTTTTACATATTTTGATTATTTGGCTTCTAACTCTTCAATTGAGTTGATATCCATATAGTCTGGAACGACTAAACCGATTTTAACGCCTTCTAAGTTAACACCTAAATTTTCAACATCATCTTTATGCTTTTCATATAGCTCACCTTGTGAGACTGGTAACCATGCAGCTACCATACCGTCAGTTTCACCTGTTGCAACTGACTCCCACATAACAGCCATATCTAAAGGCGTAATTTTGACTTCAAAACCTAAATCTTCGAGTACTTTTTTAACAACGTTTGTTGAACCAATCTCTGTATCCCATTCAACATAGGATAATTCAATTTCTTCACCGCTCACTTCTTCTGCACCTTCAGTCCACTCGGCTACCATTTCAGGATTATCTTCTACCCAATTACTAGCAACTTCTGCCGGATCACCGCCATCTGCGATTTGTTCCATTACACCATCTAAGTCGTCTGAAGTCCAATTAAATTGATCAAGTACTTTATATGCATTTGGTTGATCTTCTTTTAAACCCTTTCTTACAATTGTTTCAATTGATTGATCATCTCCAAACGAGTTTTTAGGATCTTCTAAGTAATGTAAATCATATTTTGCAAATTTCCAATGCGGAGACCAACCTGTAATTATAATTGGCTCTTCGTTTTCAATTGCTGTTTCTAATGCTGTTGCCATGGCACCACTTGATGATGAAACAAGATCCCAGCCATCTAAATGCTCATAATCTTCTAAAGCAGTTTCGGCAGCAATCATAATACCTGCACCTGGTTCAATACCAGTAATTGAATAATCTACAGCTTCACTATAATTCGTGTCTGTATTACTTTCTGTTGATTCTTCTCTATCATCGCTTGAGCAGGCTGATAATAATAAGAGACTCGCTAAACCTGATGCAACTAATGTTTTTTTAATTGAATTCTTCATCTTTTTATTCTCCTTTTATGTATTGTCTTGACCAATTTACTTATACTGATAGATTTTATACTTTAAATATTAACAAAATAGATAATAATAAACAAACATATGTAAAAAAACACCTGCTAAACAAAATTGTTTAGCAGATGTTAATCAGTTCATTTAGAAAGTGAGACGTCTATTTCTTGTAAAGCTTCTTCAAAATCCTCTAATTGCTTAATAATTCGGTTATCTATATCTTTATTAATAATTGGATTTTTTGAGTTTTTATCTACTTGATTATCAACAATATAAACACCATTTAAGCTGTTACCTTTTAAAATAGCAATCACTGGTTTTAGCGTATATTCAATCGCTAATAAATGTTTATAACTTCCACCAACCATAATTGGTAAAACTACTTTACTTTGAAATACATCTTGTGGCAAAATATCAAGCAATGCTTTTAAAACACCTGTATAAGCAGCTTTATAAACAGGAGATGCAATAACGATACCATCAGCTGCTTCAATTTTTTTAGTAACTGCTTGAATAGCTTCTCCATCATAACGCCCATAGACTAAATCTTCTGCGGGCATATCAGTGACAGTGATTTTCTCTACATCATGTCCTTGATTTTTTATTAACGATCCCACAAAATCTAATACTATATCTGAACTCGAATCCGCTGACGGACTCCCTGAAATTAAAACAATTTGACTCACATTATTCACATCCTTATGGATATTTGTTTAGACTAAATTAATAAGTATAATTCGACTCTCTTATTCAAATATACCACGACCTTGTCCTCTTGGTAAAATTAACTGCATAGATTTTCTAAGTTTTGTTATTTATTGGATTTATTTTTCGTTAAATAAAAAAAGTATCAGAAAGAATTTAACTACTCATTCTGATACTTCTTTGTCTACATTATATGGTCTTCTCTCGGTATATCTGTTGCTTCTTTTCGGACATAATATATACCATTTGTTATGTATGCAATAAGTATAGTCAATATTGATGCCAACATAGCTGCAAAAAACGCTGCTGTGTTTTGTAAAAATAAGCCCATAAAACCTAAAGCAGCTATTGTTCCAAATAGTGTTGAAATAAATAAAGAAATAACACCCACTGGATTCCATTTATATAAGTTATGTTGTCTTGCTTCATAATACGATGGTCCTATTTTAAGTAGTTTTTTTACGACTACAGCATCCGTCACTAAAATAGACGCCCAAGATAAAAGAAAGATACCTTGGAAAATTAACGCTGTATCTAAATGATCGACGATTCCACCAAGCATTAAGATCATCGCACTCACTCCTGCAACGACTACCCAAAAACGGCGACCCGGTTTAAATTTAAGTGCATTTTCAAAAAAGTTTGATAAAGATAATGATCCACTATAAATATTCGTTACGTTAATTCTGATTTGAGTAATTAACGTAAATAACACACCACCTACACCGAGTAACTGAACAATATATATACCTGGATTAGGTTCTGCCATTAACACACCAAACCAAATACCTAAACCACCCATCACACCATAACAAAATATTTGCGGGATAAAACCAATTGCAATTGTTCCCTTAATATCTTTAGGCTTTAAAAACCTAGCATAGTCTGAGGCAAGTAATGCGGTTAACCCCATAATTCCGTGTTGCATTCCAATACAGATTAGTAATGCCGTACCACCGACTTGTACGCCTTCAGGTAGATATGTTAAAAAGTTCGTCGTGCCTTCCGGTGTTATAAACAAAGAGACTGTAATTGCTGCACCTAGAAAAACGACAAATATAGGCATAGACCATTTCTGTAATTTATCTAATTGTTTAATACCAAACCAGTTTAGTGGAATAACGATTGATCCAAAAATGACAATATAAATCCATTTTGGTACAGCAGGGAAAAATTCATGGATTGCATAAACTAAAATCATCCCTTCAAAAGCACAATACATTATAAAGTTAGATGCGTAAATAAGAGATGTTAGTGATGCCCCGAGATAACCAAAACCCCCACCTCGTGATAACAAATTGACATTCATACCTGTTTTAGCTGATAAATAAGCAATAAAAGTAGCTAACGTACCAGCTACAACAATTGCATAAAGCGCAGATATCATGGCATTAACTGCTCCAAATTGTAAAGCCATCACACTTCCTAACTGAAAGTAAAAAATAGCGGTTGCAATACCAAATGTTATGTTCGTGATACTAATCCAACCCATTGTTCTTTCACTTCGTGGAACTCTTTCTAATGAATAATCATCCGTTTTTTCGTCATGTTTTAAAACACTATCCATTTTTATGTAAACCAACTCCTTAAAATTGAATGCATTAAAAAGTGGTTCAAAACTCATTTATGCCTATTTTTAAATTATAACAATCTAAGTACTTAATTCAAACGCGTTTATAATGCTTATAATACCATTTCACTGTTTATCTCCTGCATTAACTATACTTATCTTGTTTCTTCTTAGTATAAGTTACTCCATCGACGAAATCATCCGACATAAATGATATGTCGGACTTTCAATGTTTTATGCTTTGTTTCTTGTTTCTCGAATATACTTTTTTAACCTTTTGTCATCTTTAGAATCTTTCACGACTAATATCGCATGAATTGCTCCTGGGAACCAAAATAATAATGTTAAAATTAAATTTAAGAATGCTTGCACTGGCTTGCCTGTAAATAATACAGCTACTGGCGGTAAAACGACTGCGAGTAAATACATCATTAAAATTCTCCTCCTTCACTTCTCTCTATTATAACAAACAATGAACGAAAAAATTAAGGTTATTTTGTGAAAAGCAGAAAGATTGAATTTTGTATACCCATGTAGGTATAATTGGACTTGTACTAAATAGGAGGAATAATATTTATGAGTAAAATGCAGATGATTAATCAAATGAAAGAAAATATTAAAGCTGATCCAGCTCTTGATGTAAGTGAGTGGCAAAACACACTTCACTTTAAAGCAGGCGAACTAGAAAAAATGGAGTTAGTTGATTTAAATCCAATTGAAATAAAAGGGATGCC
This sequence comes from Caryophanales bacterium, assembly GCA_029257405.1. Lineage (GTDB taxonomy): Bacteria > Bacillota > Bacilli > Bacillales > Amphibacillaceae > Pseudogracilibacillus. The sequence continues at coordinate 18,785 of JARIBO010000053.1, forward strand.
AGAACGTAAGGAGGGTGATTTAACAGCAGTTGAAATGGCAGTCGTTTCAGCAGCTCAGTGCTACGCAACAACATTACATATGCTAGCATATAACGAAGATATTTCACTCGATGAGGTTTCAATTATTTTTACAGGGAAATTCGCTCGCGCTCCTTTTCTAGATATTAAAGAAGGCAATAGCGGTTTAACAAACCCGAGTATCGAAGTATCAATTACTTCTTCAGCATCTGCTGAAAAATTAGACGCCATTGCAAAGAAATCAGTTGAACTCTCACCAGTTCTTCAGAGCTTGAAAGAAAAAGTAGAATTAGTAATTAAATAAAAATTAAAAAAACCAGAAACAATTCTATTCAGATTTTGTTTCTGGTTCTTTACAATAATCAATTATTTAGTAGTTTATCATTGCTCTCTTTATAATGTTTATAATCTTTACTAATTGCTTTCACAAGATTGTCTAAAGCTGTAAAAATTGCCAAAGTGAGGTAAATTATATAATTCACAAAATTATTTATTTCTTTTTCTTCTATTAGTTCTAAAAAGTTACTATAACTTTTTGTTGCGATAAGCGTTAATAGTAATAAATAAATTATTATTCTTCTAAAGTTTTTCTCAACTTTATTTTTGTTTCCTATATTAATAAAAAGGACTAAGGTAATCGGTAACATAACAATATATAAATAAAGAACGTATGAGGGTAATATTGTTATATCGACTGCATTTAATATTACTAAAAAAACATATATAACTAATAAATAAATTCCTAAGTTTAAAAGTGTATTACCAGTAAACAATGTAACTCTATTTATTATATAATTATTTTTAATAATCTTAGGTATTTTTATTTTTTTTATTATTTTAACTTTACCTATTAACAATTCTAATTGAGTTAATAAAGTACCTATAAATATTATTAACATTGAATAAGTAATTAATAATAAGAAAATATAATTTGATTCAATATACATAAAATATAATAAATAATATATAAACGTTATAGTACCTACGATATAAAATAAATATAAAACATATGCAAAATAAATAGTTTTAAAAATTCGATATTTCAAAAGTTTATTAGATGCCTTTGTAATTATATAGATATATTTGTGAATAGTTATTGGTAATAAATAATAAAGTATAAGAGATATAATACTTAATATTGTAAAAGTTATTATTGTTAATATAATTAAATCTTGAATTAGTGTTCACCTGACTTTCTGAGTTAATTACATTTTTAATTTCTTTTCATTATAAAATAAAACGAATATTTTCTACGTGTATTTTCGTGGCACTAAACTTTCTATTACTATAGCTCCGTCTTAAATCAATCGATTTAAAGCAGTTTGAATTGTTCCTTGACCAACATCATATTCTTCTAATAATTTTTTAACTGAATCTAAATGTTCTCCAGTATTTAATAGTAAAAGTCGTCTTGCTAATTCATTTAAAATCTAAACATAGCGATAATGCATGTATTGACTGCCTTTCCTTAACTTTAAATAAACATATACTTTTTATAGTAATTGTTTTTTGAAAAAAAGCAATTATTAATAGTAAAACAGCTAGTTTGAATTCGCTACATTTGCGAATTTAAACTAACTGTTTTATTTTTACTTATTTGTTTGTAACAATACCTGTTATAAAAAGCGATATTTCTTATTAGATCTTGTTTATCTCCTACGCTTAGCGAGTAGCCACATAAACAACAAGTAATAAAGATCCAATTCCAGTGACACGCGTAACTTGTTTTTTGAA
>JARIBO010000055.1 GCA_029257405.1 Caryophanales bacterium
CAAAAACCTAAGCCAGATGAATATGAAGCAACGGACGGAACTCTCATTTTAGTTGGTAGAAACAATAACCAAAATGAATATGTTACCCACCGGATGGCTCATCGTGATGATATGTGGTTGCACACATTAAATATTCCTGGTTCACACGTTGTGATTCGTTCAAATAATCCAAGTGAAGAAACCTTAGTTGAAGCGGCAGAACTTGCAGCATACTATAGCCAGGCGCGCATGTCTGCTTCTGTTCCTGTAGATTATACACTTGTACGACATGTTAAAAAACCTGCGGGTGGAAAGCCTGGATACGTTACTTATGATAACCAAAAATCAATTAATGTGACACCTTCTATAGAAAAAGTAAAAAAACTCGAGAAAAAAATTAAATCCTAACAGAAAAGGAGTATAAAACTAAAAGTTTTATACTCCTTTTCTTATTCAAATTCCTCTAACAATAATTCAATAAAATGATTGACTTGAGGCAGCTTTCTTATACCTGGTTGATAATTAAGCCATGTATCTCTTGTTATCGGTTCACCTTTTACTTTAAGTGGCAAATAATGATAGTTATCTACTAAAGAACCTGCTACACTTTTAGGTAATATCGCCATACCAATACCTTCAATCATAAACTGCTTACATGTTTCGATTTGGTCGACATTAATTTTTTTAACGGGATTCACACTACCTTGATGGTGATATAACCAATTATCAAATAAAGCATGCATGCTTTTATCACTTTTAAATGATATCAATGGACGCGTTTTAACTTCATCTTCTTTAAAAGGTTCTGTGTCAAAAATATAAAGTGGATCTTTAAATAAAAGAATTGATGTTGGTTCCTTTATTTTATCACCGCGAATAATATTAACGTGGTAATCTTTTGAATTTTGTTTAATATCTTCACTCATTCCTGTAACTAAATCAATTGTTACAAGCGGGTATTCTTTTGTAAATTTTGCAAGAATTTTTGGTAAATATCTCTGGCTAACGAGCGAGGAACAAGCAATCGATAATGTTCCTTTTACTTCAATACTTGAAGCAGCTAATCTATTTTTAATAATTTGTTCCCGTTCGATAACTTCTTTTGCATGTTTTAAAATGAGCTCGCCACTTGGCGTTACTTTCAAACGTTTTGAAGTACGAATAAATATAATTTCACCGAAATATTCTTCGATAAATTTAAGACGTTGAGAAACAGCTGGTTGTGATATTAAAATAACTTTAGCAGTTCCTCTTACTGTACCTATTTCATTTAATTTTAATAAGAGATTATAATCATCAATTTTCATAATAACATTATCCTAACAATAAATATTTTTTATCATAATTAATTACTTTTAATTATATCAAAAAAACATAAAATTGATAGATATTATGTGTGATTTGTTGTAATCAGGGTTTTATAAGTTGTTTCGCCAGTCAATTAAATTTTGTTGATCTGTTTTTGTTATTTCTTCATCTTCAACAAGTGCTTCTAAAAGATAATCAAATCCAGTTAAAGTGGTAAATGGTAAGTCCTCTTTTTCAAACCTGTGAACTGATTCTTTTAATCCATATGTAAATATTGCTATCACGCCAACAACTTCTACACCTTCTGCTTTTAACACATTTGCTGTGTCAATTGAAGATCCTCCTGTTGAAATTAAGTCTTCGACAACTAAAACTTTCTGGCCTTTTGTTACGCGTCCTTCAATTTGATTCCCTTTCCCATGTCCTTTAGGTGAAGAACGTACATAAATCATTGGTAAGTCTAAACGATCCGCTATCCAAGCAGCATGAGGAATACCTGCTGTAGCACATCCTGCAATTACATCAGGTTGAACGTCTAACGTTTTGATTTTATTAATAAAACCATCAATGATTCTATTTCTTACATTAGGATAAGACATTGTTAACCGATTGTCACAATAAATAGGAGACTGGATACCTGAAGTCCAAGTAAAATAACCTTTTGTTTTAATTTGAACTGCTTTAATTTTTAATAAATCTCTTGCGATTTCGTGATGCTGTTTCATTTAGACCACTCTCCTAATGCTTTTTCATATGCTGATTTTGGATGCTCTGCTTGCGTAATACTTCGACCTATAACAATATAATCTGACCCATTATCTTTAGCGTATTTTGGTGTTGCAACGCGTTTTTGGTCATTATTATCGCTATTTGAAAGTCTGATACCTGGTGTCATAGTTTTAAAGGCTGGATTGCAAACACTTTTAATTAACGAAGCTTCATGAACAGAACAAACAACACCATTTGCTCCACTTTTTTCTGATAATATAGCGAGTCTTTTTACTTCTTCTTCAACTGTCCCTGTGAGACCTAAATCTTCTTTAATAACTTTGTTATCCATTGAAGTTAAAATCGTAACTGCAAGTAGTTTAGTTTCATGATTTGAAACAGAACTTGTCTGTAATCCTTCCTTAGCTCTTTTAATCATTTCTGCTCCGCCTAAAGCATGCACATTTACAAAATCAATTTCAAATTTTGCTAAATTACGCATCGCACGCTCTACTGTTGTCGGGATATCAAATAATTTTAAATCTAAAAAAATGGAATGATTATTTTCTTTTAAATAATTGATTACCTGTGTTCCTTCACGGTAAAATAATTCCATACCTACTTTAACAGGTACACCTTGTAAACTATTACTCTCAAGAAATGTTTTTGTCGTTTTTAAATTTGGAAAGTCAAGAGCGAGATACATTAAATATGCCCCTTTCCAATCACGTCTTCAAGCGAATTAAATCCATACTTTTTAAGTGTTGCTGGGAGTTCCTTAATAATTTCTGAGCAAACTAATGGATTTTGAAAATTAGCAGTACCAACTGCAACAGCACTTGCTCCTGCTAATAAGAACTCAACCACGTCTTCGGCAGTAGAAATTCCCCCCATGCCAATAATTGGGATATCAACCGCTTCACTCACTTCATACACCATTCTTATTGCAACTGGCTTAATTGCAGGACCAGAAAGACCTCCTGTTTTATTTGCGATAAGTGGACGTTTACTTGGCAAATGAATCTGCATACCTGTCAATGTATTAATCATTGTTATGCCGTCAGCACCAGCTTTTTCAACAGCTTTAGCAATTTCAACTATATTTGTAACGTTTGGTGATAACTTCACATAAACTGGCACATTACTTTTAGCCTTTACGCGTCTGGTAATATCTTCTGCCATATTATAATTCGTACCAAACTGAATGCCACCTTGCTTTACATTGGGACAAGAAATATTTAGTTCGATTGCGTCAATATTACCGTCTTTACTGAAGGCTTCAGCAATAAATTCGTATTCTTCAATCGTACTACCTGCAACATTTGCTATAATCGGGATGTCATACTGCTTCAGAAATGGAACTTCTGTTTCAATAATTTTATGCACCCCAGGATTTTGTAAACCTATCGCATTTAACATTCCAGATGCTGTTTCAGCAACTCTAGGTGTTGGATTACCTAGTCTCTCTTCACCAGTTGCAGATTTCATAATAATTGCGCCTAATTCATTTAAGTCAAAAAACTGACTATACTCACGCCCAAAACCAAAACAACCTGATGCTGGCATAACTGGATTTTTTAAATCTAAACCAGGTAATTTAATTGATAAATCCATTAAATAAGCACCTCTTCACTCGAAAACACAGGACCATTCTGACAAATCTTTTTGTATCCTGCATCATCTTTAGTTGGTATTACACAAGCAAAACAAGCACCTACACCACAACCAAATCTTTCTTCAAACGAAAGGAATCCACTTAGATGAGCATATTTTTCTTTTACTGCTTTTAACATTGGTAGCGGTCCACACGAGTAATAATGTTTAAAATTATAGTCACTTAAATCAACATCTGTCACGCGTCCTTTTTCTCCGTAAGAACCATTATCAGTTGCAATAATTGTATGACCTAACGCTTTAAATTCCGCTTCATAAAACATGTATTCTTTTGATAAAAAACCGAGTACCATCGTCATTTTAACTTGTTTTTGAGCAAGTTTTTGTGCTAAAAAGTGCAAGGGTGGCACTCCAATACCACCACCTATTAAAAGCACTTCATCATTTTTTTCTAAATCATCTAATACAAATCCGTTTCCACTAGGACCTAACACATCTAATTCATCATTTTCATTATAAGTGATCAAGTCACTTGTTCCTGAACCAACTACTTTATAAAGTAAAGTCACTGTGTCATTTATTTGATCGACTGCTGCGATTGATAAAGGACGTCTTAATGTATGATTACGAATAGAAACATGTAAAAATTGTCCAGGTATAGCTGATGAACTAATATATTCACTCTTTAAAACCAGTTCATAAGATTCATGAGCTATTTGTTTATTACTGACAATAGGTAATACTTCTTTACGAATCATTCCTTGTCACTCCTTTATTTTTAACCGGATTTGCACTAAATGTTGTTAAATCAATGACATTTAAAATTGCATGTGCTGTATCTAGATTAGTTAAACTAATTGTTGCATGTTCAACTGCTTCACGACGTATTCTAAAACCATCAGAACGTGGTTGAGTTCCAGATGTTAATGTATTAATGACAAATTGGACTTCCGAATCTTTTATAACTGATAAAACGTTCGGTTCTTCTACACCTATTTTAGCAACTTCAGTTACAGGTAAACCTTTTTTAGCTAAGAATTTTGCTGTTCCACCTGTTGCTAGTAAATCAAAGCCAAGATCATGGAAGCGATGTGCCACATAAGACGCTTCTTCTTTATCTTTATCCGCTACTGTAAGAAGGATAGATCCTTCATGCGGGATTTCAATGCCTGATGCGATTAAACCTTTGTAAAGTGCTTTTTCTAACGTCTTATCATAACCGATTGCTTCCCCTGTTGATTTCATTTCAGGTCCAAGTGTTGTATCAACACTTCTTAATTTTTCAAACGAGAAGACAGGTATCTTAACAAATACATCTTCTTCTTCTTCGATAATGCCAGATTTATATCCTAATTCACTTAACGTTTCCCCCATAATACATTTCGTAGCTAAATTAGCCATTGTGACGCTTGTAATTTTACTTAAGAAAGGAATTGTTCGACTCGCTCTAGGATTTACTTCAATAATATAAACTTCTGTTCCTTGAATAATAAATTGGATGTTAATTAAGCCAATTACATTTAATGCTTTTGCAATTTTATCAGTCGTTTCAAATAATTCTTCTTTTACATCTTGATTTAAGCGCTGTGGAGGATACACAGCAATTGAATCACCTGAGTGAACGCCTGAACGTTCGATGTGTTCCATTATTCCAGGAACGATTGTTGTTACGCCATCACTAATTCCGTCAACATCTACTTCTATTCCAGTAACATATTGGTCAATTAACAAAGGTTCTCCTTCATTAATATCTGGGTACTTTTCAATATATGTGCGGAGCTCTGACTCTTCGTGAACGATTTCCATTCGGCTTCCACCAATCACATATGATGGTCTAACTAATACCGGATAACCAATATCTGAAGCAATTTTAATAGCTTCTTCTGCTTTTGTTACTGCTTTTCCTACTGGACGTCTTAAATTCAATTCTTCAAGTAGTGCTTCAAATTGATGACGGTCTTCTGCTCGATTTATTGCTTCAAGTGATGTTCCAAGGATTTTAACTCCGCGCTCTTCTAATCCTTCAGCTAAGTTTATCGCTGTTTGACCACCAAATTGAACAATAACACCTAATGGTTTTTCTTTATTTATTACATGCATAACATCTTCAAGTGATAACGGCTCAAAATACAGTTTATCGCTCATTGCAAAATCTGTTGAGACTGTTTCTGGATTATTATTCATAATAATTGCTTCATAACCCATTTCTTGTAGCGCAAGGACTGAATGGACTGTCGCGTAATCAAATTCTATTCCTTGTCCAATTCTGATAGGTCCAGACCCTAGTACTAAAACTTTATCTGTCTTTGTTACTGTTACTTCACAATGAGTTTCGTAGGTACTGTAATAATAAGGCGTTGTTGCTTCTGTTGTACCCGCAGATGTATCTACTTCTTTAAAGACAGGCATCAAATCTAATTTAACACGTGTATTGTAAATTTCAGTTTCTGTTGTTTCCCATGCACGTGCGACTTGCATATCGGAAAAACCATTTTCTTTCGCTACTCTTAATAATGTTTCATCATTTTTATTATCAATTAATTTGAGTTCTAACTGAATAATATTATTTAGTTTATTAATAAACATCGGATCTATTTTTGTAATATCATATACTTCTTTTTCTGTCATGCCTCGACGTAGCAGTTCGCCTAAAACAAAAATACGTTCGTCATCTGCTTTTTCTAAACGATGTGTTAAAGAAGCGGTATCTTCATTGGCAACGTGATTTAAATAAAAGTCACCATTACCTATTTCTAATGAACGAATCCCTTTTAAAAACGATTCTTCAAAATTACGACCAATGGACATGATTTCTCCAGTTGCTTTCATTTGCGTACCTAATGTTCGATCGCCTGTAAGAAATTTGTCAAACGGAAAACGTGGAATTTTTGTTACAACATAATCAAGCGTAGGCTCAAAGAATGCTGATTCTGTTTCAATCATTGGATTTTTGATTTCATCTAACGTTAATCCAACCGCTATTTTTGCTGCTATTTTCGCTATTGGATACCCTGTTGCTTTCGATGCTAAAGCAGATGAGCGACTAACTCTTGGATTAACTTCTATAATATAATATTGGAAACTATGTGGATCTAAAGCAAGTTGAACATTACATCCACCTTCTATTTTTAATGCTCTAATAATTTTAAGTGAAACATCTCGTAGCATGTGATATTCAGAATCAGTTAGCGTCATTGAAGGAGCTACTACAATTGCATCTCCAGTATGTATACCGACAGGGTCAATGTTTTCCATATTACAAACAGCGATTGCTTGATCTTTACTATCGCGAATTACTTCATATTCAATTTCTTTAAAACCAGCAATACTTTTTTCAATCAAACACTGATTAGCAGGTGATAAAGCAAGACCATTTTTAACAATAATGCGTAATTCTTCTTCATTATCACACATTCCACCACCCGTACCACCTAAAGTAAATGCAGGTCTAACGATAAGTGGATAACCAATTTCATTAGCAAAATCGACTGCAGATTCAACGTTATTAACGATGTCACTTGCTGGGACTGGCTCATTTAATTCATCCATTAAATCGCGGAAGAGCTCACGATCTTCAGCTTTTTGGATTGCTTCTAAAGATGAGCCTAACAATTTAACATTATATTGTTCTAGAACACCCGCTTTATCAAGCTCGATAGCTAGATTTAATCCTGTTTGTCCTCCTAAAGTTGCAAGTAAAGCATCTGGGCGTTCTTTTTTAATAATTTTAGTTAAAAATTTAACTGTTAAAGGTTCCATATAAACTTTATCAGCAACTGTGTGGTCTGTCATAATTGTTGCTGGGTTAGAGTTAGCTAATACAACTGAGTAACCTTCTTCTTTTAAAGATTGACATGCTTGAGTACCTGAATAATCAAATTCTGCAGCTTGTCCGATTACAATCGGGCCTGATCCAATAACTAATATTTTGTTTATCATTGTGTTTTTCGGCATATTAATCACTCCAACTTTCTAGTTTTCTTTTATTATTTTTAAAAAATCATCAAATACAAAATTTGCTTCATTTGTTCCAGGTGCACCTTCAGGATTAAATTGTACTGACATTGCTTTTTTATTAGGTAAAATTAATCCTTGAACCGTGTGATCATTGAGTCCTGCATAAATAACTTCTAGATTTGATTCATTAACCGACTCTCTATTTACAATATAATGAGTGTTTTGGTTGGTCAAATAACTTACATCTGACTTAATTTGTTTTACTGGATACCCTGAATTATGATTACCATACTTTGTTCGTTCAACTTCTAAATCATTTGCTAAAGCGAGCAATTGATGGCCTAAACTTATTCCAAGAACAGCTGTTTGACCTATTAATTTTTTAATTGTTTGTATTGTTTTTTCTAACGCAAACGGACTGCCAGGTCCATTAGAGATAATCACACCTGAGGGCTTAAATCTCATAATTTGTTCAGCTGTATAATCATATGGGACAACTGTTACATGACAGTCGCGTTCTGTTAATTCTTTTAACAGACTCTGTTTCATCCCTAAATTAATTACAACAATACGTTCACCACTACCTGGTATAATATAAGGTTTGGCAATTGAAGCAAGATTTACTTCATTATCTTTTAATTCTTGACTTTTTAATTTTTGAACGATTTCTTGAACTGATAAATCCATTGGAGCAATTGCTGCTTTTAATGTTCCTTTATTTCGTAAAACTTTAATTAACTGACGCGTATCTATCCCATGGATTCCAGGTATTTTATATGCTTTTAAATAATCACTTAATGATTCTTCACTTCTAAAATTCGATGGATAATCATTTACTTCTTTTACTATTAAACCGCCAATTGAGGGTTCAATTGCTTCTGAATCGTCACTGTTTATTCCATAACTTCCTATGACCGGATAAGTTGAAACAATAATCTGATTAAAATTTGCTGGATCAGTAATCATTTCTTGATAGCCTGTCATATTCACATTAAAAATAACTTCACCGTACTTGATTGCATCACTACCAAATCCTTTTCCAATAAAAACTGTGCCATCTTCTAAAACTAGCTGTCTTTTACTCATTATTATCATTCCTTATTCACTTATTTTAGTTTGCTTTATGCTTTTTTGTTTGTGTGATTTGTGAGGGACTTTTTCTAATTTGACTCTCTTTAATAATATCCCATTCAAGTAATTGTTTTGTTAACACTGCCATTCGCGTATAAACACCGTTTTCTATTTGTTTAGATATTCTTGATCTTTTGCACTCTACTAAATCAGGATCAATTTCTACACCGCGATTAACAGGTCCAGGATGTAAGATAATTGCTCCCTCTTTCATATTTTTTTCACGTTCTTTTGTTAACCCAAAATCTTCTAAATAATTAATTGTTGAACTTGAAAATTCATCATGCCTTTCATGCTGAATCCGAAGTAGCATAAGTACATCACACATTTCAACTGCTTCATCCATTGTTATATAAGGATAACCCATTTCAGTTTCTTTAAAATCTTCTGCTGCTGTAAAATATACTTTCACACCTAATTTAGTTAATAATTGTGCATTTGAGCGTGCTACACGGCTGTGTTTAACATCGCCTGCAATTGCTACTTTTAAATCTTTGAAAGAACCAAACTCTTGATAAATCGTATCTATATCAAGCAAACTTTGAGTCGGATGATCTTTCTTTCCAGAACCAGCATTAATAATCGGTATTTGAAGGTCTTTACTGATACTTTTGGACCATTCATCATGCTCATGTCTTATGACTAAACAGTCTGCTCCAACTGCTTCAAAAGTTTTAACTGTATCATAAAGCGTTTCTCCTTTTTTCATGCTTGATGTTTGTGTAGCAAACTCTAAATCTTCTAAGCCTAATTTTCTTTCTGCTACAATAAAACTTGTCTTAGTACGTGTACTTGGTTCAAAAAATAAATTAGCTACAAAGATTTGTTTTGTAATTTTATAGTCATCTTCACGATACATTTTTGCCATTTTCAGTAACTGATAAATTTCTTCTACGGTTAAATCTTTTATTGAAATAAAATGTTTCATAAATTTACCCCCTTCTTTCTATAAAAAAATCTCTTTGCAAAAGTTCGCAAAGAGACAATACGTTAAAAAATTTAACGCTGGCTTTGGGAACCTTTTAAATCTCTCTGGACTTAATTAAAGGTTATTTATTATTTTCAAAAATACTTACTTCATCTTTAGAGTCATATTCCATTAATTTAACGATAATTTCTTCAGTTTCTGAAGTAGGGATGTTTTTAGCAACGTAATCAGCTCGAATAGGTAGTTCTCTATGTCCACGATCAATTAAAACAGCTAATTGAACTTGAGCAGGCCTACTAATATCCATAACTGCATCCATTGCAGCACGAACTGTGCGCCCAGTATAAAGTACATCATCAACTAAAATGACTTTTTTATTCGTAATATCAATATCAATTTCGGGAACATGTAAATTGTTGTTTTTTTCTTGTAAATCATCACGATAATAAGTTATATCAATTTCACCTATCGGTACTAATAGATTTTCTATTTGATTAATTTTTTCTTGTAATCTTTTAGCAAGAGGATATCCTCTTGTTTTTATTCCTATTAAAACGAGGTTTTCTCCACCTTTATTACGCTCAACTATTTCATGCGCAATTCGTGTGAGTCCTCTCATGATTGCTGCTTCATCCATCACTGTTTTTTTCTTAATCATTTTAGTCACCTCTTCTATAAAAAAAACCTCTAACCAGTGAGGTTGAGGTTTTTTACATAAGTATCCCTAAGATAATTATGAACGATTCCTTTTTAGCCTCACTGTGCTATTTTAAAGGACTTTTTTTAACTATATGTATTATTTCAAATTAACTAACTTTAGTCAAGCTATTTTGCGTAAATGATTTAATAAAGAAACAATATAACTAGGTTGCTCTACTTCAAAATGAAGTTCTTCTTTTGTTACTGGGTGATTAAATTTTAGCTCTTTAGCAAATAAAGCTTGGCTTGTTAACAATTTACTTTTTTTTCGTGAATAAACCGGATCACCTACAATAGGATGTTTCATATACTTCATATGAACGCGTATTTGATGTGTCCTTCCGGTTATTAATTCGCAAGCTACATGTGTATGTTGATTAAAACGTTCTATTACATCAAAATGTGTCTCGGCATATTTCCCACTTGAGGTAACAGCCATTCTTAACCGGTTATGTGGATCACGCCCTATCGGTGCATCAATAATTCCATGATCATGATTTACAACACCAAAAACAACTGCTTCATATTTACGATAAACAGTGTGGCTCGCAAATTGCTTTTGTAAGTCGATATGCACCTCATTCGTTTTAGCTATTATTATAAGGCCACTAGTATCTTTATCTAAACGGTGAACTATTCCCGGTCGCTCTTCCCCATTCACATTTGATAGAGATTGAAAATGATACATAAGTGCGTTAACTAATGTACCAGAAGTTTGTTGGATAGTCGGATGAACAAGCATACCGCGTTCTTTATTAATGACTACAAGCCAATCATCTTCATAAAGAATTGTAAGTGGAATATTCTCAGGTTCAATTTTTCGTTCAACTTTTTCAGGAATTATCCAGACAATTTCATCAGATTCTCTTATTTTATAATTTGTTTTCTGTGTATTATTATTAACTGTTACATGCCCATCTTTTATCCATGATTGGACTTGTTGTCTTGAATAATCTGGGTTTTTTAAAGTTAATAATTTATCAAGACGTAAACCAACTTCTTTTTCATTTGCTAAGATTGTTTTTTTAGTCATTATACGTTCTCCTTCTTACCTTTTCTTTCGTCTATAATTGTATAAATAATGAGTAAGCCTACCCCTATAACAAGTGCTGAATCAGCTAGATTAAAAATCGGATAATTATAATTTATAATTTGAAAATCTAAAAAATCAACAACTTCTTTTCTAAATAAACGATCAATAAAATTCCCTATTGCCCCTCCTAATAACAACCCTAAAGCTGTTGCAAGTAATGGGCTTTGTTTAGCATGTTTTTGCATATAATATATAATTCCTATTACTACAATTAATGTAATAATATAGAAAAAAATCATTTGATCTTGTAAAATTCCCCAAGCTGCACCTTTATTACGATGCGAAGTAATATTAAAGAAGTTTTCTATAACTACAATCGATTCATAAATATCCATTTTTTCAACAATGAACCATTTAGATAGTTGATCAACCAAAATAACAATTAACCCTAACATATAGTATCTAAACATGTCTTCCCCCGTTCTAAACAATTTATCTTCATTACTACATTAAATCTTTTTTGAGTAAAGTGCAAATCTAAGTAAAAAACCCTCCGTTTTGGAGGGTTTTAATTATTCTTTTTTAGTTAAATCTAAGTCACTGTAATTTTCTTCTACAATTTCATTACAACGTGTACAAAGATCTGGATATGTTTCATGTGTGCCTACAGTCTCTGAAAACGTCCAGCAACGATTACACTTATCGCCAGGGTGTTTTTCGACATGTATTTTAACATGTTTATATTCCTTTGCTTCCGCGTGAGATTCATTTATATTAGCTTCTGACACAATTAATAATTGATGAATATTTTTAATTGATGTCATTACTTCTTTCATCTCTTCATCATTAGCTTCAATTGTAATTTTTGCCTCTAATGAATTACCGATAATTTTATCAGCACGTGCTTCTTCAAGTGATTTTAAAACATCTTCTCTCAGCTTCATGAATAATTCCCATTTAGTCTGATCTGCTTCATTAAATCCTTTGATTTCGCGCGCTTCAGGTAAGTCTGTTAATTGAATGAATTCTTCTTCTACACCGTTAATGTATCCCCATATTTCTTCAGTTGTATGTGGAATAATTGGCGTTAATAGTTTTGTTAAACTCACTAATGTTTCATAATAAACTGTTTGAATACTACGTCGATTATGAGCGTTCTTTGTTTCGATATATAAAATATCTTTAGCAAAATCTAAATAGAATGAACTTAAATCATTTGATGCATAATTATGAATTTCATTAAAGACTGTTGAGAAGTCATAATTATCATAACTTGTTTTTACTTTAGTAATTAGATTTTGTAAACGAACTAACATATAACGATCAATTTCTTCTAACTCTGTTTCTGGAATCGCATCTTTAACTGGATCAAAATCTTCTAAGTTTGCGAGTAAGAAACGGAATGTATTTCTAACTTTTCGGTAACTTTCAGACACTTGTTTTAGTATGTCTTGTGAAATACGAACATCAGATTGATAATCAACAGATGAAACCCATAATCTTAAGATATCCGCACCCATTTGCTTTTGTATATCACCTGGTTCAACTGTATTACCAATTGATTTACTCATTTTACGTCCATCACCATCTAAGACCATTCCATGACTTACAACACTTTTATATGGTGCTTTACCCGTAATTGCAACAGCTGTTGAAAGAGATGAGTTAAACCATCCACGGTACTGGTCACTACCTTCTATATATAAATCTGCAGGACGCTGGTGATCTTTTCGGTGCATTAACACAGCTTCATGTGAAGACCCTGAATCGAACCAAACATCCATAATATCCGTTTCTTTTGTAAAAATGCCATTTGGACTATGTTCTGATGTAAATCCTTCTGGTAATAACTCTCTAGCACTCCACTCAAACCAGATATTTGATCCATGTTCACTAAACAATTCTGAAACATGATCAATTATTTCTTTTGAAATGATTGGCGTTTCATCTTCGCCATAAAACACTGGAATTGGGACACCCCACGTACGCTGACGCGAAATAGTCCAATCTTCACGATCACGAACCATGTTATAAAGTCTTGTTTCTCCCCAATGTGGGTACCAATTTACTTCTTTAATTTCATCTAATATATTTGCTCTAAATGCTTTAATTGAAGCAAACCACTGAGATGTCGCACGGAAAATAGTAGGTTTCTTTGTACGCCAGTCATGTGGATATGAGTGAGTAATAAATGATAGTTTTAGTAAAGCATTTTTTTCAGTTAATTTGTCAGTAACAAGCTTGTTTCCATCATCATAAAAAACACCTTCAAAACCTGGAGCTTCTTTTGTAAAGTTACCAAGCTCATCAACAGGACAAATAGCTTCAATACCATATTCTTGTGCTACATAAAAGTCTTCTTCACCATGTCCTGGAGCTGTATGCACACACCCCGTACCTGCTTCCGTTGTAACATGTGTTCCGAGCATTGTTAAAATATCACGGTCATAGAATGGATGTTTAGATACGATGCGATCTGCTTCGCGCCCCATAAATGAACTTACTATTTTCGGTTCATCCCAATCAAACTCCTCCACTAAAGAATCTAATAAATCATGAGCAACAACGTATTGTTCATCATTGATTTCAAACACATCATATTTTAAATCTGGATGTAAACTAACGCCTAAACTTGCCGGTAATGTCCAAGGAGTTGTCGTCCAAATAATAAACTTAGCTCCCTCATTAACAATACCTTTACCGTCAGTAATTTCATAAGTCACATAAATAGAAGGAGAACGCTTATCTTTATACTCTATTTCTGCTTCAGCTAATGCTGATTCTGATGATGGTGACCAAAATACTGGACGCAATCCTTTATAGATATATCCACGATTAGCCATTTCACCAAATACTTTAATTTGTGCTGCCTCATAATCATTTGATAGTGTAAGGTATGGATTATCCCAATCGCCTCTAGCTCCTAAAGCTTTTCTTTGTTCGCGTTGACGATTTACTTGTTCCATTGCATAGTCAGCACACATTTGTCTGAATTCTGCAATGTTCATTTTTTTACGATCCACATTCTTCTTTTTTGCTAGTGCTGTTTCGATTGGTAAACCATGTGTATCCCAACCTGGAATGTATGGAGCATGGAAACCCGCCATTGATTTATAACGCGTAATAAAATCTTTTAATACTTGGTTTAAAGCATGTCCAATATGAAGATCCCCATTAGCATATGGTGGTCCATCATGTAAAATAAATAATGGTCTACCTTCTGTTCTTGCTAAACCCTGTCCGTAGACATCTTCTTCTTCCCATTTTTCACGACGAATAGGTTCTTTATTTGGTAAGTTACCTCTCATTGGAAACTTTGTTCTTTGCATTTGTAGTGTTGGTCTATAATCCACTTTAAATTTCCCCCTTGGAATATTGTTCATTAATTTATTTTTAAAAAACAAAAAAAGCCTTCTTAATCCCTTGTAAAGGGACGAGAAGACTCGCGGTACCACCCTTGTTAATTCATTTTTTCATGAATTCCTTGTCTTATTCGTAACGAGAATGACCCGTTCATTCTTACATTTATTTCAGAATGAATACTCCGGAATGATTTTCTAAATGACATTCTATATTGGGCTCACACCATTTCCCAACTCGCTTGATAGTTTATACATTTATACTTTTCCTTCATAGTATTTTTTTATAAGTTTAATTAATCAGTTTCTTTTACTTCATCTACTTCTAAGTTTAATACTTCATCAATATTTAAAAACTCATCCCAGTTTTGATTATTAACCATATCAAGTTGAGATTCAATTAACATTTTTAAACGTGCTCTAAATACTTTAGCTTGTCGTTGTAAATCTTCTATCTCCATTGAGATACTTCTTGATTTACTTAGTGATTCATCTACAATACGGTCAGCATTCTTTTCTGCTTCTTTAATAATGAGTTCAGATTCTTTATGAGCATTTTCTTTAACGCTTTCTGCCGTTTCTTGAGCTACAAAGATAGATTGATTTAAAGTTTTTTCCATTTCAGAAAAATGTTTTAATCTTTCTTCCATTTCACTAACTCGATCTTCCAATGCTGTTTTTTCACGAATTGTCAGTTCATAATCTTTTATAATTTGATCTAAGTAATTATTAACTTCATCTTCATCGTAGCCTCTAAAACTACGCGAAAACTTTTTATTATGAATGTCTAATGGTGTCAGTGCCAAAATAACAACTCCCTATCTTTAAATATAAAGTTTACACTTAACCTATTATATAACAATCTAATGAATTTATATAGTATTGTCATACAGTTTTATGTTTTTAATACTGCTGTTGTTACAAATGTTCTTTCTTTTCGAGACTTTCCACCAATTTCTAGTATTCTACTACGTCCAAATCCTCTAACTGAAATAAGATCTGCTTCATAAATTAACATGGCTGGATTGTCCATTGTTTTAAAATTGACTTTTACTTGCTTTCGATTTATTAATTGAGCTGACTTGCTCCGCGACATGCGATATATTTCTTTTACTAATATATCTAAACGCATCGAAGTAACCGAATGCGTTTGTTCTTTCCAAGCATCTTTTCTATCTAAGGCTTGTTCTAAGGGAACTTCTTTAAGACTTATCGTTGCTCGATTGACTGTAGTTAAATTCGTTTGTACGTATGTGGCGATATCAGAAGTTGTATAAATTTGTATTTGATCATCATTAACAATAATATCGCCCATTTTTTTACGGTCAAGACCTAATCCTAAAAAAGAACCCATTACATCACCATGTTGTATATTAATAAATTTCTTTGCAAAATCTGCTTGATATAAAACAATTTTAAAGTCACTATCTATTTGTTCTTCATAGTATGGTGCGATAACCGCTCTTTTTCTTTCAGCTTCTTTATCTCCACCAAAAAATGATACTTTAATCTCTTCATTTGTTTCACCTATAATATATTTTATTATTTGGCGTTCACGTGGATCTAGAAAATCTGTTAGGTGAGCTGTATAAAATCTTTCAACTTGTTCTTTCCAAGTTAAGACTTGATCAACAAATGAGTGTTCTTCTTCTCGGTAATGTTGATAAATAGACATTTATACAAGACCAAACATACGTAATATTGAAATTAACCCACCTAAAGCAAGTCTCAATGCGAATATCGCAATAATTGGTGATAAATCTAATCCACCTAATGGAGGGATAAATTGTCTAAATATGTTTAAGTATGGTTCGCATATACTTGCTAAAAATTGACCAAATCCAGACTCTCTTGCTCCAGGAAACCATGACATAAAAATATATATTATGAGTCCCCAACTATAAATTAATACAATATTTTGCAAAAATAAAACAACTACACTCATTAACTTACCACCTTTATCAAGTACACCCAAATAAAGATATTGATTATTTAAAATATCTTCATTTAGCTCGTTTAATATCTCTTTAATAGCATAAACAGTTCTTATACTAAAATCAAGATTTCTCTTTTACTATTTATACTTTATTTTATATTTTTACTATAAAACTTATTAAATTTAGTTCCCTACTAATTTTGAACCAATTCTTATATGAGTTGCACCTTCTTCAATTGCTATTTCATAATCATTACTCATACCCATTGATAAATACTCACATGGTGCATGTTCTAAATTTTCACTACTTATTGTATCGCGCAATTTTGCTAATTGCTTAAATATAGTTCGAATTTCATTTTTATCTGAAATATCAGGAGCCATTGTCATTAATCCTACAACTCTTACCTTTTTATACTCGGCAAGTTGTTGGATAAAATTATGTACCTCATCCATTTCAATTCCATGTTTAGTTTCTTCTCCACTAATATTTACCTGAATAAAACAATCTATTATTTTATCAGTGCGATTATTTATTTGTTTTGCAATAGACAACCTATCCAGGGAATGAATAGAAGAAACTTTATTTATTATATCTTTTACTTTTCGAGATTGTAAAGTGCCAATAAAGTGAAATTTAGCTCGATCATCTAATGCTTCATATTTATAAATAAGTTCTTCTGTTCTATTTTCACCTAAATCTGTTATTCCTGAATCTAATAATTCTTTTGCACGCTCTATTGTAACATATTTTGTAACACCGATTACTTTTATATCTTCGGCTGATCTATTTACTTTTGCACAAGCTGCTTTTATATTTTTGTTGATATTATTTAAATTTGTCAATACTGACAATTGTGATGCTCCTTTCAATTTATACTTGTAAAATAAAAACGAGTAGTTTATCTACTCGTTTTCAAAATTATTTATTACGATTACGATTTCTTAAAAACGTTGGAATATCTAATGTTTCATCTTCGCGCGATTCTAATTCTTGTTCTTCATTACTATCTCTAGAAGATTGATTAATTTGGTTATGATCTTGAGAATTTAGTTTTGGTTCATTAGCCCGGTAATTCTTTCTTTTATGAGGAATCTGTTCTTGGTGACGCGTTTCATCAAAGCCAGTTGCTATAACAGTTACGATAACTTCCTCGTTTAAGTTCTCATTAATAACATTACCAAAAATCACATTTACTTCGATATCAGCTGCTGAAGTTACTAAGTCTGCTGCTTCTTGAACTTCAAATAAACTTAAGTTTTCTCCGCCTGAAATGTTCATTAAAATTCCTTGAGCTCCATCAATAGATGTTTCTAGTAAAGGAGATGAAATTGCTTTTTTAGCAGCTTCAGTGGCTCTATTTTCACCATTGGCTACACCAATTCCCATTAAAGCTGAACCTTTGTCTGACATAATTGTCTTAACGTCAGCAAAGTCAACGTTAATTAAACCAGGTTTAGCGATTAAGTCTGAAATACCTTGAACACCTTGTCTTAATACGTTATCTGCTTCTCTAAATGCTTCAAGCATTGGTGTGTTTTTATCTACAATTTCAAGTAAACGATCATTTGGAATAACGATTAATGTGTCAACACTTGCTTTTAACTCTTCAATTCCTGCAGCAGCTTGACGTGATCGACGAGCACCTTCAAATGAAAATGGTCGCGTTACGACTCCTACAGTAAGTGCGCCTAAATCTTTAGCAATTTTAGCAATTACAGGCGCAGCTCCTGTACCTGTTCCTCCACCTTTACCAGCAGTAACAAAAACCATATCTGCACCTTTTAATGCTTCTTCTATTTGTTCAGCACTTTCTTCTGCTGCTTTTTTTCCTACTTCTGGATTTGCTCCTGCTCCTAATCCACGTGTTAATTTACCGCCGATTTGCATTTTAATTTCAGCTTTAGACATATTAAGTGCTTGAGCGTCAGTATTAACTGCAATAAATTCAACACCTTCAACACCATGGTCTATCATACGGTTCACAGCATTATTTCCGCCGCCACCGACTCCAATTACTTTAATTGTTGCTAATTGATCTATACCTGCTTCAAATTCCAACATTATTTGTGTCCTCCTAATATATAAATACTACCTTATTTTATTTTATGATTCTTATTCAAAAAAGAACTTGAAAAACTTTGACATTTTTGATTCTTTTGGATCAGATTCTTTCTGGATATCTTCTGTCTTTTCTTTTTTCTGGTTACTCATTTTTTCTAAATCATTAGGTAATTCCGTTGCTAATGTTACGACAGATGGATTTAAATTCTTCCCTTGAATCTTTGCATTATTTGGTGCAAATTGCAAAATACCTACTCCAGCTGTGTATTGTGGTTCACGAACACCAATGTAATCAGGTATAGCAATTCGTGCATGTCCCATAAATATTTCTTGAGCTAACTCTAGTGTCCCTTGCATTTTCATTGTTCCACCAGTTAAGACAAACCCGCCTCTTAATTCTTCATAACCCATACTCTTTATTTCTTGTTGAGCTAACTCGAAAATTTCTTCTACTCTTGCTTCTATCATATCAGAAATTTCTAATTGATTGTATGTTTCTTGCTGATTACTTCCAATAATTGTAGCTTTAAATGTTACTTCTTCTGAAGCATGACCATAATAGGCATGACCATGTAACTTTTTAATTTCTTCTGCATCAGCTGTTGATGTTCTTAAGCCAATTGACAAATCCTTTGTTATGTTTTGACCACCTAAAGGAATTACTTTTGTATTAGCTAAATGTCCATTTTCAAAAACTGATACAGTGGTTGTTCCACCACCCACATCGATCAATGCTACACCTAGATTTCGTTCATCTGCTGATAGTGCAACAGTACCAGACGCAAGAGGTTGTAAACAAATATCAGCAACTTCTAAACCAGCATACTCTACACACTTTAAAACATTATGTAAAGCTGTTTTAGACGATGTAATAATTGTACCTTCCATTTCTAAACGAACGCCTATCATTCCACGTGGATCAGTTATTTCTTCTAGCCCATCAACAATAAATTGTTTAGGAATAACATCAATAACTTCTCTTTCTGGCGGTATTGACATAACTTGTGCACCATCAATAACTCGACCTATATCATTATCATCAATTTCATTATTTTCACTTTGAACAGCGACTACTCCATGACAAGGTTGTAACTGGATATGATTGCCATTTATGCCTACAATGACAGATCCAATATTTAAACCTACCATGTGCTCTGCTTGTTCAACTGCTGCTTTAATTGATTGAACAGTTTGATCAATATCTACAATTGACCCTTTATTCAATCCTTTAGATGCAGCAGTTCCAACACCAATTATATTTAATGAGTTTTCCTCTACTTCACCAATAATTACCTTAATTTCCGATGTACCAATATCTATACTTGCTAATACTTCACTATTACTCATTAAAAGGTACCTCCTAATAAAATTTATTTATTTTTCACTTTCAAAATACGAATTTACGCCCACATGAATAATCCCTTTATCGTTTGTCTCTAATTGTGAGACAATCGAGGGATATACTTCCATATTTTTAGAGAATTCTCGAATTGTTGTGTTTACAGTAAATCCATCAATCATAAACATTTCAATTTTATACTCATTATTTTTAGAAGGCATCCAAAATATTTCAGAAATCAAATTAAAAAGATAGTCAGGTAATTCATTTAATTCTTCTGTCATTCTTTTTAATTTTTTATCGTCTTTAAAATTATGAAGTAACGGTGCATTACTTAAATCAAATCCGCTCTCTCCATTTGTCACAATTTTACCATTTTCTAAAACTGCACTATAATTATCTTTCGTTTTTACATAACCTACGACTTTATATTCTAATACATCGATAAGTATAGTGGAGGGTAATTGTCGTTTAATGTTTACTGATTTAATAGTAGGACTTTTCTCAATTTCTTTATTAATTTTTTTCGAATTAATTTCCCACATATTAGTATCATGATCAATTTTTGTGTTTTTAATGATTGTTGACTCTGAAACAATTTTGTTACCTTGCACTTTAACATCTTTAACATTACTAAGTGGAGATTGTAAATAGATAATGATAGATATTAAAATAAAGAAAATAGATAGATAAAAAATCAGTCTGCGACTTGTTTTTTTAGTTCTCGCTTGTTTCAACTTGGGAATCTTGTCTTCAATTGAAACAATTTTCTTTTTATCCATTTTATTTCTCTTCCTTTTTCCATTTTACTTCTCTTTCTCTTAAAATGAACTTTTTTGTAAATAAACAATAAGTTATAATCTATTATAACCCTAAAAAAACAATAAAGATAGGTTACACTTCTAGTTTATCATATGAGATAAGACTATTCATTAATAATGTTGATAATTAATCAATTTCTTTTATATTTTCTTTAAATAAGTTACCTCGCACTTCAAATGTTTTATATTGATCCCAACTTGCACAAGCTGGTGAAAGTAATATAATATCTTTTCTTTGCGATTGATTATAAGCTGTTTCTACAGCATCTTTCATCGTTTCTACTAAGTGAATATTAGATATTCCCGCAGTGATGCCTACTTTTTTTAGTTTTTCTTTAGTTTCTCCAAATAAAACAAGTGCTTTTACATTTTTTAAATATGGAATGAGTGGTGAAAAATCATCCCCTCTATCTAATCCTCCAGCTAAAAGAATAGTTGGAGTATCAAACGCTTTTAAGGCTTGTTCAGTTGCTAAAATATTTGTTGCTTTTGAATCATTATAAAAATATCTACCATGCTTTTCACATACATATTCTAGACGATGCTTTACGCCTGAAAATACTTTTAAGACATTTCTTATCGATTGATTTCTAATTCCTTTTAATTTGGAAATAGCAATTGCTGCTAAAATATTTGATATATTATGGTCACCTACTAAGACAATTTCAGCTATATTAACAATCTTTTCATTTTTAAAATATAAAAAATCTCCATCAGTCCATGCACCATTTTTTAATGGTAGCTTTATGGAAAAGGGAACTAAAGTAGCCTTACCCCTTTTAACTATGTCCGAAACTTCTTTGTCATCATAATTATAGACTAAAAAGTCTTTTTCAGTTTGATTACTAAATATACCAGCTTTAGCTTCACTATAATTTGAAAATGAACCATGATAATCCAAATGAGCTTCGTATAAATTTAATAATGCTGCTATATGAGGCTTGAATTCTTTAGTACCTTGAAGTTGAAATGATGATAACTCCAATAATAAACTTTCATCTTCGTTTAATTTTTCTGCTACTTCAATAGATACAGTCCCTATATTACCTGCAGTATAAAGCTTTTGTTTATCTTCTTTAAAAAACTCTGCAACTAGTGAAGTCGTTGTTGTTTTTCCGTTTGAACCTGTTATACCGATTAAATCTTGACCATTTAAAATTTGATACGTTAATTCAACTTCAGTAATAATCGGAATCTTTCTATTAATTGCTTCAGATAACAATTTATTAGTATAAGGAATCCCAGGATTTTTTACAATGAGATCCACTTCGTCAAGTAACTCTAAAGGATGTGAACCCAAGATTATTTCAATTCCTTGATTTTTCAATTTTTGAACGATTGGATCTTCTTCTTTAGCTGATAAATCATTTACTATCAGGTTTATATTGTTTTTATCTAATACTTCTGCAGTTGCTAGTCCACTTTTAGCTAAACCTAAAACCAATACTTTTTTATATGGGAAATGCTTAAAATTATTCATTACAAAATCACCTCAATAATTATTCCTATAAACGCAAAAAACAGACCGACAAACCAGAATGTTGTGACTACACGCCACTCTGACCAACCACCCAGTTCAAAATGGTGATGGATTGGACTCATTCTAAACACTCTTTTACCAGTTGATTTAAATGAGATTACTTGAATGATAACGGAAAGAGTTTCAATTACAAATACCCCACCTATTATTACTAGTAATATTTCTAAATGACTTAAAATTGCGATAGCAGCGATTACTGCTCCTAAAGCAAGCGATCCCGTGTCACCCATAAATATTTTCGCAGGATGAACGTTAAATATTAAAAAACCAAGTAATGCACCTACAATTGCCATAGAAAAAGTAACTAACATTGTACCATCTGCTTGCACTGTAGCTATAATAAATGCAAAAGCACCAAATGCAATTGAAGCTGTCCCAGCAAGTAGACCATCTAGTCCATCTGTTAAATTAACAGCGTTAGAAGCTCCCACTAACATTACAATCACTAATAAAGCGTAGAACCAACCTAGTTCCCATTCGATATTAGTTCCTGGAATTGATACAGCTGTTCCAAGGTTATATTGTTTCATAATCAAGTAAAATATAACCGCAATAACTACTTGTCCAATTAATTTCTGAAGAGACGTTAAACCTAGGTTTCGCTTAAAGCCTATCTTTATAAAATCATCTAAAAATCCTAATAGACCAAAACCAACTAAAACTAAAGTAAGTAACCAAAACTCTACATTCAATGATATGTCTGTATTAAACATACTGATAATAAACATTGTTATTATAATACTAACAACAATCATTAATCCACCCATAGTTGGCGTCCCTGATTTAGACATATGTGATTCTGGTCCTTCTTCACGAATGCTTTGACCAAACTTTAAACTTTTTAAATAAGGTATAAAGCCAAGTAATAAAACAGATGTTAAGATAAAACTAATTATTAGTGTTAATATATTCATTTATTTCCCTCTTTTAATTCTATTATTTTAATTGCTCTACAATATCTTCTAACTTTATACCCCTCGATGCTTTAAAAAAGATTAAATTTCCTGGAATTAAATTTCTTTTGAGCAATTTAATTAAAGTATTTTTGTCATTAAAATGTTTTGCTTCTATTTGAGAATTTTTATTTAAATACTGAGTAATCATTATTGAATCGTCACCATAGGTATAGACTTTTTTTATATTTGTCTTCATTATTTTATTAGAAATCTCTTGATAATATTTGCCAATATCTACACCTAGTTCTAATATATCTCCTAGTACTAATATTTTTTCATTATATCCTTGTAAATCTTCAACTACTTCAATTCCAGCTTTCATAGAAGTTGGTGACGCATTATATGCATCGTTAATCAATGTTGTATTATTTTCACCTTTTAATAATTCAAATCGCATATTTGTAATCTTAGTTAGATTTAAGCCTTCTTGTATACTTTCATAGTTTAACTTTAGTAATTCACTTACTGCAATTGCAAAAGAGGCATTTTTTGCATGATGACTTCCGAGTAGCGAGATTTCATAGTGATTATGATTAAGAGTGAAAAGAGTTCCATTTTCTTGTAGTTTAATATCAGAAATTAAATATTCATTAGTCTTTGAAAAACCACATCGGATAACCTTACCTTTAAAATCAATGTTTTCTAATAGAGGCTCATCACCATCAATTATTATAGTGCTTTCTTCATTCATATATTTAGTTATCTCAAGTTTAGCCTCACTAATCCCTTTACGAGAACCTAAATATTCAATATGTGACTCTCCTATATTAGTTATAATTGCTATATCTGGCATTGCTATGTAAGAAAGCAATTCTATCTCTTTAAAATCGCTCATCCCCATTTCTAATATTAATATTTCTGTATTAATAGCTGTATTTAAAATAGTTAGAGGTAAACCAATATGATTATTATAATTTCCTTCTGTTGCCTTTGTTATGTATGTTTTAGATAACGTAGCTTTTAATAAATCTTTTGTCGTGGTTTTTCCATTAGAACCAGTAATGCCAATTACTTTTGGATTAACTAACTTTCTGTATTCACGGGCAAGAAGTTGTAATGCTTTTAATGTATCTTTTACAAAAAACACAGACACATTTTCAGGGATCTCATTAATTGGCGTTTCCTGATTCCACAAAATCGCTAAAGAACCTTTTTCAATCGCTTGATTTACATATGCATGACCATCAAAATTATCTCCAATTAGAGGAATAAATAAACTGTTCTCTTTTAACGTTCTACTGTCTGTTGCAACAGAACTGATTATTTTTTCTTTATTACTTTCATTTGTTTTATACTCAGGAAAAATATGAGTTAACCATTCAATTTCAAACATTTTAATTATACCCCTATTCATTAGTTGTTAACTTTATTAATTATACCAAGTTTTTTTGTTTTTAGTTATTAAGTTTTGTTTACATTAAAAGCTCCAACTTATTACGCTAAGATAACGTTAAGTTGGAGCTTTCTTATAGTTTAATTAAAAAGGCTTTCTTAATTGTACACTTAGTTTAGTTTTTTCATTTAATTTTTTACCTGTTTTTATACTTTGAGTTATGACAAATCCATCACCTTTTATTTCAAGGTTAATGTTTAGTAATTTTTCTAACTCTAATAATTCTCGCTTAGACCATCCTGTTAGATCGGGAACTGTAGGTTCATTAGTTATGAGTAATATTGAAGTGTTTTTTAATATTTTTGTTGACTCTTTTATATTACTAGCTACTACTTTATCTCCGTTACCAATAACTTTATGTTCTAGTTCGTTTTTTTCAAATTCTTTTTCCACATCTTTGGTGTTTTTGCCTATTACATTAGGCATTGTAACTGTCGTTACTTCTTCTTCACTTTTTTCTGATTCTATATTTAAATATTTCAAACTATTACCCATAACATTTTTAAATATATATGAAGTAATATCTGACCCTACTTCATTATTTTTTAATTTAGGTTGACTAACAGATATGTGCATAATTAACTCAGGGTCTTCTTTTGGAGCCATTCCTAAAAACGAAAAAATATAATTTTCTCTTCCTGTTAAGTAACCTCCGCCATTTGGATTTGGCATCTGGGCAGTACCTGTTTTACCTGCAACGGAATAATCTTTTAATTTAAAGTTTTTTCCCGTACCATAATCTTTATTTACTACATCACCTAGTAAATTTAATACTTGTTTTGCTGCATCTTTTGAAATTGGTTCACTCACTACTTCAGGTTTATTTTCATTTACAATTTCGTTTGTTTTTGAATCTACTATTTGTTTAATAACATAAGGTTTCATCATTTTACCTTCATTAGCTATAGCAGTTGCTGCTTTTAGTTGCTGAATTGGTGTCATAGTACTACCATGACCAAACGCAGTCGTAATTTTTTCAAGTGGATAATTATATAGAATTTCTCCTGCAACTTCACTTGGTAAATCAATACCTGTTTTCTTATCAAAGTCAAATGCTTTTAAGTATTCTAAGTATTTTTCTGGTCCTAGTTTTTCCCAAGCTAGTTTAGATGCAGCTACGTTCGATGATCTGATAAAACCTTCATCATACGAAATTGTTCCCCAACCTCTTCCAGCATTATGATCATTTATAGCTTGAATACGTGGACCGATTTTAAAACTTCCTGATTTATATGTATCAGAACCTTGATAAACGCCTGCATCAATTGCAGCAGCCCAAGTAAACATTTTGACAGTAGATCCTGGCTCAACTGGAGTTGATACAGCATCGTTAAACCAGTTCTTAACATTTTTGGGTTTATTAGGATTATAACTCGGTCGATTACTTGTTGCGACTATTTCACCTGTTTTAGGATTCATTATAGTAGCTGTAATGCGTTCTGGCTTATAATCTTCAACCACATCGTTAAGTACGTCTTCTAATAAAATTTGTACTTTTTGATTAATCGTCAAGTGAATGTCTTCTCCATCTTCTGGTTCGCTAATCACTTCTTTAGAATTGAGTAATTTACTGTTAAATTTATCTCTATGAAAAGAAATATATCCATCTTTTCCTTCTAATATTTCATTTTTAACTTTCTCCATTCCTACTACACCTTTTATTTTATCATTTTTTGCTTCTTTATCCGGACGCGCAAAACCTATGATATGTGAAGCGAATACTCCATTTGGATAATATCTAATTGCCTCTTCAATAAAATTTATACCTGGTATGTTTTCTTTTTCAATTTCATTTTTAATTGTTTGTGAGATGTTTTTACCCTCAGTTCCAAATTCAATTTGGAATTTGCGTTCATCAATCGGGAGTTTTTCATTTTCTTTAATTGCTTTTTCTAACTTATTCTCAATTTGTTCAGCGTCAACATCTAAATACTTAGCGATTTCCTTAGCTGTTGTTTTTGAATCTTTTACATGTAAAGTTTCTTTTTTATTCGTTGAATAAGAGGAATCAATGATCGCATACATACGAAAAACAGGTCTATCATATGCTAACATGACGCCTGCATTATCGTAAATTTTACCCCGTTCTGCTTTTAGTGGGTAACTAACTTCTCTTTTATCTGTTGCCCATTCTTTTAGGGAAACGTTATTTACTTCACCTTTAGCTTGAATAAAAACAAATCTCGCTGTAACTGCTATAAATATGATTGAAAAAAGAATGAAAAAAATAATAATCATTTTTCTTGAATTAGCTTTTTTTTCCATCTTATTATCTACCACCTTGATTAATCGTTGACTGGATTAACTCGTTTTATTTCTGCATCTTGAAGTTTTAAACCATTTTTTGCTGCAATATTAGTTATTCTTTCCGGTTGACTCAGTTCTTTAACTTCAAAACTTAGTTTTTCATTAATAAATTGTTGATCTACAACTTTTTCTTCCAACGATTGAATTTCACGGTTCATTGTATCAGTAGTCGAAGAATAAGACACAACATATGTACTTGCTATGATTATAAAGAGACTAAAAAATATGTATAAGTATTTTTCTCCTCTAGAAATTTTATTACTATATTTTACCTTAACCTTTATTTGTTCTTGATTTATTTTTTGCGTGTTGTGAGATGTCTTCCAATTTTTAGCTTCGCTTGAGTTCATTATTTCTTCCACCCTTCTTCATATGTGAATGAACTATCCCATTCATACTTCTTCTCAACAATTCGAAGCATTGCAGAACGCGATCGCTTATTTTCGCGTACTTCTTCATCTGTAGGTAATATTGGTTTTCGAGTAATTAATTTAAATGGAGCTTCAAAACCTTCCGGAATAATTGGCATTCCTCTTGGTACTGGCTTTTGAGTTGTCCATTTTTTAAACGCTTGTTTACATATTCTATCTTCTAAAGAATGAAATGTAATAACCGCTACTCGTCCATTTATCGATACTACTTCTGCCGCTTGGTGTAATGCACTATTAAATGAATTTAATTCATCGTTAACAGCAATTCGTATTGCTTGAAAAGTTCTTTTAGCAGGATGTCCACCTGTTCGTCTTGCTGGAGCTGGTATTCCAGCTTTTATTAATTCAACAAGTTCAAATGTTGTTTCTATTTTTTTTATTTCTCGCGCTTTTTCAATTTGTCTTACTATTTGCTTAGCAAATTTTTCTTCGCCATATGCAAACAATATTCTAACTAAATCTTCATATGACCAGTTGTTCACAATTTCATATGCCGATAAACCACGCGTTTGGTCCATTCGCATATCAAGTCTCGAATCATACCGATAACTAAAGCCTCGTTCACCATCATCTAATTGCGGAGAAGAGACACCTAAGTCAAAAATAATACCATCGACATGATTAATATCGTTTTCAATTAACTTTTCTTTTAATTGATTAAAGTTAGCATGGATTAATAGTTTTTTTCCTGGTGTTCCATCTAAGTTTTTCTGGGCTGCTTTTAATGCTATCTTATCTTGATCAAATCCAATGAGCATACCATCTTCATTTAACTGATTAGCAATTTCTTTTGCGTGTCCTGCGCCCCCTAAAGTACAATCTACGTAGACACCTGTTGGTTTCACCTTAATACTGTTTACTAACTCAGTTTTTAAGACACTATCATGTTCAAACATATACTCACCTTTTCTTTTATAAACATTTTAAATATCAAAATCCATTAGGTTTTCTGCAATATCACTAAATGATTCCTCTGATTCTAAGAAATAACTTTCCCATAATTCCTTAGACCAAATCTCGATTCGCTCTGAAACACCTATAATGACACATTCTTTTTCCAAATTTGAATATGTTCTAAGTGGTGGTGGGAGATTTACCCTACCTTGTTTATCAATTTCACATTCAACCGCACCTGAAAAGAAAAACCGAGTAAATGCACGGGCATCTTTTTTAGTTAGCGGAAGTTTTTTTAATTTTTCTTCAAGAATCTTCCATTCGTCTAATGGGTATACAAATAAACATTTATCAAGACCGCGGGTAATTACAAAGCTCTCCCCTAAGCCTTCTCTAAATTTAGCTGGAACAATTACACGTCCCTTAGCATCTAAGTTGTGTTCATATTCTCCCATAAACATAAGATTCACCACTTCCTAAAAATATCTTACCACAATCTACCACAATTCACCACCTATTTTCGACGTTTTTAGAATACTTATTTTTAGCTTCAAACTCTTGCCACGAATGGGATCAAGTGTTCTCTTTTTTAGTGATAAAATCCAAAACAACAAAAAAAACAGCCCAATTTTTGGGCTGTTTAAATTGTGCTTTTTATAAATAAATTACATAATGATCTTTATCAAATGATAATTCTGTAGAAATTACTTCTTTAATAAAATCTTTTCCATTTTCATTAAGAATAAATAAAGGATTCCATATTCTTTCTTGAAGTCCATTATCAGGATACAAGTAATCGTTAATTAAGTCATATTCATTAATTTCTTTTTCGTATTTATTTTCAATTTCATTTAATAATCTCTTTTTTAGATATTCAGTAGTATTCATAATTTTATTTAAATTTGTTTGGGCTAACTGCTCGAAATCTCCACCTAATTTTGACGCGACATTTTGAACAGGAAGGTGGAGTTGTTCAATACCTTTGTTCATTTCTTCTATTAATAATTCAATTGGTTCATTTGATTGGTTACTCAGCCAATTCATTTTTAAGTGATTAACACCTTGATTCACAGCTTCAGTTATATCAACTTTATTTTTAACTAATAGTTTATCAATCTTTTGAGATACATAAGTAATTGAATACCTTGGCACGACAGGAGGCATTTCTAAATCTACTTGTTTAAATGCTCCCTTTAAGCTAGCCCAGTAACTAATTTCACCATACCCTCCAACAAATGCAAGTGTTGGAAGTAGCCATTCTTGCATTAATGGTCTTGTTACTACATTATTACTAAAACGATTAGGTGAGTCCTTAACAAGCTGAATAAGCTCTTTAGTAGTGAACTCAATCTCTTCGTTTTTACCTTGCCAGTTTCCTGCTTCGCTTTTACTTAATAAAATTCTTTCATTTTCATCATCATGATAAAATAAATGGCCATCATTTTCATTTGCTTCAAGCGAAATAAAATAATTTTTTTCTTCTAACGAACGGACAGATTGATATACTTCTTTTGCTATGGCGTCTTGATTTTCAATTAGTTTAATAAAATATTTTGCTTCAATCTTTTTTAATGATGCATTTCCAGAATCTATTAATACAAGACCTGTACCTTTAAATACTTCATTTATTAATTGAGCAAAAAAATCAACATAAGTTTTAGATTTTTTTACTAAGTTTAATAAATCGGTATATAAAAGCTTAGAATGACCTGATTCGTCTAATTCTAAAAAAATGTCTGCTAACCATTTTTTTGTTGCATCTAAATCAAGATCAATTTCACTGATGGATTTTTTAAAATCAGGATAATGTTGAATGGTATGTTTTTTCATTCTGTTTTTTGTCCTAATATTTACATGGTTAATTTCATCAAAGTCATGATCTTCACCCGCAATCCAAAAAACTGGAATGACGGGTCTATTTAATTCTTTTTCTTGTTTCTTTGCTAATTGAATAATTGAAATTACTTTATTGATTGAATATAATGGGCCAGTTAATAATCCTGCTTGCTGTCCACCCACGACAACTACAGCATCTTCTGATTTTAGTCGATGAATATTATTCTTTGTTGATTCATCAGCACCCCAACTAGTGTTCATTTCTTGTAAAACCTTCACAAGATCTTTTCGATTGTAGTTGCTCATATCTAAATATTCCAAGCGATTTTCAAAGCTTGTGAATGGATTATATTCAAAATAAGATCTTAATTGATCTGTTTGATTACGATAGTCTAAAACAAATTTGGGATATCTTAATCGGATAGGCTCGATTCTCATCGATCATGCTCCTTTTTTATGTAATGTTTAATTTTTATTGTACTTTATATCTACCCTCATTTCATACTATTTGTTTATAAAATGAAAAGAAGGAAAATAGATTGAATAAAATAATAGATTAATAAACTTAAATAACTAATAAAAAACAGTAAAAAACAGAAACGCCACAAAACTTTTATTCCACTCCAAAGAAGAACTTCTTCTCCGTTTTTCCATTGTATGACTAAGATAAGTCCTAATAAACTAATAAGTATGATTAAGATATATCCAATGAAATAACTTCCAAAGATCATCCGGATAACATACAAGACGCTAATTATATAAATTAAAGTAGAATAAGTAATTGTTTTTTTCATTGCTTGTTTTACATTTGGATTTTTTCGGTAGATAAACCGATAAATAATAAACGTTATTATAAAAGGAATTAAGTAAAATACAATCTTCCCACCATCAAAAAATAAATTACTCATCCTTTACGCCTCTTTCTTCTAATGCTTTTATACCTTTATAAACAAATTCTAAATATGGATAATTAAATTGCGTTTGTTTGAGTAGGTAACCTACAATTGATTCTATTTCTGTTTGCTTACCCGATAGAATGTCTGCTCTCATCGAAGAAGTGTTTTTAGAAGTTGCCGTACAAATTCTAATTATATTCTGCCATTGTAAATTGTGGTCTAAAGCTAAAATTGCTGACGCTTCTTTACAGAGAGATTCACTGATTGATTTTAAGTGCGAATTTTTTAATAATTCTCCGTTTGGAATATCAAAAATTGCTGTTAATGGATTGATTACTGCATTAACAACTAATTTCTCATAACTAATTTGTTTCCAATCGCTATAATTAATAAAGTTTAATACTGGATGATTTAGTTTATTAACCTTCTCTTTCGATTGGTCAGCTAATTTAGAGTAAGCAGCAATTTTAGTACTCCCTTTACCTAAATGACTTACTTCATAATATCCTTTTTTAAATGCCCCATGCTCAACAATTGTAATAACCGCTTCTAGATTATATTTTTTTATATATTCTATATGGCCTAATCCATTTTGCAAGAATAAAATGGGTTTATTTCTTAAAATAGATTGATATTTTTTTATAAAACTAGGTAATTCTGTTTGTTTTAATGCAATTATAAATAAGTCACTCGTTTTACACTTATCAATTATTTCAGCTTTAACTTTTTTACTTTTACTACTTCCAGTTAGTCTAACACCATGCTCATTAAGTTTAGAAATTTGCTGTTTATTTCTTATATAATAAGTTATTTCATGATTATCTGCTAAATAATAACCGTATAACAAACCTAATGATCCTGCACCTATAATAGAAATTTTCATGATAATTCACCTATATTCACTAATATTAAAGATAACTACAGTATCTTATTTCATTCTAATCTAATTTATACTATAATGAAAATATATAGAGAGAGATTATAATATACTTTTGGAAAGGGTAGATCTTTATGAGAGAAATTAAAGTAGAGAGACTTTTAATCAATTATAAAACTTTAGAAGATTTCAAACAATTTCAAGCTTACGGGCTTCAAGAATTATCAATGCTTGACGATTTAAAAAATAACCTTGTTGAAAATGACAGTGAATCTCCATTTTATGGAATTTACTATGGAAGTACATTGGTTGCTCGAATGAGCTTATATGAACGTTCTGCTAAATTTGATGATTATTTTGATCCACCTCAAGATTATTTAGTACTCTGGAAACTAGAAGTATTACCTGAGTATAGAGGTAACAATTATGCACGGTTACTAGTAGATTACGCAAAAAGTTTTAATTTACCTATAAAAACGAATCCATTTATTGATTCTCATGGATTTTGGGATTATATGGGCTTTGAAAAAGCATCATATAATATGGAAAGAGACCTCGGGGAAAATCCTTATATTTGGATGCCTAAAGGTGTTAAACAAATTTAATAATTTACACATAAAAAAGAAGCAATTTATTGCTTCTTTTTTCGTTTCATTTTTTTAAAAAACTAGACACCGCTAATTTATGTTCTTCTGATTCCCATAAACTTGCGCTTCGACTTGATTCTAAATCCATATCTTCGTATATTTTTTCTAAATTCACTTTTTCTAAGTATTGACTTTTTAAATGCAACATTTGTCCATGTGACCTTTTTAAATATGTTTTGAGTAAATTATCTTCGTTCCAATCCTTTGTAGATATTATTTTATGAATCCAACCATTTTCTTTTAAATATTCGGCGCTGTATATTTCAGCTTCCATAATCCATTTATAAGCAAATGTTTGTGCAACTTTTTCATAAAGTAATGCACCACCACCCCAACCTGGTAAAATACCTAAATTTGCTTGTACAAATCCAAAACGGGTATCTTCTTTTGCTATTCTAAAATCGCATGCTGTTGCGAGTTCACATCCTCCACCTAATGCAATTCCATGAAGTAGAGCAACTGTTGGAAGTGGAAATGTTGCTAATTTAAAAAGAAAGTTTTTCATTAGTTTTAAATCTTCGTACGCTTCATCATTCGTTAATTCATCATTTAAATCATTAAGATCTCCACCTGCACAAAACACATTACTTTTTGCACTATTAATTACTAAGAATTTAATTTGATCAATTTCTATTTGATCAATCAGATTATTTAATTCTATTGCAGCAGTTCTAGAAATTGCATTTTTTTTATCTGCTCGATTAATAAATAAAGTACCAAATCCTCTTGGGTCGTATATGTATTCTACTTCTTTACTCAAATTATCTTCCCTCCTGATTTTAATCTCTATTAATTATAATAATGCATTATTTGATAAAAAAACAGATATTAGGATTATCTTCCTAATATCTGTTTTAAATGAACATTTTACTGTTCTACTACTACTTTACCATCATACTGACCACATGATTTACATACGTGATGTGGTTTAGTATACTCACTACAATTTGGACACTCTACTAAACCTGGTGCTGTAATTTTTTTATGAGTACGACCTTGTCTTGTAACTTTCTTAGATGTTCTTCTTTTTGGAACTGCCATATCGTACACCTCCCTTACAATTCTATATAATGACTACTTCGTTTTATCTTCTTTATCTAATAAAATCTGTAGTTTTTCTAATCGTGGGTCTATCTTATCAGAATCTGTTTGTTCTTTTTCATCTTCTGTAAAATACGCCCAGCCTTTTCCTTCTTCAACAACTTTTTCATCTGAAAACACTCTAAAAGGAATATTTAGAATAATTTCTTCTTTAATATAAGGGTCTAAATCTACCTCTTCACCAGGAATGGAATGAATTTCATCTTCATTATCTAGTGGAACAGTTAAATCTGTTGTAAATATCTCAGTTGTGTTAATGTCGAGTTCGTAAGGAACGTCAACTAAAGTACGAGCACAAGGTAAAATTACTTCACCTTTAATTGAGTAGTTGAAAATGATTTCATCACCATCTACTGAACATATGCCACTCACTGTAACTGTCGATATCTTTCTTATATCACTTTCAATCACTGAAGGTATATCTGAAACATCTACTGTTTCTTTGAACTGAAAAGGACCTGAATAACTTTCTTCGTAAATTTGGTTCAATGTGAACTTCATTATAAATCACCTCTAGGCAACATGAGTAATTTTAAAAGGAAACGGCCAAATTGTCAACCTTTTTGAATAAAAAAGATTGAGTTTTCCTTATTAATTTTGTTACAATATTAATTACATTATACACGAGGAGTTGAATATATGAAAGCTTGTGGTCTGATTGTTGAATATAATCCTTTTCATAATGGACACATCTATCATTTGGAAGAATCGCGAAGTGTTACACAAGCTGATTGTTTAATTGCTGTTATGAGTGGATCTTTTTTACAAAGAGGTGAACCAGCAATCACAGATAAGTTTTCTCGTGCTAGAGCTGCGCTCAAATCAGGTGTAGATATCGTTTTAGAGCTACCCTACGCTTATTCTGTTCAAAGTAGTACATTATTCTCTCATGGTGCTATTAAAGTGTTAAATGCACTAAAAATCGACTCGCTTTGTTTCGGCAGTGAATCTGGTTCTATAAAATCATTTATAAATAACTTTCACATATTAAATAACAATAAAATTAAATTTGATTCTATACTTAAGCGTGAATTAGCTAAAGGATATTCCTATCCGCTTGCTAATAATTTAGCGTATCAAGATATTGGTTTTGATTTAGACGTATTAGAACCAAATAATATACTTGGATTTAATTATGTTAAAGAAGTTTTATTAAACGCACTACCTATTGAATTGCATACTATAAAACGAACTAACAACGCTTATCATGATGTAAAATTAAGTAGTAAAATTTCTAGTGCTACAAGTATAAGAAAAGAAATCATAACAAATGGCATGACTCAAACTGTCAAATCATCACTTCCTAATGAGACAATTCATGAGTTTAATGTTTATAAACAGCTCGCTAATACTTATCATATTTGGGAAAATTATTTTGACCTTTTACAATATAAAGTTCTTAGCTCATCTAGGTCAGATTTAAGTAAAATTGCTTTAGTTGACGAAGGACTGCATAACAGAATTAAAGATACAGCTCAAGTAGCTGAATCATTTAATCACTGGATGCGACTTGTAAAAACAAAGCGATATACGTGGGTTAAAATCCAACGAATATTTACTCATATATTGACCTCTACAACACAATATGAACTTGATAACTATCATAAAAATTTCAATCAAATCAGATTACTAGGTATGACTAAACAAGGACAAACTTATCTCAATAAAATAAAAGGTGAATTAGAAGTAAATATTAGTTCTAGTTTAAAATCATTTGGTAAGGATTCTTTAGATTCTAAAGTGAGCGATATTTATTATTCAGCTGTTTCTCCTAAATATCGAAATAACTTAATAAAACAAGAATACGCTCCCCCTATTATTATAAATTAAAAACAGTTGCCTGATTTATTTAGCAACTGTTTTTAAATAATCTAAAACATCCTGAAAGGTTTCAACAGGAACAATTTCAATGTCACTTTTAATTTCATTAGCTGTTTCTTTCGCTTCGTCATAATTGGATATACCATTAGTTTGAATTGCTGGAGCAAAAAGAATATCTATACTTTTTTTATCGGCTGCAATTACTTTTTTATCTATACCGCCAATTGGTAGTACTTTTCCCTCATAGTCTAATTGACCACTACCAGCTATTTTTAATCCTGAAGTAAAATCATCTTCACTCAATTGATTGTAAATAGATAATGCAAACATAAGTCCTGCACTCGGACCTCCGATATTCCCACTTGAAAATTTCACATCTGGGTTTACTTCAACTTCTCGGTTTGTAATAAGCTGAATACCCATACCTACTTTATCTTCATTAGGAAACTTTTCTAGTTCAACCTTTTTTTTATACGTTTTATTCTCACGCTCAAAATTTATTTCAATTTCATTCTTTTCATCTAAGCTTTCTATATAAGTCATTAAATCTTTAGCTTCAGATATTTCTTGATTATTTATTTTAGTTATTAAATCTCCCACTTCCAAAACCTTGCTTGCTGGCATACCTTCAATTACTCCTAAAACGTAGACACCATTGTATGTAATATCAATATCTGCATTAGCAGTATCATATGCAACGACTAAGGCAGCTTCCTGAGAATTTTCCATTAAGCTTAATTGACTTTTTAAATAGTCTTCATCTGAAATACCATGTGGGCGAGCTTCTTTTGATGGAATAATATCATGATGCGGCATTATTTTTGCAATCGCAAATAGCAAAGGTGTTGCTGGGCGACCTCCAACCGTTAATAAATGTATAGATCCTTCGCTTGCATAACCATTTTCCACTTTTACAATTTCTTCAAGGTCTGCTGCTTTTCCTGGTGTATATATATAGTAAGGTAATTTATAAAGTGATATAAAACTAAATATAATTATAATTGAAAAAAGAGCAATTAATCGTTTTTTTGAAACTTTAAAATTAAATGACTGATATTTAGGCATATTTTTCTTTTAACGCTTTTTCTACAATTTCAGGTACAAGACCATGTATATCGCCTTGATACTTTGCAACCTCTTTAACGATACTTGAACTTAAAAAAGAATATTGATTATTAGTCATTACAAAGAATGTTTCAATATCTTTTGCTAAACGTCTATTCATTGACGTAATTTGCATTTCGTATTCAAAGTCACTGACTGCTCTTAATCCTCTTAATACTACAAATGCTTCTTTATTTTTTGCATAATTGATTAATAAATCATCTGATACATCAACAGACACATTACCTATTTCTTTAGTAGCTTCTTTAATTAAATGAATTCTTTCTTCAACTGTAAATAATGATTTTTTAGCAGAATTATTAAAAATAACAACTGCTATTTCATCAAAAATATTTGCGCCTCTTCTAATAATATCAATGTGCCCATTAGTAATTGGATCAAAACTGCCTGGAACTATTGCTAACTTCTTCACACAATTCCTCCCTAAACTTTATGCAATTCTCAAATAAATTATAGTTGACTCTAGATAATATGTCTAGCTGTACTTAAAATAAAAACCTTTGTAAATTATTTACAAAGGTTATATTCCCATCTTATAATCGTAGATTTTAGCTTCGTCAGGGATTGCGTTTTCGTAATCTGTACTAATAAAAGGTTTGAAAGATCGTTCAACTTTTAATATATAGGACAACTTTGACATAGCTTGTTCAACGTCTTCTATTTCATCTTGGTTCACATAAATGACCGCATATCTCATACGCTTAGAAACATAAATTAAATGACCAAAACGTTTAATTTGTTTTATATTTCTTTTATGTTGAAACCAAACAATTATACCTTGTCTTTTTACTCGCATTGATTTCCCTCATTTCATTAAATAGTAAGTTAACAAGCACACGAACCACCAGTCCCACAACCTCCACTTGCACAACCTGATGCTGCAAGTATCCCTTCTTCAGGAATTATAATTGAACTACTTACGCTTCCCGCAATATATTTACTTACCTCATCAAGTAGGTTTTGTAAATTCCTTTCCGCTAATTTATATGCAGCTACATATTCATTCATATCCATCTTTCTTTTAGTTGAACGTACTGTTTGCATAATTTTATTATAATCTGGATGATATGTACCAAACCTTTGAGCTTCTTCATATTGCTCTTTCATTCTACTAAAATCAGAAATTAACCCTTGAGCTTCTTTATTTTCACGTAAAGCTTTTTCTTTTTCTATATATATATTCATTTCACTGCTTTTCTTTATAATTTCAGAAACAATATCAGATTTATCTAATATATCTATATGTTCTAATGTTGTAATCATTATTACACCTCCATATACATTCTAACATCTTTTTTCACTTTTTTAAATCTTATAGTTTACACATATCTTTCTTCTATTATCTTATAATTATATTTATTTAATATCAATGAAAAATGAATTTATTTTAGTTAAATTATTTAATAATAGATGTTTTGATTGCAACTTTTGCTTTTTTCTACTATGATAGTTTTAATGATACTAAATACACGAGGTGGATAAAATGAATTTAGAAGACATGGGAATTGGCAATGCTGTACTTGATATAAAACCACTTGACCATTTAATGGGGGAACACGCATTCATTCGCGCAGGCCAGTGGGACTATGAGCGAGTAACATATGATTATAGAATTGATTCACAAGAGAAAAATGTTACATATTATATTAGAATTTTTGGCGAAGCAATCGAAGGCGATGTTGATAGTCGTAATGCGGTTATTAAACTTAAAACACCTGTTTTAGGAAAACATTATTATCCGCATGGTATTGAATATGGTGAAGAAGAAAACTTCCCAGAAAACCTAATTGAACGCGCAAATAACTTACTAAAAGATTTACAAAAAGATATTGAAAAATATCAAAAATAGTTCAAAAAACCTCCCTATGTGACTACATAAGGAGGTTTTTTTCTTATTTATATTATCTATTGAGTTACTAAGTGTAAAATAAAAGCGAAATTTATTTTACTTCATGAGGATGAACTATTCCTTTTTTAAATTGTTCTGCTTCTGATGGCATTGGATCATTTTCTAGACTTTTCTTAGAAAACCATGTGAAGAATATCCAAGCAATTACAAAGCCATAAATAATTTGTTGAACAATCATCATAATAATTCCACCTAATTGTTGGTCTTCAACTGCATTCAAAGGTGAAAACATATCTGCTCCAGATAAAGTAGGTGCTAAACCGTCTAATACATCGCCTGGGACACATAAACTAAGTGCTTGTAACCATGGTCCTTCAGCTGTATAAACTTCATACATCGGGTTACTTGAGAAGATTAACAAAGCACATGCTATGGATATGATTACCGTACTTCCTAAAAGATAAACCATTTTTAACAATGGATTTAAATTATTTGCACGCTTAAACGGAGTAACTACTGGCCACCACATGAAAAATGATGTAACTAATAGAAATATTTTAATAGACTCGTGAATAAGCTGGGATGATTTAGAATAATCAAACACAGCTGGTATATGGTATAAAGCAAATAAACTGTTAAAAACAAGTAAAGCTATTAATGGTATGGTAACTATTTTGAAAAAAGTTTTTAAACCTTTTATATTAATAATTTTTTCCAATAACCAAATTGGTAAACCACGAATAGCTAATATCGGAAACACCATATAAAAAAGAGCCATTTGAGTCATATGAGCACTCATCATAATATGAGCCATTAAATCTACTGGCGAACCTTCAGCTAAATATAAAACAAACATACTACTATAAAACAATGCTTGTTCGTTAAACGTAGCTTTTTTTACATCACCAAACACATGTCTATATGGACCAGTAAATAAATAATATAGTAAACTAAGCAATAAGACGAATGCTAAAAAATACGGACTCCATAATGCTCTAAAACCAAATATCTGCAACTCCAACCACATATATCGATCACCTCATTTTAATTTGTTAACTACTTTTAATTATACCGCAAAAAAATAGATAAATGTTACGTAGATATGACAATTCTAAGGAGTATCTACTCTTATAAGAATACCTAATTATTAAGAATTTAGCAAAATAAAAACCCGAGAATTATATTCTCGGGTTTTCTTAGTTCTACCACCATGTAATAACTACTAAACCACATAGTGTTAAAAATGCTGCCCATACGCCTCCATAAATAAGCGTAGCTGGCATTTCATGATCTTTTTCTTTCATATGCATGAAATAATAAAACTGGAATCCTGCTTGAACAATTGCCATAATGAACAATACTGGAATAACATATATTTTACTAATTCCACCTGTTGCGACCATAGCAAAAGCTATTAAAGTAAATACAATCATTAATCCAAATGAGATTAATTGTTTTTGCATTTCTTCTTTATTTTTCTTTCGTTGAAATGCTTGAGTGTGATCAATTTTCGTTTCTTCAGTCATAAATTAACCCACCTTCCCCATTAAGTACACTACAGTGAATACGAATACCCAAATGACGTCTACAAAGTGCCAATATAAACTAAATGTGTTAAATTTAGGCGCATTATATAGATTTAAACCTCGCTTAGCATTTCTCATCATTAATGTAATTAACCATGCGATTCCAAACACTACGTGTCCACCATGGAAACTTACTAAAGCAAAGAATGCTGAACCAAATGCTGAAGACTGGAATGTAAATCCGTATTCAGTAATGTAATGAGCAAACTCATAAATTTCAGCTGTTAAGAATCCAACACCTAGAAGGCCTGTAATTCCTAACCATAACATCATTTTCTTAAAATCGTTATTTCTCATATGATACATAGCATAAACACTTGTTAATGAACTAGTTAATAGTAACATTGTCATAAAGAATACTAGACCTAGTCCAAAAATCTCCTCACCAGAAGGACCACCTGCTGTTGAGTCTTTTAATGCTAAATACGTTCCGAATAAACTAGCAAATAAAACTGTTTCTCCACCTAGGAAAAACCATAGGCCAAAAAACTTATTTTTTCCTTCAAGGGTAGCCTTTTCTGGTTCGGCAGGCATTACTTCTGGATATAAACTTGGATCATAACTCATATTTATTTAGCCTCCCTATCAAGTACTTTTTGAAGTTCTTCTTTAGGGATGTAGAATCCATGATCGTCTTTAATTGAACGAACAACCATACAACCTATTGCAAATGCCATACCGCCGTATAGTGCTAAATACCATAATGAATTATCTGTTTGGTAAATGAATCCAAATCCTGCTACAAAGAACCCTAAGCTCATTAAGAACGGTAAGAACGAACCATTAGGCATGTGAACATCTTGTAGAGGTTCTCCTGCTGGCATAGTTCCGTCACCTTCCATTTTTTCTAACCAAAACGCATCTAAACCACGTACGAGTGGAAGTTGCTCAAAGTTATAAAATGGTGGTGGTGAAGGGATTGACCATTCTAAAGTACGACCGTCCCACGGGTCTGCTGATGCTTTTTCTTCTTTGATAGCTGTATAAACGATGTTGTATAAGAATACAAGCGCACCAGCAGTCATAAAGAATGCACCTATTGTACTTATCATGTTACCCATATCAAGTCCTTGGTCTTCTAAGAATACCCAGTAACGACGCGGCATTCCCATTAATCCTAAGAA
This sequence comes from Caryophanales bacterium, assembly GCA_029257405.1. Lineage (GTDB taxonomy): Bacteria > Bacillota > Bacilli > Bacillales > Amphibacillaceae > Pseudogracilibacillus. The sequence continues at coordinate 41,261 of JARIBO010000055.1, forward strand.
ATGTTGAATAAAGAACGTCATATGGAAACCTATAAAGAATAACCAAAACGTAAGTTTACCTAGTGCATCATTTAATACTTTACCGAACATCTTAGGCCACCAGTAATGTAACCCAGCAAAGATACCAAAGATTGTACCACCAACAATTACATAGTGGAAGTGAGCAACAACAAAGTAAGTATCATGATACTGATAGTCAGCAACTGATGAACCTAACATAACTCCTGTCATACCACCAATAGTAAACGATGGAATGAAACCTAACGCCCAAAGCATTGCTGAGTTAATCGTTACTTGACCGCCCCACATTGTGGCAAGCCAGTTAAATATCTTAATACCGGTTGGAACAGCGATTGCCATTGTACCAACTGCGAATATAGAGTTAGCTACAGGACCTAGACCAACAGTAAACATGTGGTGAGCCCAAACCATAAACCCTAAGAATGCAATTAACATTGTAGCAAATACCATTGCCGTATAACCGAATAGACGCTTTTTAGAGAATGTTGAGAATATCTCACTAAATAATCCAAAGAGCGGTAAAATTAAAATGTAAACTTCAGGGTGTCCGAATATCCAGAATAAATGTTGATAAATAATCGTATTACCACCTAAAGCTACGTTAAAGAATGCTGTATCAAACATACGATCAAACATTAGTAAGAACAAGTTAATTGTTAATGCTGGGAAAGCAAATAAAATTAAAACACTTGTAATTAATGTTGACCAAGTAAATAGCGGCATACGCATATATGTCATACCTGGTGCACGCATTGTAACAATAGTTGCGATAAAGTTAATACCACCCATTAATGTACCAGCACCTGCTATTTGTAAACCTAAAATATAGAAGTCAACACCATGTCCAGGTGATTGTAATGCAAGTGAAGCATAAGATGTCCAACCTGAGTCAGGCGCTCCACCTAATAGAAAACTTAAATTTAGTAACGTACCACCAAACATAAACAACCAAAACCCTAATGAGTTTAAGAAAGGAAATGCAACATCCCTAGCACCTATTTGTAATGGCATAGCAAAGTTCATTAAACCAATTAACAATGGCATCCCGGCTAGGAATATCATGGTAGTACCGTGCATTGTAATCATTTCATTATAAAATCCGGCTGAAACAAAATCATTTTCCGGAACAATAAGCTGTATTCTTATAACAAGTGCTTCTAAACCACCTAGTATGAAGAAGAAACCTCCACCAGCTAGGTATAAAAAAGCAATTTTTTTATGGTCAACAGTTGTTAAATAATCCCACAGAAAAGCTCCAAAACTTCTTTTTCCAGTAGCTGTAATACTCACGATTTATACCTCCTAAATAATAATTTACTTTTCTTGATCTACACTATCTGCAGTAACATCAGAAGGCGATAACTGCATTAAATAATGAGCAATTTTCTCTGCTTCTTCTTCTGTAACGTCATAAGCCCCAGTCATCTTATTTCCAGGCTTAATTGTTTCAGGATCAACAATCCAATCAACTAAATTTTCTTCTGTTGGTAATAGTATACCAGCAAAGCGTGAACGATCTGCAAAACTTGTTAAATCAGGACCAATTGGAAGAGATCCAGCTTGGTACTCTTGGTTATCAGTTGCGTGACAGCTTAAACAACTTTTTGAATCAAATAACTCTTGACCTTCAGTAGCAATTGCATCTAGCTCTAATTCTTCAGAATCAAAGTCTTGCATGTCTGTAACCCAAGTATCAAAATCATCTTCACTTACTGCAACAACTTTAAAGTCCATTAATGAGTGAGACGGACCACAAAGCTCAGCACACTTACCATAATAAACGCCTTCTTCTTGCGCGTCCATAAACATCGTATTTACGTTTTCTGGGTTAACGTCTAACTTACCAGCTAGGGTAGGTACCCAGAATGAGTGTAATACATCTGAAGTAATTAAATGAACATAAACTTTTGTATCTACAGGTATGTACATATCTTGACTTGTAGCAATCTCTTCATCTTCATAGTCGAAATGCCACCAGTACTGATTACCTGTAACATTAATATTTATATGTTCACTTGCATCGGCATCGTCTGCGAGTTCGAATGTTGCTAGAACTGTAGGAACTGCCATGATTACAACTAGAATTATTGGAATAATAGTCCAAATTGTTTCTAATTTTTGATTTCCTTCTACTTGCTCAGGAATAAAGTCTGCGTCACCTTTTTTCTTACGGAAACGAAGTAAGACAATAACAAACGGAATAACTACCGCTAAAAATACAAGTGACATAACTGTTGTTGTTAAAATAATTAAATACAGGGATGTATCTGCGCTACCACCTTTAGGAGCTAGTGCTGTTAAATTTTCTTTACCACAACCTGCAAGTACAATAGTTAGTAAACCTAATAAAGTAAGTGTTTTAAACTTCCCCAACCACTTTTTCATGTACGCATACCTCTCTTTCTTTTGTCTAATCCTCTTTAGTTTATCCAAAACAAATAATATTATTCATTATTATAGAACATGTGAAGAGTCAATTTGTTACTTGAGCTCTATAGTTAAATGAATTTTTATATTTATTTTTGAGATAATTAAATCTAGTTACGTTCTTTTAGAAGTGATTCATTAAAGAACTTTTAGCTATCTTTTAGAATAACAGTTATTCTATATTACTCCCCCTCTGTCATATTAAGATAGTTAAGCAATCACTCGTTTTAGAAAACTAACAAAATGATAATCATCTGCTAATTTAGTTAACAAGCATTCATCATTATAAATGAATGGATTTGTTACTCCCACTTATTTGCTTATAATAGGTAATCATCGTAACTAACCTTTAGACTCTTCACTTCGTTGATAAATTAAGTAACTTCTTCACTTATCCAATTATAAGTGATTTCACATCCTCTGTAAATAAAGTTTTACTAATACAAGAAGATCTTACATCATTACTTGGAATAAGTAGAGCGTAGCAATAAGTATAGCATGATTCTTTGTAATTTTGAAACCTTTAAAAAGAAATATAATTAGCTCCTACAAAGTGTACTTAATATTTGTTCTAATACTATATTTATCAAATTTATGGACAAAATGCAAACTTTTTCACTACAGCTGTAGTGTTTATTAAAAAAAACAACATAATTATTACAAATGTGTGACATGTTATGTTTTATTTCCTTTAAACTATTTCATTTAATTGATTTATCTAACCTAATAGTCGTATGATATCTAGTAGCAGTTATCTTTATTGTTTTTTAGACTAAAATTATTTTTAATAAAGTGAGGAAAATATATGATAAGAACATTAAAATCTTTAGGAGTCGTTTCAAGTTTAGGTATGTTATTTATTTTACTTGGAGGCGCTTTAGTTACAAAAACAGATTCTGGTGCAGGTTGTGGGGATAGTTGGCCACTTTGTAATGGACAGTTAATTCCAACAGACATAACACCTGAGCTAGTTATCGAATTAAGTCACAGGTTAGTATCATCCGTTATGGGTATCACTATTTTACTACTCGCAATTATCGCTTGGAAAGTAATTGGTCATATTAAAGAAGTAAAATTCCTTGCTTTTCTTTCTGTTTTCTTTTTAATTTTACAAGGACTTATAGGGGCTGCTGCTGTTATGTGGGGCCAATCTGACTTTATTCTTGCAGCTCATTTTGGAATATCTCTTGTATCTTTTGCATCTGTATTCCTGCTTACATTATTAATTTTTGAAGTTGATACAAAATTTGATGCTAAACAACTTTTCATTGAAAAAAAACATCGTGTAGAAATTTATTTATTAACTATTTTTACAATAATTGTTGTCTATACTGGTGCGTTAGTAAGGCATACTGAAGCTAGTCTTGTTTGTCAAAATTGGCCATTTTGTATAAATTCAGCGCCTTTTGATTTTGCTAGCTATAATTTCTATCAGTGGATTCAAATGGGACACCGCCTTTTTGCAGGTCTTTTATTTATTTGGACGATTGTATTCTTTATAAAAATATTTAAAAACTACAAAAAAAGCAGAGTTATGTATTGGGGTTGGGTAATCACATTAGGTTTAATTACTTCACAAGTAATCTTTGGTGCACTAGTTGTTTTAAACGGTGTAGCATATGGACTTGATGCTAACCTTACATTAATCGTTGCTCTTTTCCATGCGTTGGTTATTACCTGTTACTTCGGTATGTTGAGTTATTTCATCTTACTATCTTCAAGAAGTGCTAGATTAAATAAATAATTCTATATAAAAAAAGAAATCAAAGCAAATTTGCTTTGATTTCTTTTTAATTGATATTAAACTTATTCCAAGGTTCTGTTTTAGGAGGAAAAGAAATAACCTCTACCATTTCATCTTTTGTTGGGTGTTTAAATTTTAACTTATGTGACCAGAGCGAAATTTGCTGGCCTACTTTATTAATATTAGATCCATATTTTTGATCTCCAAATAATGGATGACCCATACCTGCTAACTGAACTCTAATTTGATGCGACCTTCCTGTTTCTAATTTAACCTTTAATAAAGATAATTCTTTTTCCTCTTTTAGTTTTTTATAAGTCAAAATTGCTTTTTGACTGTTTTTTGTATCTTTAGATACAATTGAAACTTCATTTTTTTGATTATCTTTTAATAAGTAATTTTCTAACTTGGCCTGCTCTTTTTTTACTTTACCTCTAACAATTCCTAAATATTCCCTTTCAATCACACGTCTTCTCAACTGGTCAGATAATCTACTTGCAGCCTTTGATGTTTTAGCAAATACAATTGCTCCACCTACTGGACGATCTAACCGATGTACTAAACTTAAAAAAACTGCTCCTGGTTTATTATATTCTTTTTTTATATAATCTTTTAACAAGGTTAGTAAATCTTCATCTTTTGTTTTATCGGCTTGTACAAGCATGTTAACGGGCTTTTCTACAACTAATAAATGATTATCTTCATGTAGTATATTTATTTTCATTAATTAACTCCTATCCAAAAGTAAAGGCAAGAAATATATTAACATATTTCTTGCCTTTATCTAAATTATTCAAATTCAATTAATAAATCATTAGCTGATAATGCTGCACCATCTTGTACATAAATACGTTTAATAACTCCATCAAATGGCGCTTGAATCGTTGTTTCCATTTTCATTGCTTCTGTGATAATTAAATAATCCCCGTGTTCTACAGTGTCGCCTTCTTCGCATAATACTTTTACAACCGTTCCTGGCATTGTTGCTCCTACTTCTTTTTTCTTACTAGGATCTGCTTTTGGTAATTCTTGAATCAGTGATTCTATATTTTTATCTTTGATGATAATTTCTCTAGATTGTCCATTTAATTCGAAATAAAGAACACGCGATCCATCAGTTCTTGGTTCTGAGATAGTTAATAATTTAATAAATAAGCGTTTTCCTTTTTGGATCTCAACTTCTATCTCTTCTCCGAGTCTCATTCCATAAAAATAAGTTGGCGTGTCAAGCACAGATACGTCTGCATAGTCTTTACAGAAATTAACATAACTTGTGTATACTTCTGGATAAAGTGCGTAAGAGATTAGATCTAAATCCGTTACTTCTTCTGATGTTTTATTCTCTAACTCTTTTTTTAATTCATTAAAATCGACTGGTTCAAGTAGTTTTCCAGGTCGATCAGTTAATGGTTTGTGCTCTTTTAATATTATTTTTTGTAATTTTTCTGGGAATCCTTGATAAGGTTGACCTATGTCACCTCTAAAGAATTCAATAACTGACGCCGGAAAGTCAATTTCGTTTCCACGTTCATATACTTCTTCTTCTGTTAAATCATTTTGAACCATAAATAACGCCATGTCGCCGACTATTTTTGATGACGGAGTCACTTTTATAATGTCACCAAACATATTATTAACTATGCTGTACATAGCTTTTACTTCATTCCAGCGGTTACCTAATCCAACACCTTTAGCTTGTTGTTGTAAATTACTGTATTGTCCTCCAGGCATTTGGTGTTTATAAACTTGGGTATGTGGTGATTTCATACCACTTTCAAAATCTTCATAATAGTTTCTTACACCTTCCCAATATGTTGAAAGGCTCTCGTAATTTGTGATATCCATTTTTGGTTGCGCCTTCGTTCCTTCTAAAGCATAATAAAGTGATTGGGCACTCGGCTGAGATGTTGAACCAGATAAAGCGCCTACTGCAACATCGACAACGTCAATCCCTGCTTCAATTGCTCGAGCATACATGGCAACGCCATTACCACTAGTATCGTGTGTGTGTAAATGGATTGGGATATCGAGGTTATCCTTAAGTTCAGAAATTAATTGATAAGCTGCTTCTGGCTTTAATAAACCTGCCATATCTTTTATGCCTAATATATGGGCTCCAGCAGTTTCTAATTCTTTTCCTAAATTAATGTAGTAATCTAAATCATATTTCTTGTTTCCTTTATCTAATATATTCCCCGTATAACACATTGAAGCTTCTGCTACTTTGTTATTTTTTCTGACCGCTTCAATTGCTGGTGTAATTCCTTCTAGCCAATTTAAGCTATCAAATATTCTAAAGACGTCAATTCCTGCTTCAGAGCTTTCTTTAACAAATTTTTCTATTACGTTATCTGGGTAATTTTTATATCCCACTGCATTACTTGCTCGTAGTAACATTTGAAATAATACATTAGGCATTTTTTGACGTAGCTCGATTAAACGTTCCCAAGGATCTTCACGTAAAAAACGGTAAGAAACATCAAATGTTGCTCCGCCCCACATTTCCATTGAAAATAAATCAGGAAGTAAACGCGCTGTTTCATCTGCAATTTCTAACATGTCCTTTGTTCTCACACGTGTAGCTAATAATGATTGATGCGCATCTCGGAATGTCGTATCTGTTAAAAGTGTTCTTGGTTGGTCTTTTAACCATTTCGCTAAGTATTCAGGTCCATGTTCGTCTAGTATTTGTTTTGTTCCAGCTGGTATTTCTTCTAAGATATTTATTTTTGGTTTGATAATTGGAGAAAATACAGGTTTTTTCTTTTTAGCTACGCCTTCTACACCATTAATTGTCATATCACTTATATAAGTTAATAGTTTTGTCCCTCTATCTTGACGTTTAGGGAACTTAAATAATTCAGGTGATTGATCAATAAAACTTGTATTATACGCCCCTGACTTAAAGTCTTTATGTAACATAACATTCGTTAAGAATGGAATATTCGTTTTAATACCTCTTATTCTAAATTCCTTTAAATTTCTCACCATTTTTTTTGAAGCTTGTTCAAACGTAAGTGCCCATGTTGATACTTTAACTAAAAGCGAGTCGTAATAAGGCGAAATGACAGCACCTTGATAACCATTCCCAGCATCTAACCTTACACCAAATCCTCCACCTGTACGATAAACCATAATTCTACCAGTATCCGGGAAGAAATCATTTAAAGGGTCTTCCGTCGTGACACGTGATTGAATAGCAAAACCATTTGTTTTAATATCCTCTTGCTTAGGAATTCCAATTGAATCACTATGTAAATCTAATCCATCTGCAACTTTTAACTGGGTTTGAACAATATCAATACCTGTGATCATTTCAGTGATTGTATGTTCTACTTGAATTCTTGGATTTACTTCAATAAAATAAAATTCATTTTTAGACACTAAAAATTCAACTGTTCCAGCATTTATATAACCGATATTTTTCATTAGCTGAACAGCAGCATTGTTAATATCATCACGTAATTTTTCATCTAAGTTAATACTTGGAGCAACTTCGACTACTTTTTGATGACGTCTTTGAACAGAACAATCTCTTTCAAAAAGATGAACAATGTTTCCATTCTGATCTCCAATAACTTGAACTTCTATATGTTTTGGATCTTCAATATACTTTTCAACATAAACTTCATCATTACCAAATGCTGATTTAGCTTCTGATTTAGCACGGTCGTATGACTCTGATAGCTCTGACTCATCATTAACAATTCGCATTCCACGCCCACCACCACCAAGTGTCGCTTTGATTATAATTGGGTAACCATATTCTGTTCCAAAATTCTCGACCTCTTTAAGACTAGTTACCGGTTCGCTTGTTCCTGGTATGATTGGTAGACCTGCTTCTGTTGCTACAGTTCTTGCCGTTACTTTATCACCAAACATACTAAGATGTTTACTTGTTGGTCCGATAAAGATAATATTTTCTTCTTCACATCGTTTTGCAAAATCAATATTTTCTGCTAAGAATCCATAACCAGGATGAATGGCGTCGACATCTATTTCTTTTGCTAATGTAATTATATTTTCTATATCAAGGTATGCGTCAATTGGTGATTTACCTTCACCAATTAAATAAGACTCATCAGCTTTATATCGATGTAAAGCATTTGAATCTTCACTCGAGTATACTGCGACTGTATCAATATTCAATTCAGTACATGCACGGAATACTCTAATTGCAATTTCGCCTCTATTTGCTACCAATACTTTGCTTATCTTTGTCGACTCATTCATATTTTAATACTTCCTTTCTTAAGTTAAAATCTTCATTTTTATTTTAATTAATTAAACTCAGCCTTTTATATTAATAGTGTAATTACATTTATTTTAGATTTAGACATAAAAGATTATGTTTTATAAAGCATATATTACTTATACTAACGCCCCCTTTAATATGGAAACAAGCTGATTAAATTAATAATATTTATAAGCCTTTATAAACTTTGTAACCACTTTCAAAACATAAAAAAGCATTATTTAAGAATATATAACTTTATAGTCAATTAACTACAAAAAGCTTAGTTACTCGCTTTTTGTAGTAATTTTTCTTTTTTAAGTTTAATATTTAATGAATCCTCATTCATTAAATCGCCTTGTTCATTAACGTTTTTAGCGATGTTGTTTAATATTCCCATTGATATTAGTAGAACAAATAAAGATGAACCACCATAACTAATAAATGGTAAAGGTACACCGGTAATCGGAAGCAATCCACTCGTTACACTTAAATTAATTATCGCTTGAATTCCTATCATCGCTGATATTCCTACAGCTAATAAAGTACCGAATTGATCTTCACAGTAACGTGCAATGTACAATCCTCTTAGAACGATTAGAGCTGTCAAACCAATGGTGCCGATTACTCCTATAACACCTAACTCTTCAGCAATGATTGACATAATAAAATCAGTATGTGCTCCCCAAAGATATCCTAGCTTTTGAATACTCTGACCTAAACCTTCACCTGAAAGCCCACTAGAACCAATGGCAAGATAAGATTGCACAAGGTGATATCCCTCTGATTCTGGAGAAGCAAAAGGCTGATAAGCTCCTGTAATTCTTGCAAGACGTGTTTCTGTAGCCATTAATGGTATCGCTGTAGCTACTACTAAAAATAACATAGCTCCTATTCCTGCTAAATGTTTTACTTTAAAACCAGCACAAGATATCATAACTAAAGTTGTAGCCATTACAATTCCAGCTGTTCCGATATCAGGTTGTCGTAGGATAAGTACAATTAACAAACCTACAAGGAACAAAGGTGGAATAACAGCTTTAGATAAACTGCCAATATAATTTTGCTTTTTAGAATAAATAGAAGCTAGATAAATAATAACTCCTAATTTTACAAATTCTGCAGGTTGAATATTAATCGTGCCAAAAAAATTAATGGAACGTGTAGCTTGGTTTACTGTTTCTCCATAGAATAACACAATCGCTAATAAGATAAAACTAAAAATAACAACTATTTTTGTCATTTTTTGTAATTTTTTATATGGAAATATTGCAAAGAAGACAAATCCTATTAAACCGAGAATAAACCATTGTAATTGTTTAAATAAATAATATGTACTATTTAGCCCATCTGCTACAGCAGTAACCATACTTGCACTATAAATCATAATTACGCCAAAAGCTGCTAATAATATTGGTGTAATTATAAGCATAAAATCATAATTTTTCAAATGTTTTTTCAAATTAATTCACTCCAAGACAAGTTTGTTTAAATAATTCGGTTAATATTAATGGATCGTAACACACTATTTTTTGAGAGTAAGTACATCTACTTAGTTTTTAAATAAAAAAACTTTGCTATAATTTGAGCAAAGTTTTATGTTAATTTTACAATGTTTTTTGTGCAGTCTCATGTAAAATATTTAATTTTCGTTCTAGATTATCTAGTAAATCTTTACCATCTGCTTCATCAATTAAATCTAAACGAGTAGCAAAGTCAATTTCTCTCGATAAACCAAACATCTGTGTATCTAGAACTTCTTCATATAATGGACACTGTGGCATCATAAAATTCTCTATTTGTACTTCTATTAAACGTAAAATTTTTTCTGCATCTACTTTAAGTAATTCATAAGCTTTTTCACGTTGTTTAAGTTTTATTTGAGATACCATACTATCCCTCCATCTAGACTTTCGAATCTTTATTATATTTAAAAAGTTAAGTTATATACTCCTTTAATATTAACGTTATAAATAATAAATTGCAACTATATACTTTATAATATGGGTGATAATAAACTAGATAAATTTTCTTTTAATTTTTGGATTAAAGATTTTTTAAGCATATGTTCTTTTGTATAAACTCTGCTATCTATTAAATCTTGTTTAAAATCTTTAACCAAATGTTTTACTGCCAAAGAATCCTCATATAAAAACACCATTAATTCATGATTTAATCTAAAACTACGTACATCAAAATTAGCAGTACCAACTGCTGCTTTTTTTCCATCTACTATGATAATTTTTGCATGAACAAAAGAATCTTTATCATACGCATACATTTCTGCTCCTGCATCGATCATTGTCTCAATAAATGCGTTACTTCCATGAAATGATATACCACGATCGCCTTTTCCTGGAATAATTACTTTTACATCGATACCATTCATTGCGACCCTTCTAATAACTGCTAATGATTCATCATCAGGAATAAAATAAGGTGAAACGATCCAGACAGACTCCTCAGCATTTTCTATTAAATTTAACATAGAATCACGTACTTGTTTCTCTAAATCATAAGGTCCGCCGTAAATTACTTGCGCCCAATCATTTCCACAAGGTTTTGGATTAAAATATTTCTCTAGACCCAAGTCTGAAATAAAATGATTTGCTGAATTATTTTCATTTTTTAAATAAACCCAATCTTTTAAGAATGCTTCTTGCAATTCTCTTACTGCTAATCCTTCAATACGAATGTGTGTATCTCTCCATACTTTAAATTGATCTGTATTTGAACGATATTCTTCACCTACATTTAATCCTCCGGTAAAACCAACTTGACCATCAATAACAATTATTTTTCTGTGATTCCGTAAGTTAGCAGTCCGGGCTATCCAAGGTGAATAAATTGGATCATATGCATAAACTTCAGCTCCTGCATTTCTTAATGGTGCTAAAAATTCATAACTCAGACCGTAAGAACCTAAACCATCATACATAAACCTTACTTCTATACCTGATTTAGCTTTTTCTATTAATATATCTCTAATTTGAGTCGATATTTCATCTGACTTGAATATGTAATATTGTAAATGAATATGATCAGTAGCTTTTTTTAAATTAATTAATATTTCATCAAATGTTATATCCCCGTTTGTTAAAATATCTACCTTATTTCCATTTAGAGGCGCTATTTCCGTTAACTTTGCTTGTTTTAATGCTAGCTTAGGTGCTTCCATTAGATTACTTTTATCAATTCCATGAATCGTATCAATTATTTTTTCACTTTCTACTATCTGTGCTTCAGAAAACTTTCGTGTTTGTGGATTACGTCCAAATAGAAAATAAAAAATAATACCCATTATTGGTAAAACAAAGACAATTAGTATCCATGCTACTTTAGAATTAGTACCCCGTTTATCAATGAAAAACAGTCTAAATGAAATAACAATTGATAATAATTGAAAACTAATTCCTAAAATATAAAATAAGGTGGTTGACCATTTCATTAAAACAAGTGCAATGATACCAATTATAAAAAGAATGCTTATTACTTGAGTTACGCGGTGTTTCATAAAATTACCTACTTTCTTCTTGTTATATTTCATTGTACTAAACAATATTATATTTATATACTTTTATTTACTTCATTTAAATTGTATTTCGTGAATATTTTAGATTTATCTGTTATTGTTAACTAGATATTAACTTTATAAGAGGTGGATTATCTATGATTATTCAATTAAGTGGAAATGTTAAATTCAAGATTACATTAGATGCTTCAGTTTGGATTTTTGACGATAGGAAAATTGTTTTTGAAAACGCATTTACTGATAAACAAGAGGAAGAAGAACCTGTCGATGAATTAAAAAAAGCTGCTGAACGTTTTAATTTAGAAGTTTATCAACAAAAAATTAAACCTCCAGTTAATAAGAGCATAAATAAATTTGAAAGGGAGCAAATTCTAACCCAGACATACGTTATGCCTATTAATGAATTTATTAATAATGCTGAAGTAGGTTCAAATGTTACAAAAGTTTCGCTTACTACGACAAATGGACCTGAAGAAATCTCTCTTGCACAATTAGAGTCTTCTTATCTTCTTTTCTCTGTTGAAGGTAAACCAGTTAAAGAAGATGGACCCGTTCACTTATATTTTGCGGATGGTTCTAACATAGACAATCCTATTAAAGGTATAAGTAAAATTACATTTATTTAATTTTTAAATTTATTACGGACTAATATATGTTATAATATACATATACACTTTGTACTGAGGTGACCAAATTGGATGTAAAATGTGTACTATGTGATCAAGTGGAAGAATTAAAAGATAATTCTATAGAAGCTAAGAAACTCCGTAATCGTAGAATGCATATGTACCTTTGTTCACCATGTAATGATAGAATAACTAAAAAAACAAAGGAACGTCATTCAACTGGAAATTTTCAGCTTTATAGAAAAAAACCAACAAATAATAGTATCTTAAAGAAAAAACATCCTAACCATTAATTAATGGTTAGGATGTTTTTTATGATGCTTCTTTTTCTTTTTTCTTTCTTGTTAAATGTAGACGATAACGATATATCGCTAAAACTAATGAGATAATGACTAACGATTCAGTTATAGGTAAGCTTAATAAAGTAAATATAGTTAGTATAAATACTCCTAATGCTAACATAATATAAACGAGTATTTCTTTTTTTAATGGCAATTCTCGTGCAAATCCAAGCTTATAAGCAATTATACTAAATATTAAGTTTAATACATAAAATATCCAGAAGTTTGATTTACTTACATTTTCTATTTTCACATTTTTTATTTCAACTGATTCATATGGTGCATTTTGTTCAAATTTCTCTAATTCTTCTGCAGATAAATCTATCTTGATAGGATAAATTTTACCTGATTCGAGTGTTCCAGACGCATTTTGTTTTGATTCTACTTGCTTATCTTCAAATAACCCTTCAATACTCAAATCAAAACTCAAATCTTTAATTGGTTTATTTGTTTGATTTACAGCAATTAATATCAATTTTTCATCTATAACATCTACTAGTTCAACTTCCAGTTTTTCTGAATCTGGTTTAGTGTATCCCGCTAAAAATTCTTCTGTTCTATCATAGATGGGTTGAGAATCTTCTTGTATACCACCGTCTTGTGCTCTATCGTTTTTTAATATTTGTAAATTGTTTATTTCATTCGCTTTTACGACTGAATGTTCAGCTACTGGATTAAAAATAAATATAAGTGCTAAAAAACTAATCAAACCATACATGTATATTTTTTTATTCATACATCTGCTCCTCAAAAATTTTTCATTTTATGCTACACTAAATTTATAGTATGCTTTATCCTATGTATTAACATTATATATCTTAACATATTTTATATGTTTTATATAAATATATAGACTTTTAAATCAAAAGTTACCTCTATTGTAATATAAACGTTTTATGGTATAATTTTCATAGAAACGAGAGGTGGATTCTAATGAGTGGATTTGATATTCCAAAGTTATTACTCGCAATGCTTGTTGTTTTAATGTTCTTTTTAGTAGGAGTAGGTTTTGCACAAGGTAGTCCAATATTAATTATTTTATTTACTTTACTTGGATTTGGTACGATGGGTTATGGCATCTCTTTAAAAAGAAAACAAAATTAATATGAAATATACTCAAAAAAAGAGCCTGTTTAAACAGACTCTTTTTTTGCATTTTTTAAGTAGTCATTTAAAATTTTACTATGCACATTTGAATTGCCAGTTATAATTGAAGATTTATCTAGCATCCCTACCTCATTACCATCAATATCAGTAGTAAGTCCCCCGACTTCTCTTACAATAATCCTTCCTGCTGCGATATCCCATGGTTCAAGTCTTAACGTTAAATATGCACCAACAATTCCTTCTGCAACATGAGCAAATTCTAAGGCTGCTGATCCATAAGTTCTCGTACCTCTTGCACGCTTGACAAGAGATTGCATTACCTTTTCATTAACTATGTTATTTTCACATAACCAATAGTGATTAAGACAAATAATTGATTCTTCTAAATTTGCTTCTGGATTTAGCATAGGTAACTTTCTATCATTTTTAAAAGCACCACCATCTCGCATTGCACTGTATAAATTATTAGCCATAACATCATAAATAAAACCTATTTCACCAATACCTTCATGATAAATACCAACTGAAATAGCAAAATTCCTTCTTTGATTTACAAAATTCATTGTTCCATCTATCGGATCAATTATCCAAATTGTTCCATTTGTATCTTGTAGATCATCACCATACCCTTCTTCACTTAATAGTAGGTGATCTTCATAATATTGTTTTATTTTTTCAGAAAAAAACTTCTCAACTTCTTGATCAACTTCTGTCACAAGATCATTTGCATGTGATTTAGTGCCTACGATAAGTGGATCATCTATTCTATCTTTTATTAATGTACCTGCATCAAGCATCCATGATCTTACCTGATTAAATAAAGCTTCTCGAACGATTGAGTCCATCTTTAAGCCTCCAAAGTTTATATTAATACTATTGTAACAAAGATATCGTATAATTTCATAGTATGACTTCTTTTAATTCATTTTGTCAGTAACCTATTAACATTTATAAGTACGAATATTAATACATTAAATAAACTGCTTAATATTAAGCAGTTTATTTAATTCCTTTAATTAATTGTTTTAATTGTATGTGGATCAGCCATTTCGTACCCTTTATCTTGGAGACCAATGACAATATCTTCTAGAGCTTCGTTTGTCCATTCCCGGTCATGCATTAGTAAGTTAGCTCCATGATTTAAAAACTCACTATTTATCATAATATCTGTAATTGCTTCTTTATTCATGTATTTCTCGTCCCAATCATAACCATAAGTCCAGTTCATTAAAACCATATTTTCGTCTTCTACAAGTTGTTTTGAGTAATCTGTATTATGTCCAAACGGCGCTCTGAAAAAGATTGGTTTTTCTCCGATAATTGATTCGACTTGCTCGTTTACTGTTAGTATTTCTTCTTTTTGTTCTTCTTCAGAAAGTGTTTGCAGGTCGTTATGACTATATGTGTGATTACCTATCATAAACCCTTTATCATGAATCTGTTTTAAAATGTCTTTTTCTTCATCTGTTTCAAGGAAGTGACCATTAACAAAAAATATTGCATTAACATCTAATTTTTCTAATGTTTCAGCCATTTCTAATGCATATGTATCAGGTGCATCATCAATTGTTAATAGAACAACTTTTGAGTTTGTTTCTTTTTTTAGTGGTTCAAGAGACCATATTGCTTCATTAATTGAGTATAATGGTTCAAGATTCTCTTCTTTCTTTTCTTCAGCTTCTACTTCTTTTTCTTTCTTTTCTTCTTTTACTTCAATCTTTTCTTGTTCGTTATTTTTTTCAACTTTATCATCATCCGTATTATTACAAGCTGAAATTATAAAAACAACACTAATAAGTAGTAATAAAATTCTTTTCATTTGATCACCTCTGTGATTATTGTAGCATATAATTTCTCTATTTTAAAAATAAAAAAAGCTGTTCATTAAAATGAACAGCTTTTTTATTTCAATTATAACTTAAAGTGTATGAATAGGTGTTCCTAGTGCAACTTCTGCTGCTTCCATAGTAATTTCACCTAAAGTTGGATGCGCATGAACAGTAAGTGCAATATCTTCTGCAGTCATACCTGATTCGATTGCAAGTGCAATCTCGCCAATCATTTCACTTGCATTTGGTCCAACAATCTGACCACCAATAACAAGGCCATCATTTTTACGTGTAATTAATTTTAAAGAACCTTCACTATCATTTAATGATAATGCACGACCATTAGCTCCGAATGGGAATTTAGACGCTTTAATTTCAATTCCTTCTTCTTTTGCTTCAGCTTCTGTGTAACCTACTGACGCCATTTCAGGATCAGAAAATACAACTGCCGGCATTGCCAGATAATCAATTACTGACTTTTCACCACTAATTACTTCAGCAGCAACCTTACCTTCATAAGATGCTTTGTGAGCAAGTGGTAACCCTTTAACAATATCACCTATTGCGTAAATGTTTTCTTTGTTTGTGCGACATTGTTCATCAATTTTAACAAGTCCACGGTCATCTAGTTCAATTCCCGCTTCTTCAAGACCTATTTCTTTTGTATTTGGCGAACGTCCTACGGTAACTAATACGTAATCTGCTTCTATAACTTCTTCTTTACCGTTTGCTTCATACGTTACTTTAACACCTTTATCAGTCTCTTCAACACTCTTAGCAAGTGCTTCAGTGATAATGTCAGTATCTTTTTTCTTAAGTCTACGTGAAACAACTGATGTCATTGATTTTTCAAAAGTTGATAAAATTGTTTTTTCACCTTCAAGGATAGTTACTTTTGTTCCAAAGTTAGCATAAGCTGAACCTAACTCTGTTCCAATGTAACCTCCACCAATAACTACTAAACTTTCAGGAATTTCTTTTAATGCAAGCGCCGCTTCAGAATCTAATACTCGCTCAGAATAAGCAAATCCTGGAATTTCGATTGGTGTTGAACCTGTTGCTATAATACAATTTTTAAACGTGTATGTTTGTGAATTTTTTTCATCCATAATGCGTACACTTTTATCGTCTACGAAATAAACTTCACCTTTTACTACATCAACTTTGTTACCTTTCATTAATGAACCTACACCTGAAGTTAATTTATCGACAACTTTGCCTTTCCATTCTTGAACTTTAGCAAAGTCTACTTTAACGTTTTCAGCTGTAATTCCTAACTCTTCATTTCCACCTGCGTTAGCAGCCATATGACCTGCTTGAATCAACGCTTTAGATGGTATACATCCAACGTTTAAGCAAGTTCCACCTAGTGCACCTTTATCTACAATTGTAACTTTCTGTCCGAGTTGAGCTGCGCGAATTGCTGCAACATATCCTCCTGGACCAGCACCTACTACTAATGTATCTACATCGATCGGAAAATCTCCTACTACCATATTATTACGCCTCCATCATGATTAATTGCGGATCATTTAATAATCGTTTAATTTGATTTAATGCGAGTTGAGCAGTTACACCATCTACAATACGATGATCAAAGCTTAATGATAACGCAAGAACAGGTGCAATAACTACTTCACCATTTCTTGCAATAGGTTTATCTGCAATTCTTCCTATGCCTAAAATAACAGCTTCAGGATAATTTAATACAGGTGTAAACCATTGACCGCCAGCTGACCCTATATTAGTAATTGTATTTGATGCACCTTTCATCTCTCCAGGCTTTAGTGTACCATTTCGAGCCTTTTCTGCCAACCCATTTATTTCTCCTGATATTTCAAAAAGTGATTTACGATCAGCATCTTTTAATACAGGTACAAGTAAACCACGATCAGTATCAGCTGCAATACCAATATTATAATAGTGTTTATGAACAATTTCATTCGTTTCTTCATCAACCATCGCGTTTAAAATTGGAAATTTCTTAGATGCTGAAATTAAAGCTTTTACAACATAAGGCAAGAATGTTAACTTAATGTCTTGCTCAGCTGCAACACCTTTAAATTTATTACGGTGGTCAACTAAATCAGAAACATCAATTTCATCCATTAACGTAACATGAGGGGCTTTGGTTTTTGAATTAACCATTGCGCTTGCAATTACTTTACGGATGCCACTCATTTCTTCTCTTGTTTCAGGATAAGCACCCTCTGGAATTACAGGAGTTTCACTTTGCTTAGATGGCTCTTCTCCGGCTTCTGTTTCTTTTGAATCTACAACTTGATCTCCTGCTAAGAATGAATCAATATCTGAACGTAAAATCCGATTATTCTTACCCGTACCACTTACTTCTTGAATATTTATATCATTTTCTCGTGCATATTTTCTAACAGAAGGCATTGCAATAACTCTTTCATCAACGTCTACGTCTTTATCTTTCGTTGAGTCTTTTTCTGTTTTCTCTTCTTCCTTTTCGTCTTCTTTGACATCTTTCTTATCTTCTTTATCTTCATCTCTTCCTTTTTCAGGAGACTCTTCTGACTCAGCATTTTCGTGCCCTTCAGCTTCAATGCTGACAAGCAAATCGCCAACAACTGCTACTGTACCTTCTTCTACATGAATCTTTAAGATTTCTCCGTCAACTGGAGATGGTATTTCAACAACTGATTTATCATTTTGAATTTCACATAATGGATCATCTTCTTTAATTTCTTCGCCTTCTTTTATAAACCACTTCAGTATCTCACCTTCGTGTATTCCTTCTCCAATATCTGGTAACCTAAATTCAAATGCCATGTTTAAACCTCCATTCTTATATTTAATAATTCATAACTTTATTTACTTTTTCTATCACATCTTCGTGGTTTGGTAACCAATCCTTTTCTGCTGCTGCAAAGGAGTAAACTGTATCTGGAGCAGTTACTCTTAATACTGGCGCTTCTAAATGCAATATTGCTCTTTCTTGTATTTCAGAAACAATGTTTGCTGCAATTCCTGCTTGTCTCTGAGCTTCTTGAACAACAACTACTCGATTTGTTTTCTTAACTGATTTTATAATAGTTTCAATATCAATAGGTGACACAGTACGTAAATCAATTACTTCTGCGTCAATGTCTTCTTTTTCTAGTTCTTCAGCTGCTTTCAAACATGTATGAACCATTGCGCCATAAGCAATTAATGTGACGTCACTTCCTTCACGTTTTACATCAGCTTTTCCTAACTCAATCGTATACGCTTCTTCTGGTACTTCCCCTCTAAAAGAACGATAAAGTTTCATATGTTCTAAGAAAATAACTGGATCGTTATCTCGAATTGAAGCAATTAAAAGACCTTTAGCATCATATGGTGTTGAAGGAATAACAACTTTTAGACCTGGTTGTTGAGCAACTAACCCTTCAAGTGAATCAGCATGCATTTCTGGTGTTTGAACACCACCACCAAATGGAGATCTCACTGTGATTGGGGAAGAAAACCTTCCACCAGAGCGATACCTCATTCTAGCCATCTGTCCACTAATTGAATCCATTACTTCAAAAAGAAAGCCAAAAAACTGGATTTCTGGAACTGGTCTAAACCCTTCTAATGCAAGTCCAATAGAAAGACCACCTATAGCCGACTCAGCTAGCGGTGTATCAAATACTCTATCTTCCCCAAATTCTGCTTGCAAACCTTCTGTAGCGCGGAAAACTCCTCCATTTTTACCAACATCTTCTCCAAAAACTAAGACGTTCTCGTCGTTTTTCAATTCCGTATGCATCGCATCTGTTATCGCTTGAATCATTGTCATTTGTGCCATATTATTTCGACTCCTTTGCTTTATATTCCTCTAATTGCTCTTCTAGATTTGCTGGTAATTTTTCATACATATTATTAATAAAATCTGTTACTTTTTGTTTAGGATAAGCATCAGCTTTTTTAATTGCTTCTTTAATATCCTCTTTCGCTTGTTCGATTACTTCTTCTTCTGCTTCTTTAGACCATAATCCTTTATTTTCAAGATATGCTCTGAAACGAACAATTGGATCTTTCTTTTCCCATTCCGTATCTAATTCGTCTGTTCTATATTTAGTTGGATCGTCCCCTGCCATTGTATGAGGACCATAACGATAAGTTAATAATTCAATCAGCGTTGGACCTCCACCGTCAAGTGCTTTATCTCTAGCGTATTTTGTAATTGCATACACTGCTAGTGGATCCATTCCATCAACTTGATATCCTTCAATTCCTGCAGCAACAGCTTTTTGTGCAAGTGTTTTTGCAGCTGTTTGCTCTTCAACCGGAACTGAAATTGCAAAATAATTATTTTGAACAATAAATATAGCAGGTGCATTATATGCTCCAGCAAAATTTAATCCTTCATAAAAATCACCTTGTGACGTACCACCATCACCAGTATATGTTATAGCAACAGATTTATTACCGCGTAACTTTTTACCTAATGCAACTCCTGCAGCTTGAACATATTGCGCTCCGATAATAATTTGAGGACTTAATGTATTTAAATCTTCAGCCATTTCATTTCCATGTACATGTCCTTTAGAAAATAGGAATGCTTGGTATAAAGGTAAACCATGCCATATCATTTGTGGCACATCTCTATAGCCTGGTAATAAGAAATCTTCTTTTTCTATAGCAAAATGACTTGCGATTTGTGACGCTTCTTGACCAGCAGTTGGCGCATAGAATCCAAGTCTTCCTTGTCTGTTTAACGCAATTGAACGTTGATCTAAAATACGTGTGTAAACCATTCTTTTCATTAATTCTTTAAGATCATCATCTGATAAATCAGGTACAAACTCCTCGTTAACTATTTCACCTTTTTCATTTAATACTTGAAACATTTCGAACTTCTCTTCTACTGCACTTAATACATGTTTCATAATCACTCACCGTACCTTTCATATTTTATTTATAAATTTATATTTCTTAATGCAACTCGACACTTCTTAATGCCTGTTACATTATATTATTTTTTTATGATAGTACACCAATTGTTCATTTACAAGTGTAACTCATACGAAGTAATTACGTCAATTGTTTTGTAGCCTTATGTTAGTTTTTTGTTTTTAGTAGCTTTATTAAAATTATAAATATATTTAATTCTTACTGTACTAATCTTAAAAGTAGTTCTGTATCATAACAATGTTTTCGCTTACATGACAAGTAAATCAAAAAGCCTAACTAAATTAGTTAGGCTTTTGATTTACTCTTCATATTTAACTTTTAGATTTAAGACATCATAAAATTCTTTTTTTAGTTCATTATATTTTTTAGTCTTTTCATTTACTTCTTTGTTTATATTTATTACTTGTTCATTATGTTTTTTTATTTTTTTAACTTGTTTAAGTACTTTTTCCTCTTCAACTTCTTTTTCTTTTATCATTTCAAAAAAGTTAATTCTCTCGTCTGCAAGTTTGTTATATTCATCAACAAACTCATCATACTTATCATAACGATCACTCATTAATCCATACATCTCTAAACCAAGTTTTTTTTCAGTATCTTCTACTTTGTTAATTAACGACTCACTTTTTTCGAATTCCTTTTTTGCATCATTAAAGATAACTTGTTCATCATCTAAAGATTCTTTTAATTTGTTATTAATTTCAATAGCTTCTTTTGAGAGTTTATCAATCTCATCTAATTTTTCGTCATTTAAGCTAGCTATATTATTAAATAATTCTGTGTTTTTCGTTTCAAGTTTATGTATTTTTTTTGTTACTTCTTTAGATTCTTCTATATTTACAGTCTCTTCTAAATTTGTGTATATCCTCTCCTCAATAGAACTACCACATGCTGATAATAAAACAATTGTGATTAGAGACCACAAAGTTAGAATTAATTTATTTTTCAAACTAGAACCTCTCCTTTATAAATAGTATTTATTAGTATAACAAACCTTATATATAAAAAGATAGTCATCTAAGTAGTTGTTCTTAATTAATTTTTATCTATATTTATGATATATTAAAACAAGAGAATAAATATAAGAATAGGAGAAATTAAAATGCTTACTATGAAAGACATCGTTCGAGATGATCAAGCATCTTTACGAGAAAAATCAATAGATGCTACCCTACCACCTACTAAACAAACTAAAGAAGCATTAGATAAAATGATGGAATTTATAATAAATGGTCAAGATGAAGATATTGCAGAAAAATATAACTTAAGAGCTGGTGTTGGTGTAGCTGCACCTCAAATAGGAATTAACGAGCGTTTAATTGTTGTGCATTTTGACTATGAAGATAAACTTTATAGTTATAAATTAATTAACCCTAAAATCATTAGTCACTCGGTCGAATTAACGTACTTAGCTAATGGTGAGGGTTGTCTTTCGGTTGACGAAGATTATGAAGGATACGTTCTTCGGTATGCTAGAATAACTGTCAAAGCATTTAATGAAAATGGAGAACCTTTAAAAATAAGATTAAAAGGTTATCCAGCAGTTGTTTTTCAACATGAGATCGATCATTTGAATGGAATTCTTTTTTATGATCACATAAATGAAGTAAATCCTTTCATGGCACCTGAATCTGCTAAAGCGATTGAATAAACAGCACTTATAAGTGCTGTTTTTTTATTTTGTTCGATTTCTTTTTAATTATTAATAGATTTTTATATCATATTTTTGTAAATCATACTATAATGAAAGTACTGGGATTGATCGGTTGATCGTTATTGTTTCTTTTCTTTGATTATTTGATTAAATAAAGGAGGAGGCACGAATGTTAAAGCGCCTAAGAGATAAGATAAGAAAACGTCTTAAAGAAGTTTTAGGCAAATCACGTGTACCTACTACTGGAAAATAAAGTAACAACTTTGTTTTATCATAAATTAGTCAAACTAATTTCAAGTAAACGAGACGGAGAACTGAATAATTTTTACTGCTTTAAATCGTTTCAGATGTGATCTGTAGCGCTATTTTAAAGTATCTACACATTGCAAAAAGCATGATTAAAAGTTTGTAAAA
Organism: Caryophanales bacterium; assembly: GCA_029257405.1. Classification (GTDB taxonomy): domain Bacteria; phylum Bacillota; class Bacilli; order Bacillales; family Amphibacillaceae; genus Pseudogracilibacillus. The sequence goes on from JARIBO010000055.1 coordinate 64,095, forward strand.
AAACATTTAAACAAAATTTATAGGAGAGATAAAATGATTTTTAAAGTACTTTATCAAAAGTTATCAGAAGAAGCTCCAGTTCGTGAGCATACTTCAAGTTTATATTTAGAAGCAGAATCAATACAAGATGCACGTGAAAAATTATCAGGACATAATATTAATATTGAACATATTCATGCTTTAGATGGCGCACATTTAGCATATGAACAACGTTCTGAACACTTTAAGTTAGAAGCGTTATAAAACAATGAAATTTGTAAATAATAATGAAACAGCTGTCTTTGCGCTAGGCGGATTAGATGAAATCGGAAAAAACATGTACTGTGTTCAATTTCAAGATGAAATCATTATCATTGATGCAGGTGTTAAATTTCCAGAAGATGAACTTTTAGGTATAGATTATGTTATCCCAGACTATACTTACCTTGTTCAAAATAAAGATAAAATTAAAGCTTTAATTGTTACACATGGTCACGAAGATCATATCGGTGGTATACCATTTTTACTTAAAGCTCTTAATATTCCTGTTTACGCTGGTAAATTAGCAATGGGATTAATTCGAAATAAATTAGAAGAACATGGTCTTTTACGTTCTGCGAAATTACACACATATGTTGAAGATGATATTATTAAATTCCGCAAAACTTCAATTAGTTTCTTTCACGTTACTCATAGTATTCCAGATTCATTTGGAGTTGTAGTAAAAACACCTTCAGGGAATATTGTTCATACTGGAGACTTTAAATTTGATTTCACACCTGTAGGTGAGCCAGCTAATATAGCTAAAATGGCTCAAATCGGTGATGAGGGAGTTTTGTGCTTATTATCTGATAGTACTAATAGTGAAATTCCAGGTTTTTCTCTTTCTGAACAAGTTATTAAAGAAAGTATCGCTGATATTTTCAGTAAATCAAATGACCGTTTAATATTTGCTACTTTTGCCTCTAACATTTATCGTTTACAACAAATTGTTGCAACGGCAGTCAGTTATGATCGTAAAATAGCAGTATTTGGTCGTAGTATGGAGAATTCTATTAAAGTAGGTCGAGAGCTCGGTTATATTATTGCTCCACCTGAAACATTCATTGAACCTTATGAAATCAACCGATTACCTTCTCATGAAGTAACTATTTTATGTACAGGTTCTCAAGGTGAACCAATGGCTGCTTTATCTAGGATTGCTAATGGAACGCATCGACAAATTCAAACTGCACCAGGGGACACAGTTATATTCTCTTCTTCACCTATTCCAGGTAATGAAGTAGGAGTTAATCGAATTATTAACTCACTAACACGTGCAGGTGCTAATGTCATTCATGGTTCTGCAAGTAATGTTCACACTTCAGGACACGGTAATCAAGAAGAACAAAAACTTATGTTACGTTTAATGAAACCTAGATTCTTTATGCCTATGCATGGTGAATACCGGATGTTAAAACAACATTCAATGCTAGCGCAACAATGTGATGTTGATGAAGAAGATATTTTCATCATTGACAATGGTGATGTTTTAGCTCTAGAAAAAGAATCAGCTCGTGTAGCCGGAAAAGTAACGTCTAACTCAATTTATGTAGACGGTAGTGGTATAGGTGATATCGGTAATATCGTTTTACGTGATCGTCGAATTCTATCTGAAGAAGGATTAATTATAGTTGTCGTCAGTATAAATATGAAAGAATTTAAAATTGAAGCTGGTCCTGATTTAATATCACGTGGTTTTGTTTACATGCGTGAATCAGAACAACTTATTAATGAAGCACAACGTCTTGTTGCAGCTCATTTAGATAAACTAATGCTTAAGAAAACTAGCAAATGGTCTGAAATAAAAAATGAAATCATAGATACATTAGCTCCTTTCTTATATGAAAAGACAAAGCGTAGACCTATGGTAATGCCAATCATAATGGAAATCTAAAAAAGTGAGTAGAGATAATATCTCTACTCACTTTTTTTAGATTACTAAATTCTTTTCAAACTTATATATATCTTTATCCGCACCTATAACAACTAATACATCATCTTCTCTTAATTTGTCTTCAGCACTTGGCGAAACATTCATTTGTTTTCCACGTCTTATCGCTACGACGTTACAACCATAATTAGCACGTATATCTAGTTCTATTAAAGTTTTACCTACTAAATTCTTCCCTGCTTTAACTTCAACCATGCTATGGTCTTCAGATAACTCTAAGTAATCAAGTATATTACTTGAAATCAAACTATGGGCTAGACGCCTACCCATATCCCGCTCTGGATGAACAACGTGATCTGCTCCAATACGTTTTAATATTTTTTCGTGATAATCATTTTGCGCTTTAACAGTAATTTTTTTAATACCTAGATCAGTCAAAATCACTGTCGTTAAAATACTCGCTTGAATATTTTCACCAATAGCTACTATTACATGGTCTATATTGTTTATCCCTAAATCTTTTAGTACAGATTCGTCTGTTGCATCTGCAATAACTGCATGAGATGCAATATTTTTAAATTCATTAATTTTTTGTTCACTACTGTCAATGGCAAGAACGTTCATACCTTCTAAACTTAACTCTTCACATATACTTCCACCAAATCGTCCTAAACCAATAACAGCAAATTCACGCTTCATCCTAATCCCTCACAATATAATTTTAATAATAAGTTTATCATTGCATTCAAAACTTAGCCATTTTTAAATAGTTTTCTCCAAGACGCTAACTTATTAGACAACGTCCTTCTGATTGTATCACCTACATACGTAAAATATTTCAATAACTTACAGCTTAAATCTGTTAGAGAATTAATTACTGCTTATAGCTTCATTTTTTAAAATTTTAATCTCGTATGACTGATTTCTTTCAAGTCATTTTTTTGCTCACTATTTTTTCTATGCTAACTTCTAACACATAAATAATATGTTTTCTTTTACTAGAAACTCATCATTCAGCGTTTTGATAAGCCTTTTTATTTTCTATAATTATTTTACCCTTACTATGATAGCGTTAACATTGGGCTTATTTAGATGATTTATTTTTGGTTGTATAATACTCTTTTTTAAATTCCTTTAAAATAGCACGTCTAGTTAAGATGCCATCAAAATGACCTTTTTCATCAGTAACACAAATAAATGGTCGATTTATAACAGCATTAAGTCCGTCGATAAATGATGCATTTTCTTTAATACTTACCTCATCTTTGTCCATAACGTCTGAAACTTTCATATCTTCTAACCTTTCAACTTCAAATCGTTCTAAACCGAGTATTTCATCTAAAATAACTGTCTTACTTATTGATCCAACTAATTTATATTCTGTATCTAAAACTGGTACAGCAGAGTATCCAGACTTTACAAGTACAAGTAATGCATGTTCTAACGGATTATTTAATTGCACATGAGCAACTTTTTCAGATGATATCATCATTTGACTAACTGTTATTTCTTCTATTTCTCGATTTTCTTCTATAATATTCATAAATTAAGCACTCCTAACTCGTAATTATTTTTGTATATAGAATAATTACTTTTATGCTTTGTCTCAGTTTCGTATTTAGCATCAAGTATATTTTACCATATTTAACAATTAAGTTACATGTTTATTTATTATATAGTAATTTTATTAATTATTTAACAATATTCTTAAGCTATAATTTATTTAATGGTATACTTGTAATGATATTTAATTGAAGGAGACGATTATAATGACAAATAAAGAACGTGTTACTGCATTTTCTGAACTTTATGATTTGTTAGCTTTCTATTATGAGAACAGAGACCAGCCAGTAGAGAGTAATTTTAATTTTTATGAAAAAGTAGAAAAACTTTGCGTTAAATTAAACATGGATTTTGATTATTTTAAAGAAACTTTTAAATTATAAAAAAGAAACGAAAGCATTCTAAACTTAAAGAATGCTTTCGTTTCTTTTTACTAATTGACCAATACCTGTTGTTTTTATTTCATTATCTTTCATAATAGTTTCACCACGTACGATTGTTTGAACCGGCTTTCCAGTAATTTCAAACCCATCATAGGCAGTAATTTTACTTTTACTATGTAAATCTTCACGTTTAATTGTCCATTTTTTATCCATATCTAATATTGTAATGTCTGCATCTGTTCCGATGGCAAGCGAACCTTTTTTCGGAAATATACCAAAATTTTTGGCTGGATTACTAGATAGTAATTCGGAAAACTTTAATAATGATAATCTTCCTTCATTAACTGCATTTAGCAATAAAGGTACGATTGTTTCTACACCACACATCCCTGCAGGCATTGTCCATAAATCTCCTGACTTTTCTTCTTCTGTGTGAGGTGCGTGATCAGAACAAACACTTGAAATAGTACCATCTGCAATACCGTTCCATATTTCATCTTGATCTTCTTTTTCTTTTACGAGTGGGAAAACTTTCATTACCGGGCCAATTTCTTTATAACTTTCATTTGTTAAAAATAAATAATGTGGGCACGTTTCTGCTGTTACTGGTAACCCTTCTTTTTGAGCTTGACGAATAAGTTCAACTGAACGTTTTGTTGTAACATGAAGAATATGAAGACGCGTTCCCAAATCTCTTGTAAATTCAATAGCTGTTTGAACAGTTAATATTTCTGCAAGTTGTGGACGTGATGATAAAAAGACATCATAATCATCACCCTTAGTATCTTCTATATTTTCAGCTAAACGATGCATTAAATCACTATTTTCTGCATGAATCGCTAATACATTACCTGTTTTAGCTACTGACTTGAAAATCTCATACACTTCACCGTCATCGCATGGTGGCATTACATTTTTCAAACTTGGATCGTAATTATAAACAAGTTGGAAATCTTCTTTATTAACTGCGTATCCCCAGAAGTATTTAATACCAATCACACCTGAATCATGTAGTTCTTGTAAGTTAGCTTTGTTAAGATCTCCTAAACTAATCCCCCATAAACCGAAATCAATATTCGCTTTACTTTCTAAGTTATTTTTTTGCTTTATAAAATTATCCCTCGTGTTTACTGACGGGTTAGTATTTGGCATTTCAAAAACTGTTGTTATACCTCCGATAGCGGCAGCAGTTGTAGAATAAGAAAAATCTTCTTTATAAGTTGCTCCACCATCACGTGAATGGATATGTGTATCAATCAGACCAGGTAATACATATTTTCCACTAGCATCAGTTACTTGTTTAGCATCTCCTTGTAATTCATTTTTAGATATTGCCTCAATTAATCCATTTTTTATATAAATATTACCTTGTTCAATTGTATTATTTAAAACAATATTCCCATTTTTTATAATATGATCCCACTGCATGATGACATCCCCTTATTATTTATTATAATATTAAAACACGAGCATAGACTAGAGTTTCTCTTACTACATTAAGTTTAATTGATTATAATTTATTTACAACTATTAAATGTTCAATTTCTTCTAAAAAACGAAACCATTAGCTAACTTGATAATTAGTTCACGTAATACTTTTGTTCCTTTTTTTATTTCACTTGTTTTAGTGAATTCTTTTGGATTATGACTTAAGCCATCTTCTGACGGTATAAATATCATCCCTGTTTTACAAAAACTAGCCATGTTCATTGCATCATGACCTGCACCACTAGGCATTTTTATATAATTGTAACCAAGTGAATTACATATTCTTTTAGTTTTTTCTATTATTCTTTCATCTAATAATGTTGGTATTTCATCACTTAATAGTTCAATTTCAAACTTTAAGCTCCGACGCCTACATATTTTATTTATTTCACGTGTAAATTGATTAACTACTCTTATTTTTGATTGGGCATTTATACTTCTAATATCAACAAGTAATTCAACTTGACCTGGTATGACATTCATTGCACCTGGATATACATTAGATACTCCTACTGTTGAGACTGTCCCATGGTGTGCCTCACTAGTAGCAATTGCTTCTAAACGTAAAGTTATTTCAGATGCTCCTGTTAGAGCATCTTTACGGAAATTCATCGGGGTAGATCCTGAGTGAGATGCTTCACCTATTATCTTTATTTTAAAGCGTGTGGGTGCAGATATACCTGTTACAATACCAATATCTATGTTTTTTTGTTCCAATATTGGACCTTGTTCAATATGTAATTCAATAAAACTTAAAAATTCTGACTTCTTTCTTTTTGCTTTATCTATTTCTTCTATATTAAGTTCATTATCTTCTAATGCGTGCGCAAAACTAATACCATCTCTATCTTTAAGTTTTAATAATTCTTTTTTTGTTATATTACCTGTCATTGTTTTACTACCTATTGTTGCAGTTCCAAATCTTGCAGATTCTTCACATGCAAAAATAATTAATTCAATCGGATGTTGTGTTTCGATTGAAGTATCATTTAAACTTAGCAAAACTTCTAGTCCAGCAATTACTCCAATGACTCCATCATATTTACCAGCGTTATAAACACTATCAATATGAGATCCCATAGCAACTACTGGTAAATTATTATCTAATCCTGCTCTTGTAATAATTATGTTACCTATCGCATCTTTTTTTACGGTAAATTGATTTTTAAGTGCTAGTTGTGATAAATAATTTAGAGCTTCTTTTTCTGCTTTTGAATATGCTAAACGATTGATTCCTTTACTTGTTTCACCATATGTAGTTAATTTATCAAATATTTCTTTTAAACGATGTATATTCAGTAACCACACCCACTTTCTTTTTATTTATAAAGTTCTATAAATTGCTATCTAATTTTTTATTATATATTTCTTACTTCGAAATGTTCAGATAATTATGTTAGTCTTTAAGTATCGTTTATTGAAACTTATTATTGATTCATGTATTGTTAGTAAGTAGATTAAGAAAGGAGATTTAGTTGAGATGACTCATAATAATAACACCGACCAATTAGCACAAGCTATATATTCAATAAATAGACATGCTAAAGTCGCAACTAAACCACAACACTTATATTCAATAAAAAAAGCTGCTTTAGATAAACTTCTTCAAGAAAATAAAGCTACTAAAATTGGTTTACACTTCTCCAAAAATCCCAAAAACAGTAATCAACATTCTACATTATTAATTAAAGTGAGTAATTATTATTTTCATCTCCCACCTGAAAGAAATGATTTTAAAGAGTTAAATCATTTAGGTGAATTAGATGAAAATTATCGTAATCCTCAAACGCGTATGTCTTTATCACAAGCTAAGAAAATCATTTATAAATACATTAATTGGCAAACACCACATACAAAGAAAAAAAAAGAAACACCTTCTTATTATACACCTTCTTCACTAGGTCAAATGGAATGGCCCCCAACGAAAAAGTTTAATAAATAAAATGATTCATACTATTTACTGTTTTTTTAAATTTAAAGTGATCGAGGTGATATCGTCATGACTATTCGAGAAAATTTGATAAGTTGGATTAAAGCTATTTTGATTGCTGCAATATTAGCTATTATTTTAAATACTTTTGTATTCTCTTCTTCAGTAGTTGAAGGTATCAGTATGGAGCCCGCACTTTCAGATGGTAATAGAATTATTTTTAATAAATTTATTTATATAATTTCTGAACCAGAACGAGGTGATGTCGTAATCATTCAAAAAGAAAATAAAAACTATGTAAAACGTGTTATTGCATTACCTGGTGAAACAATTGAAATGAAAAATCATAAATTATATATAGATAATGAAGAACATCCTACATCTTACGTTGACCGACATGCCGATATTTTAACAGGCAGTTTTGGCCCTTTATTAGTACCAAATAATCAATATTTTGTGATGGGTGATAATAGAGCAGTCAGTAAAGATAGTCGAAATGGATTAGGCTTTATAAAACGTGTAAATATAATTGGAAGATCTGAATTAATAATTTATCCTATCAAGAAATTTAGTAAGATAAAATAAAACTAGAAAGCAATTGCTTTCTAGTTTTATTTTTATTCTTTATCAAAAAATAAATAACCTACGTTTAATAGTGCAATTCCTAAACATACAATTCCAAAAGCTGTTGTCCACATATAAATGCACTCCTTTACCATTCTTTATAGTACTCTTTAATCATACCAACATTTATCAAAATTATAAAGTAATAGTCGTTTATTTAAAATTAACCGATTATTATTTTTTCTTTAGGATAATGATAATTACTCTCTCCACGATTTCGTTTAAACATAAATAAAAATGTGACTACGCCTACACGGCCTATAAACATCAAAATCATTAAGATGATTTTGCTCATGCTCGTTAGTTCACTCGTTATTCCAAGTGATAAACCTACAGTTCCAAATGCGGATGTTACTTCAAATAATATTTCAGTTATACTAAATGACTCAAGTATTGAAAGTACTATGACAGATAAAAAGATTAAAAATACAGCCATCAATGTTACTGTTACTGCTTTAATAAAATCATCATTATGTATTTCACGTTTAAATATCCGTATACTCTTTCCACCACGTGAATATGTAATAAGAAATATTAATACAATCGCAAATGTCGTTGTTCGAATTCCACCTCCTGCACTACTTGGAGATGCACCGATAAACATTAAGCCTGACATAAACAATTGATTAGATTCGGTTAGTAAACTAACATCTAATGTTGATAAACCTGCACTTCTTGTTGTTACAGACTGAAATAGAGAATAAAACAAATTTTCATGCCAACTATTTCCTTTTAAATAATGATTCATATCCATTAAGTAAATAAATAAAGTCCCCACTGCAATTAAGATTGCAAATGTTGCAGAAGTAACTTTTGTAAATAAACTAAATCTAAATCTATGACGTTTTTTTCTTTTTACCCATAAATAATCTTTTACTTCTATTAAGACCGGGAAACCTATTGCACCAAATACAATTAATAATATAAATATAAATTGAACAAAATAATCATGCGAATAGGGTAATAAAGAATCTCCAGTTATATCAAAACCACCATTAGAAATAGCACTAATTGTTCCAAATAACCCATGAAGATACGCTTCTCCTATCGTTGAATAATACTTCAAAAAATAAGTTCCTAATATTAAAAAACCTGCTAGTTCTATAAGTAACACCACATATATTATTTCTTTAATTAATTGGACCATCCCCGCAAAAGTTGTTTGGTTTTGGTCAGTCATGATTAATCTTCTTTCTCTAAATCCTATTTTCTTACCAAACAAAAGCCAGATAAAAGTACCAGATGCCATAATACCTACTGCACCTAGCTGTAATATTATCATTAATATAAAATAACCGGGTACACTTAATGTTTCTATAACTGAAATCGTGCTCAGTCCCGTTACACTTAAAGCACTAACTGCTGTAAATAAGATATCTACGAAAGCTATTTTAATTCCAGGCTTATAGGCAATGGGTAATGACAGTAAGAGTGTTGAAAATATAATTGCTAAAAAATAAAACATAAGTAATATACGTGCTGGTGACATGTGATTTATCCAGCTTCGAAAAGAACGCTTTTCTGACATCCCCATGGACTCCTTTTCTAAATCAAATTAGTTCTTTAAACTTTTTTAATAAAGACTCTCCTTGATATCCTTCTTCAATTATTGTTTTTAACATTTTTTCAATGCTGCTTTTTCTGTGGTCAACAATTTTTCCTTCGAAAATGACATTCATTTTGTTGTCATTTATTTTATTAATTCCACTTATTTTTGTAATAAAAAAAGCAGGGTCATTTTCTTCTCTTGTTATTTTAACTTGTATAATTAATTCTTCTAAAACTTTTAATGCATTGAAGTATTCATAATACTCTATATCTAGAAAAGCTTCAATTATCCAACCATACTTATCCTCTCGATTAATAATTAAGCCATCTTTTAAAGGGATTTTTTTTTGAATAATATTGTCTTCTTCGTCTCCCATTATAATTAGTTCATTTAATTTAAATGTTTTCATAATGCACTCCTTAGTTTAATTATTCTATTAACTATAAATCAAATTAATTTTACTGTAAAGCTATTTAAAATAAGCCTCTATCGATTTAATAAATGTTTTATTGTTATTTATTTTTAGGTTGTAATATACATTGGCTAAGAAAAAATCCCAATCCATTAAGGACTTATGACCTTATTGATTGGGATCTTATTGTTATTTTAATAGTATTTCTTCCATTTCCGTTAATCTTTCTTCAAAAACTTTTAATGCTTCTAAAATAGGTTGTTTACTTGTCATATCTACTCCAGCTTGTTTTAAAACTTCGATTGGATAGTCACTACTACCTGCTTTTAAATAATTTTTGAAACGTTCTACAGCAGGATTACCTTCTGTTAAAATTTGATTTGCTAGTGATGTTGCTGCTGAATATCCTGTTGCATATTGATAAACATAATAATTCATATAGAAATGAGGAATTCGCGCCCATTCTAACCCTATTTCTTCATCTATAGTTAGATCTGTTCCAAAATACTTTATGTTTAAATCATAATAAATTTCTGTTAACTTTTCTGCGGTTAATGCCTCTCCGTTTTGAGCACGTACATGAATATCATGTTCAAATTCGGCAAACATTGTCTGACGGAAAACAGTTCCTCTAAAGCCCTCTAAAAAGTAATTTAATACGTATAAACGTTCTTTTTCATCAGTTAAAGTATTTAAAAGATAATCACTTAATAATGCTTCATTTGTTGTTGATGCAACTTCAGCAACAAATATTGAATAATTACCATAACGAAATGGTTGATTTTGATGTGTATAATAACTATGCAACGAATGACCTAATTCATGTGTTAAAGTAAACATATTATTAACGTTATTTTGCCAATTCATTAAAATATAAGGATTTGTTCCGTAAGTACCTGATGAATAAGCACCGCTACGCTTTCCTATGTTTTCTTCAACATCTATCCAGCGGTTGTCAAAACCTTCTTTAACTATTGACGTATAATCTTCACCTAATGGCTTTAAGCTTTCTAATACTTGTTGCTGAGCTTCTTCATACGTGATTTCCATATCAACATCTTTTATGAGCGGTGTATATAAATCATACATATGCAAATCTTCTATTTCGAGTACCTTTTTACGTAAGTTTATATAGCGGTGTAAAAGAGGTAAGTGATCATTAATTGTTTCAATTAAATTGTCATATACAGTTTCAGGAATATTGTTTGAGTTTAATGCAGCATGTCTTGCTGAATCAAAATTCCTAATTTTAGCACTAACGTTTTCTGTTTTAATATTTCCGCTTAACGTTGTTGCAAAAGTATTTTTAAAATCACCGTATGTTTGATGCATTGCTTTAAATGCAGACTTTCTCACTGTTCTATCACTTGATTCCATAAATGAATGATATCGACCATGAGTTAATTCGACATCATTACCTTTTTCATCTTTTATATTTGGAAACTTTAAATCTGCATTATTTAGCATACTAAAAGTTTGCGATGCATTTTGAGTAGCTTCTGACATTTCTGCAAGTAATACTTCTTCTTTTTCACTAAGTATATGTGGACGTTGACGATTAATTTCATCTAGTGTTTTTCCGTACTTACTTAATTCGTTATTCTGATCACGATAATCTTTAATTGTAGCTTCATCTGCTGCAAGTATTTCTGGTGTAATAAAACTCATTTCACTTGAAGCAATAGTAAGTAAACTATCAGCTCTTTGATTCATCGCTTGATATGTTGAATTAGTTGTATCTTCATCATTTCTCATATGAGAGTATGCATATAATTTTCCTAAACGCTCGATTAATTTGTCTTGAAGTTTAAAGACCTTTAATAATGTTTCTGCTGATTCAGTCACTCTTCCTTGGTACTCTTTAAATTTAGGTAATTCTTCTGCTAATTGTTTATATTCTTTTTCCCATAATTCATTTGTTTCAAAGATTGCTTCTAAATCCCAAGTGAGCTCCTCAGGTACTTCTGCTCTTGTTTTTAACTGTCCTGTTTCTTTTGACATCTATATACCTCTTTTCTATTATTCATATACTTATTTTAAATTATACAGCAACTGTTTAAGAATATCATCATCAGCGATTATTGATTTATTAATATCTTGATTAAATGGTAAGTTTTTAAGTTTTACATATGTGTTATTAGTTAGAGGTTTTATAATTTCTAGGTGAGTTAGTAATTTCAAATAATTGATTAACGGATCTGCTTGATACTCAATCAGAGGATAATGGGTTTGAGGAATTAAATAGGTTTTGATTTTCTTTAAACAATCTGTATATTTAAAAATGCCTCCTATTTTTAGAGGATGTATTATTTGGAGAATTATTCTACTTTGCCAGTTCCAAGGCGGAACTTTAAAATAGTAATTATCACGCGTAGGTAAATAAATGATTGAAGGTAACGTTTCAAAATGAATATGTTGATTATACAACCATAACCGCCAATGATACTCTGCACCATAAGAACGCGTTCTTACTTTCGTTCTAAAATCAAATTTTTCCTTCTTCCAAAGTGAGAGCATTAATTTAAAATCAAATCTAGAATAGTTTTTCAACTGACTTAATTTAAATTGTTTTAAATCAATGATGCGTTTTTGAACATAAGCGAATTTTTCTGAGAATTGTAATATGTGTTCTAGTATTATAATTTGTTGTTTCTCTGGATTAAGAAAGAATAACTGTGGGGGGTGTTTTCCTGAAAAGCGATGAATGAATTGAGAAAGAAAAGGAGTTAATCTTAAAATGGAGTTAGTTTTCATTTGAAGTAATCGGCTGCTTAAAAACCATATTGGTTCAAATTTTGCTTTTTTTAAATTTAATGTTCGATTTCTAAATAGAGTTAAACTAATATTTGATGCTTGAAATTCAAATGCATATGATTTAACTCCAGCAAATACTGCAACATCTGGTCTTTGGTTTATACTAGAAATAAAATACTCTGTTTTAGTTTTAAACCCTTGTTTATTAAAACTATTCTCTAATAAGTGAATTGCTAGTTTATGATGCTCACTTTCTTTAGATTCTTTTTTTTCAACTACATTAGTAAAATGTGAGAAATGAGGCCGCTTTCTTTCACCAATTTTCAAAATCAACCTTTTTTCACATTTTAAACAGAAATATTGATTATGCTTTAACTTTCTTAGTTCTATTCGTGAATAGTTTGATAAATTTATCAGTTCGCCATTTTCGTCCACTGCATGAGCCAATTTGTTATCTCCTTTCATATTAAAAATTAAAGCGAAAGATTGTTTAACAATCTTTCGCTTTAATCTATTGTGAAATATGTTTTGATTTGTTCGAATACATTTTCTTCAAAGATTACATTTCCATATTCATCTAATATATGAGTTGTTTTATCACTATCTTCACTAAATTCTGATATTCGACTTAATAAATCATCTTGATATTCCATATCATTGTCATTCATTTCTATATATAAATAATATTTATTGTTATAACCATATAGTTTGGTTAAAATATTTTCTTCTTTAATATTTTCTAATGCATGACTTAAACGAATAACATCTTCAAGTTCATTAAATTCAAATACACTCCAAATATAGCCCATTTCATTTAATTCTTCTTCAGTAATTTCATCATTAACAATTTCATTTTCAATGAAATCTTCTAATTTATCACTAATTGACATTTCTATATTTGACTTACCTTCTTTTGGAAACTCGAAATGCTCACCGTCTTTTGATACTTTTGCTTTTGTTACAACTATTTCTAATCCTTTATTCATGGCTTGAACTTGGATCCATAAAGGACCTTCAACCGAAAAATCTTCCTTGAAATTCACTTCATCCATCATTTGCCAAAAAAGTTGTTCACTGCGTTCACGATTATACCAAATTTCTTCTTTCTCAAAACCGCGATTTTCAATATCAATGTAAGATATATAAAATTTAACTGTATTTTCATTAATACGTTCTATTTCCATTGGGTAACATCTCCCTTCATTGAACACGTGATTAATATTATTTAACATTTAAAATAAATTTAATTGAAATTTTAAAGTGCCTATTTGTTTTTATGATTATTATTAATATACTAGTAACCAATTAAAAATTCAATTTATAACTCTTTAATATAAAAGAAAATAAAACACAGACCACGGAGGTTTGTGTTTTATTTGAATTAGTTAACCATACGTTGTGCTTCACGTAATTGAAATGTACGTACAGTTCTAGGTAGAAATCTTCTAATTTCGTCTTCATTATAACCGACTTGTAAACGTTTTTCGTCTAAAATAATCGGTCTTCTTAAGAGACCTGGATTTTTTTGAATAAGCTCAAATAAATCTTTTAATGGTAGTTTTTCAATATCAACGTCTAATTTTTGAAATACTTTTGATCGTGTTGATATTATCTCATCTGTACCATCTTCAGTCATTCTTAATATTTCTTTTATTTCGTCCAATGATAATGGTTCAGAAAAAATGTTTCTTTCTTTAAACGCAATATCATGCTCTTCTAACCATGCTTTCGCTTTCCTGCAAGATGTGCAACTTGGCGAAGTATAGAGTGTTACCATAGCATTTTCACTCCTTATTCTATAAATGTATATGATTTCATTATTTATTTAAAATTATCTATTACTATTAATAACAATCTTATAACTTCATAATAAGATTTGATTAATTAGAATAACTTTAAATAACTTCTCCCTATTATTATACTATAAATGTCAAGTTAAAGGTAGGGTATATTGAATGTTTTTATTTTTCTTTTCTTTTCTTTATCTTTTAAATTTTAAGTTATAATCTTGATTCTACAAGGTTTCTTTTCTATTATTTGAATATTATGTATATTACCCCCGGTTACATGTCACACTTTAGACACATTTATTGAATGTAATTTACACCTGGTGAATATGTATTTCCTGGATTCCAAATGAGATATTCGTCTATTCCATTCTCACTTAAAGCTTTGATTTGTGCTTCAACATCTGCTTTTCCATAAACTTTTCCTGTTCCACTATATAACCAAGGTGCTGAAAAATCTTGAATCCATGGTCTTGATATTGGTTTATCTTTTAGTTTATCTAAGACAGCATTTTCAACTTTCGCATATTCATTAGTTACTTTGTATGGTTCTTTATCGGGAAATTCAATTCCAAAATAACTTGTCCAATGACTTGGATAAATCATTGAAGATATGACATCTGTATTTTCAGATATTTTAGAGAAGTTTTGTCCAATACCCGGTGCTTCTGATATTGTAGCAGCGTAACCAAAAATATCGATTGAAACATCGACATCGTAATAAGCTAATTCTTCACGCGCATATTTAACAAAATCAGTTACCGCTTCTACTCTTTTTTGGACATCGTTTAAATCAACGTCTTCATAATCTCCTAGTGTATACTCAAGTGATTTATCTCTTGTTTCAAATCCTTCCGGAAAACGCACGTAGTCAAATTGGATATCTTGAAACCCTAATTTCGCTACTTCTTTTGCGATTTCTAAATTATGTTTCCATACTTCCTTCTCAAATGGATTAACAAATGCTTCACCACGATTATTAACCCAAACTTTCCCTTTATCTAAAAATGAATATTCAGGATGCTCTTTTGCAAATTGTGAATCTTTAAATACAACAACTCTTGCTATTGGATAAATTTCTTTTTCTTCTAATATTTTAAGTAAACCTGGTAAATCTTCAATATGACCATCAGCATACTTCGCATAAGGCGAGTCTGGATCAACTTTGTAAGTTAGTCTACCGTCATCATCTTTTATATCGATTACCATGGCATTTAAATCAGTTGTTTCAACAAGATTAAGCAACTTAGATAGTTTTTCTCCTCCTGCTGAATTACCTGTTACATAAATACCACGAACTGCTTCTGGATAGGTAAATTTTAATCCAGAATCATATGTAAAACGCTGGAATACCATTTTATCGTCTATTGGTTCCACTTTTATCTCATGAATCAGTTGATTTTTGGCAATTTTAACTGCTTGATCTTCTGAACTTTCTGCATGAGCATTATTAATATTAATTAAACTCATTATTAATATAACAATCATTAATGATAATATTTTTATTTTATTCATTATTCAAAACGCAACCCTTCCTAATTATTGTTATCTTTTCTATTATAGAACAAATTCCTTAAAATTATAAGCTTTTAATAATAATTTATATTTCTTTTATTATGTATCCATCTAGTATATGATATTATATGGGTTAGAGGACTTTTTATTATAATTAATTATTTTATTGGAGTGAATTAAATGAAAAAGATTTTTTCAGGAATTCAACCAAGTGGTACGTTAACTCTTGGCAATTATTTAGGAGCGATGCGTCAATTTGTTGAATTACAAAATAACAATGATTGTTATTTTTGTATTGTCGATCAACACGCAATTACTGTTCCACAAGAACCTAAAGAACTAAAAGATAACATTAGATCTTTAGCGGCTCTTTATTTAGCATCTGGAATCGATGCAAGTAAATCAACTTTGTTTATTCAATCTGAAGTGCCTGCACATACTGAATTAAGTTGGATGCTTCAGTCAATGACTTACATGGGTGAACTTGAGCGTATGACGCAGTTTAAAGACAAATCAGATGGTAGAGACGCTGTTTCATCTGCATTATTTACATATCCTTCATTAATGGCTGCAGATATCTTACTTTATGATACAGAGGTCGTTCCTGTAGGTGATGATCAAACTCAACACTTAGAATTAACCCGTAATTTAGCTGAAAGATTTAATAACCGGTTTGGAAACACATTTGTTGTTCCAGAAATCCAAATTCCTAAAGTAGGGGCACGTATAATGTCCTTACAAGAACCCACAAAAAAAATGAGTAAATCAGATGAGAACTTACGTGGATTTATTTCTATGCTTGATACACCTAAACAAATTGAAAAGAAAATAAAAAGTGCTACAACTGATTCTGAAGGAATTGTAAAATTCGATCAGGAAAATAAACCAGGTATATCAAACTTACTTACAATTTTATCTAGTTGTACTGGTAAAAATATATCGGAACTTGAAACAGAATATGAAAATAGTGGCTATGGAGATTTTAAAGGTGATGTAGCTATAGCTGTACAAAACTTATTAGAACCAATTCAAATACGCTATAAGGAATTAATTGAATCTGATGAACTTGATTTGATTCTTGACGCTGGAGCTAAGAAAGCTTCTAAACAGGCTAATGTTACTTTAAATAGATCTAAAGAAAAAATGGGTTTAAAACGTTAAAAAAGTCTATCAGATATTTAATCTGATAGACTTTTTTTATGCATACTTTTTAAATACTAACGTCGCATTATGACCACCAAAACCAAATGAATTACTTAAAACAACATTAATATCTTGTTCTCTTGCTTCATTTGGAACATAATCAAGATCGATTCCTTCGTCAGGCGTTTCATAATTAATTGTAGCTGGAATTATACCATCTTTTATCGCTTTAACTGATATAACACCTTCCACACCACCTGCAGCACCTAAAAGGTGACCTGTCATTGATTTTGTAGATGAGACAGCTAATTTATAAGCGTGATCTCCAAATACTGTTTTAATAGCTTCTGTTTCATAAAGATCATTCAACCCTGTACTCGTACCATGTGCATTAATATAGTCTACTTCTTCTTTTTTAATATTTGCATCTTCTATTGCTTGAGCCATTGCTCTTGAAGCACCTTCCCCGCCTTCTGAAGGAGCTGTAATATGATAGGCATCACCCGTCGCACCATAACCAATTATTTCAGCGTAGATTTCTGCCCCTCGCTCTTTGGCGCTTTCTAATGACTCTAATATTAAGATTCCAGCACCTTCACCCATTACAAAACCATCACGATTTTTATCAAATGGACGACTTGCTGTTTTAGGATCTTCATTAAATGATAAAGCTTTCATTGATGAGAATCCTGCAAACGCCATGTTTGTTAATGGCGCTTCTGTACCTCCAGCAATCATTGCGTCAGCATCTCCACGCTGAATAACTTTAAATGCATCCCCTATAGAATTTGTACCTGATGCACAAGCAGTTACTGAACATGAGTTAATAGCTTTTGCTCCCGTATGAATTGATACTTGACCTGCTGCCATATCTGGAATCAACATCGGAACAAAAAATGGACTTACGCGTTTATAACCTTTTTCAATAAAACGTCTTGCTTGCTTTTCATATGTGTCCATTCCACCGATACCACAACCTATCCAAACGCCTATTCGATCAGCATTTTCATCGGTTATGTTCAAACCAGAATCTTTTAATGCCATATCTGATGCAGCAACTGCATATTGTGTAAACAAATCCATTTTTCTAGATTCTTTTCTATCTATAAATTTTGTTGGATCAAAATCATTAACTTCTGCTGCTACACTAACAGGAAATTCCTCTTTATTAACACGTGTTATAAAATCAATCCCTGACTTACCTTCTTTAATGCCATCCCATAAAGTGTCAACATCATTACCTAATGGTGTCACTGCTCCTAGACCAGTAACAACAACTCTTATGTTTTTCATTCGATAAACCTCCAATTAAATTTATTTATTTTCCCCAACGAAGTGCAACTGCGCCCCATGTAAGACCGCCACCAAAACCTACCATAACAATCACATCTCCATCTTTAATTTTTCCTTGTTTTAACGATTCTGATAAAGCAATCGGAATTGAGGCAGATGAATTATTACCATATTGTTTTACGGTCTTTGCCATACGGTCTTCTGGAATACCTAAACGCTTTCTTGCTGCTTCCATAATTCTTATATTTGCTTGATGAGGAACTAAATAATCTACATCTTCTTTTTTAAGTCCTGCTTTTTCGATAACATTTATAGATGACTCTGGCATTTGACGTACAGCAAATTTAAATACACTACTTCCATCCATTACTAAGTAATTATCTTCATTTTGATATAAATATTTGCCTCCTGATCCATCAGATCCGAGTTCAAATGAAAGAATTCCTTTATCATCAGAAACTTTACCTAATACTGCAGCGCCTGCACCGTCTCCAAGCAGTACACATGTATTTCGATCAGTCCAATCAGTAATTTTAGACAATTTATCAACCCCTATAACAAGCACATGGTTATAGACACCGGTTTGAATAAATTGTTGTCCTGTTATCACACCATACATAAAGCCGGCACAAGCAGCACTTACATCCATTGAAGCTGCATTGGTAGCACCTAACTTTTCTTGTATCATACATGAAACAGAAGGAAATGGCGTATCTGGTGTAACAGTTGCTACGAGGATTAAATCAAGCTCTTCGGCTGTGATGTTAGCATCTGCTAATGCTAATTTAGCCGCTTCATACGCCATATCTGAAGAATCTTCATCGTCTTTAGCAATTCTTCTTTCCTCTATTCCTGTTCTCGAACGAATCCATTCGTCTGTTGTATCTACCATTTTTTCTAAATCTTTATTTGTAACAATATTGTCTGGAGCATAATGTCCTGTACCAATAATTCCAACACTCATAAAAGTCATCCCCTTTAGTATTATAAAAATTAATAGCATCTATTATGACTTGGTACTAATTTTAAGCGATAGTTAGACTACATGCAAGATAATTTAAATTTATATTTTAAATCTTTACTTACTTGCTCTACAATATCACTTGCCAAATTTCTTTGCAATTGTAAAGATATTATGACAAATACAATTTATCGAATTGAATAGTGCATAAATCCTTTCTTTTTAAGTACTTATTTGATAAACTTATCTATGGATTTAGTTACTTGTACGTTTAATTACATTTATATAATAATGAGGTGTAAATTCATGAAGTATGTTATGACATTAGTTTGGTCAATGTTATTAAGTTTAGTTGTTTCTTATGTCTTAGGTAGTATGGCTGGAGATCCTTTTATCTTAAGTGAAGCAGTTATTCTAGGAGTAATCTTCTTTATCACTATTACTTTACTTGGATTAATTCTTTCTCCAAATAAACAAGAACAATAAAAATAGACCTTTACTTAGCTAAGTAAAGGTCTATTTTTTATTTAACCGTCTGGAATACCTAATGCAATTTTTGCATAGCGAGACATTTTGTCTTTACCCCAAGGTGGGTCCCAAACAATATTAACATCTATATCTTTTACTTGTGGAATATCTGCGAGTACACGACGAATATCTGATTCAATATGACCTGCAAGTGGACATCCCATTGAAGTTAATGTCATCGTTACAGTACATAAACCAGCTTCGTCAATATCGACATCATAAATTAATCCCATATTTACTATATCAATTCCAAGTTCGGGATCAATAACATTTTCTAAAGCTCCCATTAAATTTTCTTTTAATGCTTCATCCATATTTCTACCTCCTCAAGAAAGAGTAATTACTTATATTTAATCATATATTAAGTATTTTTTAAACCTTTTTGTTTGAAAATCTATTTATAAATACTTTTCAAACCATTTCACTGTTTCTAAAATTGAATAACGACTTAGATGATGGCCTCTATCTACTTCTTTTAATAGTTTAACTTCACCACTATATGATGTGTTTTTAAGTTCATTTACAAACTCTTCACTTTGAGTTATTGGTACCACTTTATCTTTTACACCATGCCAAAATAAAATAGGACGATTGTTTAGTGTATGTTTGTTTTTTGATAAATCATAAGTTTGTAATGCGTTCAGTACTTCTTTTTTTTCATTTACACTAATTTGTTGTTTAGAATTACTGTTAAACGTATCGATTAATTGTTCACCAAAACTAACTAATTGAGGTGTCCCCATTAAAACAACTCCAGTTTTAATCCAGTCATATTGCTTCAATAATGACGTTGTTGTCACACCTCCCATACTCGTACCTGCAACACCAATTCGACCATCTAAAATTAGCTTTTCATCTTCTAATTCATTTTTTATTTCTTCTAATTCTTTTATGTTTGTTAATATAACATCCCAAAAACCAAGTGACATTTCTGCATTTGATAAACCTTCACTTCTTTCACCATGATATAGAGCATCAGGTAGAATAACTCTATAATTTTGTTCTGCTAATAAAAATGCTAATGTCAGATTGTTTTCTTTCGCACTTTCAAAACCATGATAAAAAACTACTGTTGGCAACGGTTTTCTTTTATTTATCTTTGCTTCAACAACTAAGCTTTTAATATTTGCAATTTCTTCTTTTTTTATAGTTATCATTTTTAAGTCCTTTCGTTTATATGCTTATAATTCATTGTACTGAATAACTATTCATTTGCCAAGAGTCAAGTTGATAATAGTTGGTCTATTTTATTTAATTTGCTAATATTAACTTAAGTGAGGTGATTTAGTTTGCGTACTAAACAACATTTAATCGTCTTAGATTTAGATGGTACTTTATTAACAAATAAAAAAACCATCACTCCTAAGACCAAAACGCTTATTACAAAATTAATTAATCAAGGTCATATTGTTGTTATTGCAACAGGACGCTCTCATAGAATGAGTAGTTTTTATTACGAACATTTAAATTTAAATACACCAATAATCAATTCTAATGGTGCATTACTCCATCATCCAAAAGATAAAAACTGGGGATCTTTTCATCAACCTTTAGATAAAGAATTTGCTCATGATATTATTGATATGTCATATGCGACAGATTCAAAAAATATTTTGGCGAAAGTGATTGATTCCATTTATCTCGATCAGCATGATGACCGTATTTTGAATTTTTATCAACCAAGTAATCAAGTTGAACCTGTTATTATAGGTAGAGTAAAAGAAAAATTACAAACAGATCCAACAATTATGCTAATATATCCTGACGAATCTGAAGTAGATAAATTAGCACTTCAATTAGCGAGTTACTTACCTGATTCTATTCAGTTAAGAAATTGGGGACCACCCTTCTTTGTTTTAGAAGTGATGCGTAAAGGGATGAACAAAGCCGCTTCATTAAAAAGAATTGCTGATTCATTTAACATACCAAGAGAAAGAATAATTGCTTTTGGCGATGAAGGAAATGATATAGAAATGATTGATTATGCAGGTATAGGTATTGCGATGGAAAACGCTTCAGAAGAATTAAAGCAAGTTGCTAACTATGTAACAGACTCAAACGAAAACGAAGGTGTTCGTAAATTTTTAGAGTCTTATTTTAAAGTTGATCGTATAATTATCTAGTTTCTTTCAGTAATATTGAATGTCTGCTATGATAAGGTTGTATGATTATTTTATGAGGAGGATTTTATATGACGATTAGACCAGAAGCAACACCTAATCCAAACGCAATTAAATTTACAACAGAAACAATGATTTTCGAAGGTGATGCAAGTATTTCAGTAATGCCTGGCGATGTTAGTGAACATGAAGTAATGAATGATTTAATGAAAATAGATGGTGTAGACAATGTCTTTGGTTACCAAAATTTTATTACAGTAAATAAATTAAATGATGCTGAGTGGGATTCATTAACTGATGAAATTATTAATGTTTTAAAGTCACATAATATTTAATTAAAAAAGCATGTTTGAAATTAAATTAATTTCAAACATGCTTTTTTTATTTTTATTCTGCATTTCTTTTATTTTGTAATCTTGTTAAACGCACTACAAAATAAACAAAGAAAATAAACACTGACGCGACGAATCCAATAAATAACCAATTAAAACCAAAGTTTTCTTCTACTACAAATACTTCTGCTGTTTCACGTGGTAAACCTATCTCAAAATTACCATCTTCATTCGCTCTAACAATATGATCTTGAATTAATCCATTAAGCTGATATTCATCAGATAATCCTTCAAGTTCCACAACTTGTGATTCAGTATCATTATTAATCGCTACGTAAAGTGTTTCTTCATTATTTTCACGCTTAAATAAAGTTAAGTTATCAGTATTTGAAACGACTTCATATGATCCATCTACTAATGCTGTGAAATTTTCTCGAATCGTTCCTAACTTTTCAAATACTTTTTCTAAATCTTGATCACCACTTGTAAAGTCAACCATATATCTATTCTCAGGATAACCTGGACCATACATTGGTGTTTCTGACCCTTGATAAATAACAGGCACTCCAGGCATTGTGTACATTGCTGCTAATGCTAAACTCCATGTCGTAATAGAATTTCTACCATGGTCTGCTGCGCTATTTGAAAACCTAGCAGTATTAATATTATCGACATATAACAAACTGTTTATATCTTTATTTTCAGCCCATGTTTCATGCACTTTTTCTGGAGATTGTTCAGATTCTTGATACACTTCATTTAACGCTTCATGTATTTGCACATTTTCTAATGCATCAATATTTTTATTTTCTACTAAATTTTTTATATTTGCTTTTGTATCTTCTTCAAGTGTTCCTGCTAGAATATAAAAGTTTTTATTTTTATCTTTTATATTTCCAGTTAACTTTTCGATAAATTCTTGATCCGCTTGATCTGCTGCATGTAGCTTATAACCATCAATTTCATAAGTATCCATCCAATAATCAGCTACGTCTAACAAATAATTTTGAACTTCTGAATTAGATTGATCAAACGTTACACTCTCATTCATCCATTCATTTCCTTCTGTAGGTGAAATATCATTTTCTTTAAACCAATCTTCTGTTGCTTTCTTTTCTTTTTCTGCGAAGTTTTCTCCTGCGTAATTAGTAACTAATTCTAAAACAATTTTTATATCACGTTTATGTGCTGCGTCAATTAAACTTTCTAGAGCTTCTTTATCTCCAAATTGGTCGTCAATTGAATAAAAGTCTTCAATCCAGTAACCATGGTACCCTTTTTTTGCATTTTCCATAATAGGCGATAATGAAATCGTTGTAAAACCTAAGTTTTGAATAACATCTAACCTGTCTTCCACACCTTTTATATCTCCACCGTGGTAAGCTAATTCATCTTCAATATCCACTTGTTCATGACGCTTAGAATCACCATTGTTAAATCTATCAACAAAAACATTATAAATTATTTCTTCATTGATTTTTGTTTTTTCATTTTCTGCGTTAATAGTAAATGGTAAAATTAATGTCATAAGTAATGTCGTTATTATACTTGTTGTTAATATTTTATTCATAAAGCACCTCCAACTCAAATTATATAAATTAAAAAAAGACTATCCGTTCAAAAGGATAGTCTTTTAGTTAAACAATTAGTAGAAAGACCTCTTAAGGTTATTAACCAAACAGTTGTACACCTAATGGTAAACGACCGAAGCCTAATATTAACGTCAGGATAAAAGCTATCCAAAACTGAGTCCAACCTGCTCTTGTTGATTTTCCTTTTTTAGCTTTAACACTTGTTAATTCCATAGCTACAATTGCCCATAAACCTACAACTAATTTAATAGCTAATTCAAAACTATGACTTGCGTAACTCATAAATAGCATGATTCCTGAAAATATTATAACCAAATACATAAGTCTCATAATCATATGCGGTACAGTACCTTTACCTTTTTCATACATAGAAACTGTTACGAATAATAATACAACTGCGATAAGCCATGCTGTAATATGTAAATGTATCAACTAAATCCCTCCAAATATATTTTAAACAAGCAATACCCATTGTACCACGTACATCACCTAATTTCATGCAATTTTGATTCTTTTAATTATTGTTCGAAAAGATGTAAAGATTAAATTGTTTTTATGAAGTAAAATTCATTAGTTAATAATTAGTTAATAATTGTAATTTATATTTTCACTTGTTAAAAAAATATGTTTAGTTTACTATTATTGTTAATCGTTTTGAAAGGGGAGTATATTTTGAAACCAATAGTAATTGTAGCAAATCGAATAGAAGAACCTGCATTAAAAAAACTAAAAAAACATTTTGACGTTACTTTTTTTACTAGTATGAATGATTTAAATGATTTAGAATTTCTCGAAAACTTAAAATTAGCTGAAGGTATTATCGGTTTATTTATTGATATTGATGCTGAGTTTTTAGATTTGGCTCCAAATTTAAAAATTGTCAGTACTATTTCAGTAGGATATAACCACTTAGACATTGAAGAAATGACCAAACGTGGCATCATGGCAACACATACGCCAGATATTTTAAATGATACTGTAGCTGACACAATGATTGCACTTATGTTAGCAACAGCAAGAAGAATACCTGAGCTTGATCGCTACGTTAAAAATAAAGAATGGAATGGACTTATACCAGAAGAGCTTTATGGCGTTGATGTCCATCATAAAACCTTAGGAATTATCGGAATGGGTAGAATTGGACATGTCATTGCAAAGCGTGCTCATTTAGGGTTTGATATGCCTATTTTATACCACAGCCGCACAAATAAACCAGATGCTGAAGAACAATTTAATGCAAAAAAACTTGAGTTAGACGATTTATTAAAAGAATCTGACTTTATTATTTTAATAACACCTCTAACAGAAGAAACGTCAAATATGATTGGAAAGCGTGAATTCGATTTAATGAAAGAATCTGCTATTTTCATTAATGGATCTCGCGGAGGTACTGTTGTGGAGAGCGAGCTTATTAAAGCGCTGGAAAGTAATAAGATTAAAGCAGCTGGTTTAGATGTTTTTACTAATGAACCTGTTGAAAAGGATAATCCTTTACTTGAAATGAATCATGTAGTAACTTTGCCGCATGTCGGTTCTTCTACATTAGCAACTGAACTAGCGATGTCAATGCATGCAACTAATGATTTAATCAAAGGATTAACCGGTGAAAAACCTGTAAGTTTAATTAATAAAGAAACCTTTAAATAAAAAAGAAAGCTCAAATTTGAGCTTTCTTTTTATTTGATTTTAAACTTTGTTTCACTATAGCCTTCTTTTGTTTTTTTAACTTCTAAAACAGCTGGAAATACTGCTTTTAATTCTTCAACATGGGAAATCACGCCAATTAAACGCCCTGATTTCTGTAAATCAATTAATGTATCGATTGCTTTTATTAATGATTCTTCATCTAAGGAGCCAAATCCTTCATCAATGAACATCATATTTATTGAAATGTTTCCTTCAAAACTTTGAATGACATCAGACATGCCTAGCGCTAATGCTAATGACGCATTAAACTTCTCTCCACCTGACAATGTTTTAACATCTCTGGTTTGTCCTGTATATGCATCGTTAACATCCAATGCTAATCCACTTTGTCTTCCGTGTGTCTCTTGTCTATCACTTAATATAAGATTAAACTGTCCATTTGATAATTGTATCAATCTTATATTTGCTGCGTGGATGATTTGTTCTAAGTACTCTATTTGTAAAAAGCGCTCAAATGATATTTTTCGTTCATTGTGTCCCCGCGTAATATCATATAAATCAGTTAATATATTTAATGCTTCTTCATTTTTTTGTACTAATTCTTGAATTTCTTTAATGTGTTTCATTAAATTTTCAGTATCATCTAAAGCTCGCTCAGAATCTCTTAAATTATTATAAAGTAATTGTGACATTTTTTTCAATTCATTAACTTCTTCTTCTAGACTAATTATGTTGATTTTTTCTTCATCTTTTAATTCTTCATTTAATTGTTGTAAATCGCGTGTTAATTCAGTATATGTTTTATTATAAGCATCTACTTTTAATTTTAATTCTTTTTTAACCTCTTCTGACAACTTCGCTTCTTTATAATCTTCGATAGATAAAAATTCAGAATCATTTAAGATTTGATTAAATGTATTTTCAGCTTTAGATAATCGTTTATTTATTTCTAATACTTGGTTAGTTAATTGTGTTAAATTTGTTGTACTTGTTAAGAATGCATGATTCGCATTTTTTAAATTTTCATCTGCTTTATTCCATTCTAAATCAAGTTTTGTTTTTAATTTATTTACACGAATTATTTCAGATTCAATAAAATCCACTTCTCTATACTGCTCAGGCACAGAATTTATTTTCGCCTTATATAATGCTTCTTTTTCAGTAAATTGTGAGCGTAAGTCATCTACTTTAGTACTTAGTGTCTCTATTTCTTTTTTTGCTATTGCTATTTTTTCTCTTAGGACCTTTCGTTTATTAATCAATTCTTTTTGTGTTGTTTGCTTAGTTACGAGGATTTTTATTTGTTCCGCTATTGTTTGTCCTTTAATCGTAATCCGTGCTTTTTCTTCAGTTATTTCTTGACTGTTATAGCCTAACTCGGTTAGATCGTTTTCTCTTTCGTTTTTTTCTTTAATTTTTTGCTCAATTGTAACGTCTAGTCTTTGAATACGTTCTTGATGTTTATCACGTAAGCTTTTTAATTCTTGTAATTCTTTTTCTGATAAAACGTCTTCTTTAAATTTAGCTTTATTTGGATGTGTTGTACTACCACATACTTGACATGGTTTTCCCTCATGTAAATGAGTAGCTATAAAAGCCGCTTCATTATTCAGCCAACTTTGTTCTGCTAAATTATACGTTTCTTGTATTTTTTGAAATGATTTTTGTTCATTTTTATAATCTATTTCGACTAAGTTCAATTCTTTTATTAATTTCTCATATTCATTAAGTTTTTTCCATTCATTTTGTAATTCTTTTTTTTCAAGTTCTTTACTTGGTAAAACTTGAATATCTCTATCATTTTGCTCAATTTCTTCTATTATATTATCTAATGATTGTTCATTGTTTTTTTGTTCTTTTGTAATCTGTTCTAATTTACGCTTATAATTAATTACTGTCTGTCTTTCTAATTCAATGTTTTTTAACAAACTTTTACTCTCTTTAACAATTGGTATATAACGATTTAATGTATCAATATGAATTTTTATTTGATCCCGTTCTTGTTCTTTTTCTTTTACTTTTTCATAGTTAGCCGTTGCTTCAGTCAATTTTTCATTATTAATTTTATTTAACTCTTTTGTTTTAATTAAATCACTATTCTTTAATTGTAATTCATTTTTTGTATCTTCTAAATTTGCTTCATATGGAATGAGTTGACTTGCTTTTGTAGCTTTGTTTAATCTGTTTTCATTCAGTAAATGTTCTGTTTGTTTCGACTCTAAATTTTCTTTTTCTTTTAATAATATTTCGCGTTTATTAAACTGTTCGTTTATACTTTTAGCTTCCGTAAGTCTTTTAAACTCTTTTTCATGGTTTTCGCTTGCTGTAATATAATTTTTTTTATCTTCTATAATTTTTTTTGTATAATATTTACTCTCATCTACTAAACCTGTCAAAACTTGATGTGTATTATATGTACCTTCTTTTAATAATTGCAATAGCACACTTTCTGTTCTTTCAGGTAATGTTGCTACAATATTTTTAGTTAAGGAATCAAGTTGTTGAATATCCTTAGTATGTATTTCTTTTAATTTATCTTGTTTTTCTTTTAATTTCACTTCGATTTCTTGATAAGGTTCTGTTTTAAATAACCTACGTAGTATCGCTTCTTTATTTTCCGTTTCTGATGTTAAAAACTTACGAAATTCTCCTTGGGGTAACATGACAATTTGTTTGAATTGTTCTTGAGTTAATCCGATAAGTTCTTCGATTTTTTTATTAATTTCAGAGACAATTTGTCTATCAACTCTTGGAATTTCTCCGGTTTCAGTTAGTTCGTAGAATTCATATTTCTCTCCTGTTTTTGTCTTGTTACCACGTTTTATATGGCCAATTTGTCTTAAGACTCGATATCTTCGGTTTTTTAATTCAAATATAAATTCTACTGCAGTATGTAACTCGTCGTCTGCAAATTGGCTTCTTAACATCGTTACATTCTCTCTATCTTCCCCACTTGCCGAACCATATAAAGCAAAGCTGATTCCGTCAAAAATAGTTGTTTTTCCAGAACCTGTTTTCCCTG
Source organism: Caryophanales bacterium (assembly GCA_029257405.1). Lineage (GTDB taxonomy): Bacteria > Bacillota > Bacilli > Bacillales > Amphibacillaceae > Pseudogracilibacillus. The sequence continues at coordinate 92,650 of JARIBO010000055.1, forward strand.
AAATAACAAATAAATTATGTTCAGCTAATTCTGTAAAATCAATTTTTTCTTTATTTTTATAGGGACCAAAAGCAGTTAATAATAACTTAATCGGACGCATTAATGGATTCTCTCCTTTGTCACTTCACGTTCTTCTAAAAGTAAATCATTCATTACTTCGTGCATAATCTCTATTTGATCACTGCTTAATTCAACACCCTTAACTTGTTTAAAAAATGATTCATATTTCTCAAGTGGGGTTAATTGTGCCTGTTCTTTTCCCGGTTTACTTGATGATAGTGTATAATTTAAAACTGATTGACGTGACACATGCATCGCATTAGGATAAACCGTTCTTACTTTTTCCATTGGAGAAATAACAGGTGTTTCATCTAATAAATTAATAAATACATAATCATCATTCTTTTCATGTGTTAAAATATCATTCAGTAAGCCTGTTACTGATCTTAAATCACGTTTTGGTGTTAATATTTCTTTTGTAACTTCTATATTTCCTGTTCCATCTAAGTCGATTTTATAAAAACCTTTAATATGATTCTCTTCTGATAATGAATATTTAAGCAATGAACCACTATACCGAATTGTCTCGTTTAATACATTATGGGCTTGGTGTAAATGTCCAAGTGCTGTATAATTAAAATCTTTAAAATGATGCGCACTTACATATTCCGCTCCACCAATAGATAAGGGACGTTCTGATTCACTCGTATTTTCCTTTTCTTCACCGTAAGGCGTAACAAATGAATGACTAATCGCTATATGGCGTGCATTTTTATCCATATTTTCTTTTATTTCTGTTGTAATTTTACGCATTGCATCATCATGAGATTTTATTTCTTCATCTCCAAATAAATAACGAACAGTGCTCGGATCTGAATAAGGTATTAAATGAAAATGCACTTCTCCATATTCATCTTTCAATATGACAGGGTTTAATTTATCATCAAGCCCCCCTTTTAAGTAAAGACCTTTACTTTCCATTAAACCTGTTCCAAAGTTAAGACGGCTCGGACTATCGTGATTACCTCCAATTGCAATAACGGGTATCTTTAATTCTGATACAATTTCTGCTAAAGTATCATCTAGTAATTGAACTGCTTCTGTCGGTGGTATAGCTCGGTCATAAATATCTCCTGCAATAATAATGCAATCAGGATTTTCTTCTTTTATATAGTTAATAAATTGTTTTAATATATATCTTTGATCTTCAGTCATATGGACACCATTAACTAATTTTCCTAAATGCCAGTCCGCTGTATGAATTATTTTCATATTTCATCACCTTTATTTATATTTTAAATTTACTTTACTCATATTGTAACTTCTCTACTCAGTTTAAACAATGCAAGTAAGTCTTTCATGTTACAATTAGTATTCTAAGGGAGGTTTTAATTTGGCAAAAGTTACTTTTTATAAAGATGATAAAATATTAAAAGAAGTTACAATAAATAATGGATATTCTATTTTACGTGCTGCAAAACAAGGACGTGTCCCTTTAAAACATAGATGTGGTGGTAAAGCACAATGCACGACTTGTATGGTGACAATTAAAAATCAAGAAGGTGTCACTGAAATGAATGAATTAGAAGCAGATCTTGTAGGATTCAATGGAATAAATGAAGGTAAACGTCTTGGATGTCAAACACGTGTTTTAACAGAAGCAATTGTTGTTATGCCAGGTGATCCATATAAAGAAAGAATAAAAAAATTACTTGCAGAACAAAAAACGGGTTTAAATTAAATAAAAATAAAAAACATGACAAGTGTCATGTTTTTTTCATGACAGATATGCCTATCCATAAATTCACTTAAGATTTATAATTACAAATAGATAAAATATTCATAGGGGGAATTTATTATGATAGCAGAACAACGAGAACAACAACGTGAATTACGTAAATCCATTAAACCATTTGAAAAAAACGAATTTAGAACGAGTCTTTTTCAGTTATTTAATACATTAGTTCCATTTTTCTTATTATGGTTTTTAGCTTATAAAAGTTTAGCTATATCACCATATTTGACGGTCGCTGTTGCGGTAATTGCATCAGGCTTTGTCATTCGTATATTCATTATATTCCATGATTGTACACACTATTCGTTTTTTCAAAACAATAAACTTAACCGAACAGTTGGTACATTACTAGGTGTAATTACACTCTTTCCGTATTCAAAATGGCAAAGAGAACACTCGATTCACCATGCAACAAGTAGTAATTTAGATAAGCGTGGAACGGGTGACGTTTGGGTTATGACAGTTGATGAATATGTCGATGCTACTCCTTTCATGCGTTTTGTTTATAGAGTTTATAGACACCCAGTCGTATTATTCGGATTTGGTCCGTTTTATCTTTACCTTGTTGCTAACAGAACAAACCGTAAAGATGCACGTTTGAAAGAAAGACTTAATACCTATCTAACTAACTTCTTAGCAGTTGCAATTTACGCTGGTTTAATTTATTTAATCGGGATAAAAGCTTTCTTACTTATCCAGTTACCAATTATTTTAATCGCTGGATCTCTCGGTATTTGGTTGTTTTACGTTCAGCACCAATTTGAAGATTCATATTTCGAAGAAGAAAGTAAATGGAGTTTTGTAAAAGCCGCAGTTGATGGTAGTTCTTATTATAAATTACCAGCAATATTGCAGTGGATTACAGGTAATATAGGTTATCATCATGTTCATCATTTAAGCCCTAAGGTTCCTAATTACCGCTTAGCTGAAGCACATGAGAATACACCGCCATTACACCATGCAACAACAATTACGCTCAGAACGAGCTTAAAATCACTTAAGTTCCGTCTCTTTGATGAAAAGAAAAAAGACTTTGTTACATTTAAAGATGTTAAACCTTTAATCAAAGCAAAGGACCTAAGAAAAGCTAATTCGAGACAAGTCTCTTAACCTTATTAATAAGGAGGTAGGTATCGCAATTGATACCTACCTCTTTTAATTTTAATTTGTTATAATTAACTTGGACAGCAAAGGAGGTCCTCATGCGAAAATGGTATCAGATTTTTCCTAAAAACACAGGATTAAGTATTTATATTTGGATAATTTTTTGTTTAATTCCTTTTTATTTTTTATTTAAATCTTCTCCAACTCTAGATTTTTTAATTGGAATTATAATGGTTATTTTATTTTTTGTAACATATAGACTTTCTTTTGTTTCAAATACATGGTTTGTTTACGTCTGGTTAAGTATGGGTATGTTTATTAGTATGTTCATGACTCTTTTTTATGGGTATGTTTATTTTGCTTTATTTCTCTCATTTTTTATTGGACATATTAAAAGCAAAGGTGGGTTTATTGCATTATATGTTGTACACCTTGTAACAACTGTTTTGACAATTAATATTGGCTTTTTTATAAAAACGGAAATGTTTGTTTCTCAACTTCCTTTTATAATTATTAGTATTATTGGAATTAGCTTATTACCGTTTAATATATATAACCGAAATAAACAAGAAAAATTAGAAGATTTACTAGAAACAGCCACAACTCAACTCGCTATTACTGATGAACGGCAAAGGATCGCACGTGATTTACATGATACATTAGGTCAAAAACTTTCCCTTGTTGGAATGAAAGCAGATTTAGCTACTAAACTTGTTGACATAGATTCAGAACAAGCAAAAAAAGAAATTTTTGATATTCAAATCACAGCTCGAACTGCACTTAAAGAAGTTCGTGAATTGGTTTCAAGTATGAGGTTAATTAAACTATCAGAGGAAATTTTAAGTGTTGAAGAAATTTTATCTGCAGCAAATATTACAGTGAATATTACAGGTAATCCCGAACTTTTTAACACAAGTGTATTAGCAGAAAATGTGTTAAGTATGTGTTTAAAAGAAACTACAACAAATATTGTAAAACATAGTAAAGCAACCGAATGTAATATTATTATTCAGGAATTACCTAATGAAACTTCGCTTATTGTAGAAGACAATGGTATAGGCTTTAATGAAAAATTTATTACTCATTTAACACATGGAATCAGTGGTATGCGTGAACGTTTAGAATTTATGAATGGTAATTTAACCATTAATTCAGATAATGGAACAAAATTAACTATTTCAATTCCACAAATCATTTCACAAGCAGAGGAGAGAATTTAATGATTAAAATAGTTTTAGCTGAAGACCAAGGAATGTTACTTGGTGCACTTTCAGCTTTACTTGACTTAGAAAAAGATATGCAAGTTATTGGAAAAGCTACAAATGGAAAAGAAGCAATCGACTTAGTCAATAAATTAAAACCTGATATTTGTATCATGGACATTGAAATGCCTATTAAAACGGGTTTAGATGCAGCAGAAGAATTAACTAATCATGACTGTAAAATTATTATCTTAACAACCTTTGCACGAAAAGGTTATTTTGAACGGGCAAGAGCTGCAGGAGTAAGTGGTTATCTGCTTAAGGATGGTCCAAGTGACGATTTAGCTAATGCTATTCGAACAATTATGGATGGACACAGAGTATATGCACCAGAACTAATTGATCAAGGTTATTCCATGACAAACCCATTAACTAATCGTGAGATACAGGTTATAGAACTTGTTTCACAAGGGAAAAGCACAAAAGAAATAGCAGATACACTCTCAATTACTTCTGGAACTGTGCGTAATTACATTTCAATCATTTTAGAAAAATTAAATGTAAGTAATCGTATCGAAGCAATATCTAAATTTAAAGAAAATGGTTGGTTTAAATAAAGTTAAGTCATCATGACTTAACTTTATTTTTTATTGAATCAAATGCAGCTAAGGCTCTTTCTCTAGCTGCTTTGTGATCTACTATTGGATAGGGATATGTTTTTCCTAATTCTATATTTAATTTTTCTAGATTTAATTTGCTAGCTTTAAAAGGCTGATGCAGTTTATTTACTTCAGGCACATATTTATTAATATATTTTGCTAATGGATCAAACTTTTCGCTTTGTGTAAGGGGATTAAATATTCTAAAATATGGTGATGAATCAATTCCACTACCTGTAACCCATTGCCAACCCATGGCATTATTTGCTGGGTCAAAATCAATCAAAGTCTCTTTAAACCATTCATAACCTATTCTCCAATCAATCAGCAAATGTTTAACTAAAAATGATCCTACTACCATTCGCGCACGATTATGCATATAACCTGTTTCATAAAGTTCTCTCATCGCTGCATCAACAAAAGGGTATCCAGTTTGTCCTTTTTTCCACGCACATAATTCTTGGGAATCATTTTTCCAAGGAAAACAATTGAAATTTTCTCGTAAAGGTTCTTCTGTAAAGTTCGGAAAATGAACTAATGTATAATATGAAAAATCACGCCATATTAATTGTCTAAAAAAAGCTTCTAAGTTAACTTCGTTTTTCATTTCATAAAATAACAAGTCTTCATATAATCTACGAACACTTAAACTTCCGACAGCTAGATAAGGAGACAACTTAGAAACAGCATCTCCTGCTGGAAAATCTCGCCCTGTTTTATAATCATTTAAACCTTCATTTATAAATAACTCTACTTGGTTAAATGCCCCTTCTTCTCCTGGGCTCCAATATTGATTAAATTTTACTTCCCAATTTTTTTTAATCTCTTGGTTATACTCTTCTGAAATATATTTACCCTTGTAATTAAATGGTGTGATTTTAGGTTCAGGTAAAGATTCAATTCGTTTTTCATTTAAACATTTTTTATAAAATGGTGTAAATACTTTATAAGGACCACCTGCTTGATTAAATATATTTTTAAATCGAAACAATGTTTGGCCATTAAATTCATTCACTTTTACATTTATACTATTTAAATATGTTTTTAATACTTTATCAATTTCTCTTCCTTGCTTTGTAAATGAGACATTATAATTAACTTGAGTAGCTTTTGTTTCTTTAATTAAATCAGTAATAATGTCTTTATAATCACCAGTTAAGATTAAAAAAGATTGATTTAACTTTTCAAAATCTTCTTTTAAAACTTGAAGTGTTTGATCTCTCCATACGTCTTTTGCACATCGTTTTAGTTTTTTAGTTTTAATATATATTGGTAATATCTCTCCTACTTTAGCTGCTTCATAAAGAGCTGGGTTATCATGAATTCTTAAATCATCCTTAAGTAGAACTATTGTTAATGTTTTCATTTCTAAAAACTCCTTTTAAATTAATTATCACATTGCTTATCATTGAATTATTTTGTTTAGTAGGCTTATAATTGTTCTAAAAGATAGTTTAAACGAGGAGATTAATTAATGACGACAATTTGCTTAGTTAGACATGGGGAAACTGATTGGAATGTAAAAGGAATTATTCAAGGACAAACAAACACACCTTTAAATAAAGTCGGCGAATTACAAGCTATACAGTGTGGTAGATTTTTAAAAAATAAAAATTATGACGTGATTATTTCAAGTCCACTTAAACGTGCTATGAAAACATCAGAACTAATTAATGACTCACTTAACTTACCTGTAATCTATAACGATAATTTAAAAGAACGATACTTTGGTATTGCAGAAGGCCAAATTAAGGAGTCTCTTAGCAAAGACTACCCAGATCAAATATATCCTAATCAAGAATTACGCTTAGCTTTAAACAAAAGGGTCATGACTGCACTTAACACGATTATAAGTACACATTTAAATCAAAGAGTATTAGTTATCGCGCATGGAGCAGTGATCAATTCTATATTATCAAGTGTTTCTAATCACGTTTGTGGCTCACAAATTACTTCTTTAAAAAATGGCTCATTTACGATTTTAAACATAAATGAACCTATTTGGACAATTGAATCAGTTAATCAAACGACACATCTAAAATAACTATCTAAACGGAATCGTATTATCTTTCCTTTTTTTAGATTTCCGTTTTTTTAAATAATGTTTATTTTGAATGAGTATGAATAATAAACTCATCGAAATTCCATAAATTAAATGTCCTATTAACCAAAAATTAAGTGGAAAAATTGAAAGTAAAGGTGGTGTTCTTTCTGAAAATAATGTAATTGGATAAATCAATAAACCTACTAACATATTGCTTAAAGATACATAAAATAAAATACCTTGCCAATTCCATTTATTTTTTAGGACTAGATAATTAAATATAAACGCTAAAATAATTGAAATAATCATATGAAAAGAAAACTCAATCCATTCTGGAAAATCAATCTCCCCTATAATAGGAATAAAATCAATATTTAATAGTAATGTGTACACTTTTAAATTTGTTAAATTTTCAATCATTTTCAAGAAAAAACCTAAAACAAAACTTGTTGCAATTCCTATCAATAATACTTCCATGTTTCTTTTCATTAGAATCCCCCCAGTTTTTTAAGTATATATAACTTTTTACTTAATGTTAAGTTTAATTAATGTCATTACTTGAATGATTTGATTGTATAATAGTTTTTCTACCTGATTCATTGCATCATCTAAAGTCATTGGCTTATTTGTTATAGAAAATACACTTGTAAAAGCATTAGTTAATGCTTGATTATCATTTTGAACACTACCTGAAATTAAAATAATTGGTTTAGTGTACTTTTTTGCTAAATGACTTACGTAAATCGGCGCTTTACCATTTAATGTTTGATGATCACTTTTTCCTTCGCCTGTAATAACTAGGTCTGCTGAAGCAATACTTGATTGTAAATTTATTTTATTTCCAATTAATTTAGCTCCTGGCGTTAATTTGGCCCCGATTGAACTAAGGGCAAAACCAAGTCCTCCTGCTGCTCCTGATCCCTCATTATTCTGAAGGTTTCTTTTCGTATATTCCGCTACTTCATTCGAATAATTAAATAAAGCTTCATCTAGTTTTTTTATTTGTTCTTTTGTTCCTCCTTTTTGTTTACCATAAATATAACTTGCCCCATTTTGACCACATAATGGATTATTTACATCATTTGCAACTGAAATTATTATGTTTTCTACTCTAGAATCAAAACGACTCCAATCAAGCCTCTTAAGCTTGTATAAATCTGACCCAAAATAACTTAATTCCCTACCATTTTCGTCAAAACCTTTTACACCTAAGGCATTTAACATACCATATCCACCGTCATTCGTTGCACTTCCACCTAAACCAATTATTATCCTGGTAAATCCACGATCGATGACATCGCAAATAACTTCACCGACTCCGTAAGATGTTGTTTTTTCTGGATTTCTATCCTCATTTTGTATAAGTGTTAATCCACAAATTTTAGCTATTTCTATAATGGCAGTCTCTTCATTAATTACACCATAATAGGTATGAATATTATTTCCAAGCGGACCTTTACATACAATATTTATTTTATTTCCACCTAATACCTCAATTAGTGTATCTAGCGTACCTTCTCCCCCGTCAGCCATTGGTTTTAATGTCACTTCTGCAGATAATAAACTATTTTTAATTGCTTTTTTAATAATTTTTGCAGCCTGACTTGCTGATAAACTACCTTTAAATGAATCTGGCGCTACAGTTATCTTCATAATTTAAACACCTCTTATCATTTTAATTGTAATTATAGCTAAAAAGATCGATCTGTGTTATATTTATTAAGCGATGAGTTGAGTTGCATAAGTCAAGGAATATTTACAAACATGTTGTGAACGCATGCCTTCTTTGCCGCAAACAATCTTAAAACACCTGTCTTTTGACGGGTGTTTTTTTATTTATTATTTATTTTATTAAATTCAGTCAAATGGTTTTTCCACATATTTACATATTCATGAAATTTTTCAGTTGATATCGTTAAAGGTTGATACCCTTCTTGATTTAAATCTTCATATAAATCTGTTATTTCTGTTCTAATTTTATTGATTTCAACTGCACAACGATTACCCGTTAAGACAATTTTATCTGCCCTGTTGGTACGCACTTTATCAAACGCTAGTTCGAGTTCATGCGATAATAACTTTGCATCTGACATTAAAAACTCTGCTAAAATAGCATATTTTTCTTCAAAAAACCGAATTACTAACCGTTTTTTTTCATACCCTTTATTTTTTAATGTGATTTCTTTTAATTCATACATAAATCCACCGCCTTAATATACTGGAAATGCAGAAATGATTTTATTTTGATTATCTAAGTACATCCGCACTATAACCCCTTCATCTGTTAACCCTTCATACGTATTACCATTAATATGTGTACGATTATCATATGCTTCATTAATTGCATCAACAACATCTTGTGAATCCCATTCATCTGAAAAGAAAGTCGATTTCCCATTATTGGATGTTTTACTTACATCACTTACTTTAACTTTTGCTTCATAGACACCATTTTCATCTGGTTTTGAACGTGAGCCTTCGATAATCTCACCTTTTTTTGTATCTAATTGATCATAATGAAAGCCTACCGCTTGTCCTTTTCGATTTATTTCTCCTTCTAAAATATGTGCTAATGCATGATTTTTGAAGTTTTCTGTATCTATTAATTCTTTAAGAGGCGTTATTTCACTTGTTGCCACTTCAGTAGGAGTTTCTTCTATAAAGTCTATTATTTCATCAATCGAACAACCTACTAGGAATAAAATACTTAGTACAAATATAATAAAACTTTTTAACTTTAGATTCATTTTTTCACTTCCTTATAACAAATCTTTTAAGATTCATACAAAATTCCAGTGTGTGCATCAATTAAATTCGCATTTAACTTTTCATTAGAAAATACTGGTTGATAAATTAACTCATAAATTATATGTCCTGACTCTTGTATCTTTTTCTTAAACGCAAGCTCCATTATAAAATCTTGTGCATACAATTCTTTTGCTTCAGACTCAGATACTGTCGCAAATACATTAATATGACATAATTCTTTTTCTGTAATAGTTGTTGCACAAAATTTATTAATCATTTTTGTATATTTACCAACTCCTACATAAGCAACTTGGTTTTCAATTTCTATACTGTCGTGAATTTGATTAAAATAAAACAAATAATTGGGCTCATACTTCAAGTCATGATCAACTTGATTATCTATATCTAATTCTAAAATATCAAATAATTCATCAGCTTTTGGATAAATAGTAAATAAAAAATCTAATGCTTGATTAAACGCTTCTTTTTTTGTTATTTCTTGATTATATACTTGTTCTAATCGTTCACCATCGTTAATTTGAACAATTTGGTTTGTATGCTTATTAATTTTGTATTTTATAACACCTAATTGAGATTTATTTACATCATAATTTAATGGTGAGACATTTTTTTTAGCTAACTTTGACCATAATTCTATTTTACAATTACGTTTATTCCTTTTACCTACTCTTTGGTAACTATCATCTAATCCTAAAACTCTAAATAAATTTTTACTACTTGTTTCAAAAGGTTCTAAACCTTTCAACTTTTGTTTAGTTGAAATTAACTCTCCTATTTCTTCACCAGAAGCTGGGATATGTTTAACCATTTCATTAATTCGGTAGTAAAGCTGATAGTGCTCTTGGTTTTTTATTTTGCTTATTTTTAAATCTAAATTAAGGCTATTTAAATGAACTCTTTTTGCCTCTTCAACTGTAATAATTTGATCTGGGTAGATCACTTCATATTTATCAATTTTACTTTCTAGTTCTAATAGATTTCCTGATAAATCCAAACGCATATAGATACCTGTTTCAGGTAATTTTAAATTATATTTTGTTTCTTTTTCTTCATAAAAAACTTTATAGTTATAATTAGTCATTAAAATAGATGACAAAGTTAAATCCAACTTTTTATACACTGTTTTTATCAATGTATCTGTTATTTCTAATAATTCATTTTCATCTAAAGAATGCTTTAATACCTTATCTTTATTCCCACTGTACATGTATTTGATTAATTTACCTGATTTTGTTAATTGTAAATTTCCAATCACATGGGATTTTTTATTTGAAAGATCATAATAATTAATATTTTTATTTGTTAAATTTTCATTTAACTTCACTGTATGAAATTCTAATATATATTTTTGGATTAATTCAATTGTATGTGTCATATAAACTCCCTTGAATTTTGTTATTTACTAAATTTATTATAGACTTGTACCCATATTTTTACTAGGTTTAATACTTTTTTTTCTTAGATTAAAAAATAAATGTTTAGATAATAGGTTATGGTGGAATATAACTTTTAAGCAAAAAACAATAGTTAACTAAAAAGGGGGATTCTTACAATGCTTTGGACGATTATTGGTATATTAATTCTGTTATGGATTTTAGGTTTTGCATTCGATATTGCTGGTAACTTAGTTCATATTATCCTTGTTATTGCATTAATAGTCTTAATCATTCGTATTTTTACTGGTGGTCGAGCACCATAGATCATAAACATTTGCTAGGTTAGGTTAAATAAATATATATCTTAAATTAAAAAGGAGGGAAAACAATGCTTTGGACAATAATCGGTATACTCATTATTTTATGGATTTTAGGATTTGCATTTGAAATTGGTGGAAATTTAGTTCACATTATTCTCGTTATTGCATTAATTGTCTTATTACTTCGTATCTTTACTGGAGGACGAGCACCCTAGATAGTACTTATTACACCTAAAAAGCAATCACATTAAGTGATTGCTTTTTAGCTATCTACAACTTTTCTTATCTAAATTAATAGAAAGGAAATGATAATTGTGGAAAAAATAAAACCTCTACCACTGCCTAACTTGGAACACTTAAATACTGATTTAAAACATTGGATTAAACCACTTGTATCTGACTTAGAATATATTCACACAGTTCAATCAATTGATTATTTTTTTCATCAAAGTAATCAGGCAACTATTTTACAAAAGAAGCTCGAGGCATTTAATAATAAATACCCCAAAAACTGGCTAACACCTCTTTGGAATGAATTATACCTTAAATATAGAAACAAACTTCACACTGGAACAAACTACAGTATGATTTTTTATAACGATTATTACCCTCACATAAAAACAATTGAAAATTTAACTGGAAAAACAATTCGTATTCTTTCAGAGTTTTATAAAATAATTATGAATAACGACCTTGTTCAAAAAAAATTAGTAGAGCCTAATATTTGTCTCAAACAATACTTTAATATTTTTAAAGCCATACGTATACCCCAAGTTGAAATTGATCAATACAAAGTTCCTAAAAATGAAAAAAATCAATTTATCATTATTATTATGAATAATCATTTTTATAAACTAAATATTACAGATAATAATGGTAATACTTATAATACTAAAACTTTAACGCAAGCAATTAAAAACATTTTAAATGAATCGACCAAATCTAACGAGAACACATTAAATATTGGTTTATTAACTACAGCAAAGCGTGACGAAGCAGCTTCTATTTATAATGAACTCATCTTAAACAAACAAAATAAAACTTTTTTCAAATGGATTGAGAATGCTCTTTTTTTACTTCATTTTGATTTAGAAAGTACAAATTCTAAATTAGCAATTGAACGCTTATTTCTTAATGCTGATAATAAATATTTTGATAAAACACTTCAAGTTGTTATTACTCAAGATTTGCATATCGGGTTAAATATTGAACATACAGGAGTAGATGGTGCTACTATCTTAACCTTAGTAGATTATTTAACACATCATTTAAAAAATAATCCTGAAAATAATGAAAAAATAAACGAATTATTTTTAGAACCTTTAAATTTCTCATTATCACCTTTAATTGAAAAGAAATTAAATAAACTTCATAAATTAAATAAATTTGATCAAAAAAACTATCATGTAAATTATTTGATGATTAATTTTTTAGGTAAATCTAAGATAAAATCACTTGGGTTTAGTCCGGATGCATTCTTTCAAATCGCCTTACAAATTGCTCAGTATAAAACTTTCGGAGTTATGAAGAGTACTTATGAACCTGTTTCAATGAAAATATATGATGAAGGCAGAACTGAATGTGCGCGCCCTTCTACACAAAGTCAATTAATTTTAGCAAAAGCTTGGAATCAGAATAAAAATGACGACGTCTTATTTGAATTAATACAAAGTGCAGCGAATGAACATGTAAATAGAATTAAGCAATGTATCAATGGTAATGGTGTAGAACGTCATATGTATGGGCTTGAATCAATGTATCTAAAACATAAAAATGAACTCGATTTTAACAAACCTAAAGTTTTTACAAGTCTTGGCTATCAAACATTAAAAAATGATTTTTTATCAACTACAAATGTTTCTCATCCTTCAATAAAGCATTTTATATTTGGTCCAACTTCTGAAAATGGCTTTGGTATTTTTTACTCTTTATTAAATAATGAAATAATTATTAATATTTCTTCACGAACTGAAAATAATCCTCAAGCTAAACGATTACTTAATCACCTAGAAAAGACTTTATTAGAATTGATGCAATTCTTAAAAAATAAAAAACTTCCCTATTAGGAAGTTTTTCATGAAAAATATTTAGTTAATAATTCTTTAGTTCGAGCTTCTTTTAGTTTTATACTTTTCTCTAGTGCCTCTAGCTCGTTAAATTGGTAGCGTATATTTTGTATTTCTGCTTCATAATTAGCTAACCATTCACGCTGAACCGTTCTTAAACTATCTTCTTCTTTAGGAAATTCTTTAATAATTGATTGATAAACTTTATTTAGTATTTCATCATAAACTTCTTCAGTTTCATTTAATGCTTGTAAAATACTGTCATATTGATTCTCTTTCTTTATATCTTTTAGTTTATTTTTACTCTTTTCTGCTTTTGTTAAATCACTTTCATATTTTAATAATAAGGTGTCTAATTTCTTTTTCTTCTTAGCTAATTTTTCTTCTTCTTCAAACTTTTTATATGATTTTGTATATACTTCTCGCATAGAAACAACTTCTGCTTTAGCAAATTCAATTTCTTTGTTTTCTTCAAGTTCTTTTAATAATATGTTCGCTTCATCATATAAATCATCATCTATATTAGCTTGAATTTCAGATAATTTATTTGTTACTTGTTTTTCTAAATTAACTTGTTCTATCATTACTTTTTTTGTTTCATCAATTTCTTTTTTTAATTTAGGATGAACAGAATCAAGCGTCCCAAAAGAGTCTATCACGTCAGACACTTTATCCCAATCTCTTTTTTCTTTAAATTTTTCTAATTCTTGATATTTTAATAAGCCAGTTTCAATATTAAGTGCGACATTATCTTCTGGCTTTTCATTTAAAGCAACTTGAATAGAATCATATGCTTGATCAAACTCTTCATTTACTAAATGATTTTCTGTTTCTTCAATAGCATCTGTATAAACTTTACTAAAACTACAACCTGACACGAGGATAATGATTAAAAAAACAGTTATAATACGCTTCAAATTTAAAACTCCTTTAGCTTCTTACCACAACAATACTTTTTCATTATACCATGTTTAACAGAATTGTTTAAAACGAAACTAAATATTATCAAAATAAACTGTCTCACCAATTCATTAATACAAATATAATTGAAAAACTTACAACTCCAGAAGCTGTCATTCCTATTAAAAATAAATAAGGTGTTAACAACTGCTTAGTTATCTTCTCAGTATTTATAAAGGTAATCGCTCGATAAAGAGCTGTTATAAAAAGACTTATGCTAATAATGCCAGTAACTAACATGACATACACAGGTTGTAATTGACTGATTAACATATTCAGTCCAATAGCTATCAACGGACCTAACATGCCGATTAAAATAGCTATTATTAAAGGTAATACTATCTTTAAATGATACTTTTTCAATTGAATTCAACTCACTTTTATTTTTTTAGACTTTACTAAGTATATGCTAGTTAATATTATTGTACAACAATATTACCATTACTTTCTTTCCTTAAGTATGAGATAGACACACTAACTTCACTTTTTTAAATAAGATTCTACAGGATAATGATTTAATATTTTACACATCTGTTTGGCCATGAATTCTGGCGTTTGTTTAAGGTCGTTTTTTATCCATTCTAAAATTAATCCTAAAATGCCATAAGCATAGAATGAAGAATAAAGATTATTGTCTAATTCTTTTTCAGATTTTGTTAAAAGAACGATTTCATCTTTATAAAAGACGATCAAAGCTTTTAAAAACTTTTCACTAAAGCCTATTATATTTTCATATTTATTCCATAGTAAATAAAATGATTTATTATCGATAATATGATTAAATACATTAATATCTTTTGGAGAAATTGAACCTAAATGAATATAATTTTCCCCTAAGTACGCCGATTTAATAACTTTAATAAGACTATTTACTTGATCATTAATTACTTCTTTTACAAGTTCATCCTTATTCGTATAATGTCTATAAAATGTTGTTCGATTATAATCTGACAAAGTAATAATATCTGTAACAGTTATTTCGTAATAATTTTTAGTTTTCATTAATTCAATTAATCCGTTCTTTAGTAATCTTTTCGTTCGACGGACACGTTTATCTATATGTTCCTTGTTATCCATTGCTTCTTCCCTACTTTCACAACTCTTTTATTTATTTTGTTGCTTATAAGTACATAATTGCTTTTTTGCTGATTGAACTAAAATACTACTACATTATACTTGATATACATAGTCTTTTTCATTATTTTCAGAAAATTTAAGAATATCAAAAGGAGATGATTTATTTGATGAAAGAATGGGATAAAGAATTCGATGTTGTTGTCATAGGATCAGGAGCTGGAGGATTAACAGCTGCCTTAACAGCTGAGTTGAAAGGTTTATCTACACTTGTAATCGAAAAAACAGATTTTTTTGGAGGTTCAACATCTAAATCAGGTGGTACAATTTGGATACCTAATAATATATATTTAGATAATCAAGTAACTGATTCATATGAGAATGCAAAAACATATTTAGATGAGACGGTAGGAAATCGTGTGCCTGAAAGCTTAAAAGAAGCTTATTTAACAAAAGGACCTGAAATGGTAGAGTTTTTACACAATTATACAAGTTATATGAAATGGGAGCATACACCTTATTATTCAGATTATTATCCTGAAAAAAAGGGAGGTCTTGCTAAAGGACGGGCAATTGAAGCTGCAATATTTGATCTACGTGAATTAGGAGAAGATCTTAAGTACCTTCGCCTTGCTGGTTTACCTACAAAAGGAATGGTATTAAATTCAAGTGAATTTCATAAGGTAAATATGATTCGGAGAACCTGGATTGGAAAAATAAATGCATTTAAAGTAGGTATGCGCCTTATCCGTACACTTGCAACTTCCTATAATCCTACAGCACTTGGCGAAGCATTAGTAGCAAGATTATATAAATCTTTAAAAGAAGCTGGCGGCCATGTTTGGGTATCTACACCTTTTATTGATTTAGTTACTGAAAACAATGAAATATTAGGCGTTACAGCTAGAAGAAATGGAAAGGCGTTTAATATAAAAGCAAATCATGGTGTGATTTTTGCTGCTGGTGGATTTTCACATAGCCAGGAGCTTCGAGATAAATATTTACCTCAACCATCGAAGGCAGATTGGACACTATCTTCAGAAGGACAAGTAGGTGACGTTTTGAAAGCTGGATTAAATCTTGGTGCTAAAATAGATTTAATGGAAAAAACCTGGGGAACTCCCACTTCTGCACCTCCAGGATCCCCTCCATTCATGCCAGTAGCAGAAAGAGCAACACCGGGATTAATTATTGTCAATCAATCAGGCAAACGATATATAAACGAATCTGTTCCTTATCACGAGTTTGTTGATACAATGTATGAAAAAAATTCAGATGAGGCTCAAACTATACCTTCATGGATGATTTTAGATCAGCGTGTAAAGAATCGCTATCTTGTCTTTGGTATTTTACCGCTTCAACCTTTCCCCAAAAAATGGGTAGATGAAGGTTATCTTAAAGTGGGACAAACTATTGAAGAACTAGCTGAACAAATCGAAGTAAATTCTGAAAACTTAAAAATAACAATTGAACAGTTTAACAAGTTTGCTCAAAATGGTGTAGACGAAGATTTTAATCGAGGAGAAAGTGCTTATGACCGTTATTATGGTGATCCTACTTTAAAAAACCCTAATTTAGCTTCTTTAAATAAAGCACCTTTTTATGCAATTCCAATCTATCCAGGTGATATTGGAACAAAGGGTGGATTAGTTATTGACGAATCTGCACGAGTCTTAGATGAAAAGAATCAACCGATAGAAGGACTATACGCTACAGGGAATTGTGCCGCAGCAGTTATGGGTGAAACCTATCCTGGACCTGGTGCAACAATTGGATCTGCTATGACCTTTGGTTATGCTGCAGCAAAAGACATAAATGATAAAGTGGGCGACCTTAAAAAAACACAAAACTAGTTTATAAAATATAATAAAAAACAGGATCTAAAGATCCTGTTTTTTTATTATCCTTCAATTTCTTTTGTTAATTCAACGAGCTCATCTATTAAACTACCTATATAAGCAATCGTTTCTTTTAAGGGTTGATCTGTTGTAATATCTATACCAGCCATTTGAGCAAGTTCTTTAGGCGGTTTAGTCCCACCTGCTTTTAAAACTTCTTTCCACTCAGCAACTGCGTTTTCCCCTTCATTTAAAACACGCTTAGACATCGCTGTTGAAATTGTTAAACCAGCCGAATAAGTGTATGGATATAACCCCATATAATAATGCGGTTGGCGCATCCACGTAAGTTCTGCTCCTTCATTAATTTCTACTGCATCTCCCCAAAAGTCTTCTAATACTTTACGCTTTATTTCGTTTAAAACAGTTGCACTTACACTGCCACCCGCATCAATAATATTATAAACTTCACGCTGATAAGCCGCTTCTAATAAGTGGGTAACAAAGTTATGATAATAAGTACGAGCAACAATAGATGAGATTACCCAGCGTTTAAATTTAGGATCTCTTGAATTTTCGAGTAAATGATTTGCAACAAGCATCTCGTTCATCGTTGATGGTGCTTCAATAAAGTACATAGATGCATCAGCATTAAATATATTTTGATGTGAATTCGCATACTTAAAATGTCCTGCATGACCAAGTTCGTGAGCTAATACAAAAACATCTTCCATACTTCCTGTCCAAGATATTAATATATAAGAATGATTACCATATGGACTTGCACAAAAAGCACCCGTTGATTTCCCTTTATTTTGAGCAAAATCAATCCATCTTTCCGAATATGATTGATCAATCATTTCAAGGTAGTCTTTACCCATAACTTTTAGGGCAGCATCAATGTAGTTTTTTGATTCTTCAATTGTTACTTTAGGTTCATAATTTGGATCTAAAGGCATTTTTAAATCAGCAAAGGTCATTCTTTCTAAACCATGTACTTTTTGAAGAAGTTTTGCATACTTTCTCATATGTGGTGCTAATTCTGATGTGATTAAATCAATTTGACGGTCATACATTGAGCGGTCAACTTCTTGTTCAAATAATAATGATTCAATCACATTATCAAATCCCCGAATATCAGATTCAATTTTTTCTTGTTGCAAGTGCATGTCATAAGTCTTAGCCGTCGTATGTTGATATTCGCTTAATTTTTTAGAAAATGCAGTAAAAGCTGCACGACGAATTTCTGTATCAACTTCTGACTCTAACTCACCTTCAAATGATACATAACTAAGCGAATGTTTTTCTTTTCCTACTTTAAAACTTGGAAAATTCATATCTACAAGTTTAGTTACTTCATATAGTTCATAAGGAGCATTAAATACACTTGAAAAAGCAGCTAAGACCCTTTCAGTTTCAGGTGATAATTGATATGTTTGTTTTTTAACAAGTTTTTCTAAATAAACTTTAAATTCTGGATTAATTATTATTGCTTCTTTCAAAGTTTCTATCGGTAAATTTAATAATTCACTATTAACAAAAGATAATTGACTTTTTATTTTTCCCGCTAATTGACTGAACTTATTTGCTCGCATTTGTGCTTGTTCACTAGTTTGATCAACACTTAATGATAAATTTGAATAATTTCCGATCGGGACAATTATTTCATATATTTTAGCATAATCCGTCATTACTTGAATGACAGATTGCGAATTAGTGATTTTATTTTTATAGTTTTTTATAAATTGAGTAACTAATTCCTTTAAATGTTCTATCGACTCTTCATAAACCTCTTCAGTTGAAAAGAGATCATTTAAATCCCACGTTTCTTCTATATTTACATCTTCTCGGTTAGGCATACTTGCTTCCATAATTAAACGCTCCCTTACTCTGTTAATTTCTTATCTTTTCGCCAGTTATAATATGTACTTTCATCTGTAATATCAATCGTTTGATCTGCAATTTTGAGTTTTTCTTCTGATGTCCACGTAACTTTAGGTAACGCTTTTCCTGCAGGATATAACCAATAAACTGTTTTATCTTTTATACCTTCATCATTTTTTATACTAGTAATTGATACCCTTACTTGATCTTGATCAGATGTGTTACCATATAAGACATATGTATCAGCTTGATAATTTTCATTCGGTGACTCAATTGTTTCTATTAATTCACCCTTTCCATCGATGCTTGAGAGTTTAATTTCCATAAATGAATAAACAATCGCTAGTAAAATAGTGGTAACGATGGCTAAAACTATAACCGTCCATAATAATATCTTTTTAAATGACATGTTAATCCTCTTTTCTCACCTTAATGTATTACTATATTACTTTATTTGTGATAATTCAAATGCTTTATTTTTTTAAAGATTCTAATAAACTTATCTATTTGAATTTATTAGTATATTTGTATTTCAATTAAATTAAGTTTAAAATAATAGTTCTAACTTGGCTAATATAAAGGAGATTTTAATTATGCACTTAACTCAAGATGAAATAGTAACGCACTTACAAACATTACTACTAAAAGAACAAATATCGATTAATAAAACAGTTTTAGAATTACATAGTAAAGATGAATCTTATCATAAACCTCACAACCCAGAAGTTGTTGTTTATCCTTATACTACTGCAGATACGAGTAAAATATTAATGTTTGCAAATGATTATAATATCAAAGTTGTTCCTTTTGGTTTAGGTACTAGTTTAGAAGGCCACGTTATTCCATATAACCAACAACTTACAATCGATTTTTCATTAATGAATAAAATTTTAGATGTCAGTCCAGAAGATTTTTTAGTTACAGTTCAACCAGGTGTTACGCGGTCTGAATTAAATAAAGCTCTTAAAAGACATGGACTATTCTTTCCTGTTGACCCTGGAGCTGACGCAACGCTTGGAGGTATGGTTGCAACAAATGCGAGTGGGACAACTTCTGTTAAATACGGCGTTATGCGTGATCAGGTAAGAGATCTTGAAGTTGTATTAGCTGATGGCCGTATTATTCACACAGGTAATCGTGCAGCAAAATCTTCTTCAGGTTATCATTTAAATGGTCTTTTTACAGGTTCTGAGGGAACTTTAGGTGCTTTTACAGAATTAACCTTAAAAGTCCACGGAATCCCTGAACATATTATGGCAGGACGGGCTATTTTTCCGACAATAAAAGACGCCATTGAATCCGTTGTATCTATTTTACAAGCAGGCATTCCAATTGCTCGAGTTGAACTTGTTGATGAAGCTTCAATTGAACAAGTTAATAGTCATAGCGATCAAGACTTTCCGGTTAAGCCAACTCTATTTTTAGAGTTTCATGGAAATGAAGCGGGGCTAAAATCAGATGTCGATTTTATGAAATTAATTGTTGAGGATCATTATTGTGAAGGCATTGAATTCGAAAAAGATAATACAAAACGAAATATTTTATGGGAAGCTCGTCATAATCTTGCTTATGCATATACACATGGATATCCTGGAAAAGATATGATGGTCACAGATGTCGTTCTTCCTATTTCAAAACTTGCAGAAGCTGTTATTTTTGCACGTACAGAACTGGATAAAACATTGATTGAAGGTGGAATTTTAGGACATGTAGGAGATGGTAATTTTCATGTCTTACTTATGATAGATCCAAATAACCCGGCAGAAATTAAAAAAGCACATGATTTTAATGAAAAACTTGTGATGCATGCAATTAATAATGGAGGTACTTGTACTGGCGAACATGGTGTAGGCATTGGAAAACAAAAATATCAGCGTATTGAACATGGTGAAGCTTACGATGTAATGATTGCCATTAAGCAAGTATTAGATCCAAAAAATATTCTTAATTCAGATAAAAATATAACAATTAATTAACAACAATTTGACAAACTTATTTGTAAGATACAAAAGTCAGAATTTCTTAATGTTAAGAAATTCTGACTTTATTTTTGTAGAAAGAATATATAATTCATTGATATATTATCCCTTCATCTCATCTATATTTTTTAGTTTCATCTGATTATCATTCATTAAAGAGTGCAAATAAAATTTTAAGTTGCTCTTCAAATCTTTCCAATTCGAGACCTACCTTAGATTTTTCGATATAGTATTTCATTTCTGCTATTTCTTCAGGTACGATCATAATTTATAAACTATCTTCTCCTTCGATTTCTTCTGTACTTACTTTTTTATCAAAGATTGAAGCTTAAAAAGTATATTAAATTGGTATCTTATTACTCTTATCTATATTGTTCAAGACTTTGTTTCGTATGATCTGTTCCTAATTTATAGACTAAATCAATTAATTTATCAAAATCATTATCATATCTTTCATCATTACCTATTGAAGGCGTATAACTAGCTGATGGATTATCTTTTGGTGATGGTTTAACTTCATTCTCTTCTAATTCTTCTACATTTTTTTCTTTGTTTTTCATATAATTTTTAATTATATTTGCCTCTTCTATTGTAGCATGTATTTCTAGTTCAGCTTGTCCAGGCATCAATTTTTCTTCAATCATTTTATTTTCAATTGATATATAATATAAGTTTCTTTCCATCATAACTGGCCCCCAAACAATTAATTATAATTAAACAGTTGCAATATCAGTTTTTGTTTCAGTTGTACCTAAATCATAAATTATATTTAAAATTGTATTTAAATCCTCATTATATTGTTTCCTTGCCTCTGAATGATCTGGGAATTTAAATGGATTTAACATCACTCGTGCTTCTGATTGTTCATGCTCTAAACAACGATTTAAGTAAAATTGGAGCCTTTGTATTTCTTCTTTTGTAGCAAATATTTCATATTGTGCCTCAGTTAAATTAGGATTTTTACTTATTTCTTTTGACTTCAAAGAAACATAATAATTGTTTTTTTCAGACATGATAACCCCTCCTTTTTGGTTAATGTTCCCGTATTCTTGGACAATTAAACATTTACAAGCAATTGTTTTGCATTAGTTGTCAGATAATTTTATACTAGGCTTTAGAACATACCCTAACAGGTAAAGGTAGGTGCTTTATTGATAAAAATATATCGTTGGCCACAAAAATATGTTACATATAGTGTTCCTCTTGTTTTACTTATTGGATTTTTAATAGGATCTTTTGTTGATACTTCAATTTTACAACCTACATTATTAATTGCAACAATTATTATGATTTACGCAACGATGATTGGATTTAATTTTAATGAACTTACTTCTTTAAAAGGAACTAAAGTACTTATGTTTTCAGTTTTAATTAACTTTTTAATCGTTCCACTGGTTGCTTATCTTTTAGGTATATCTTTACTAAAAGATCACCCTTTAATGTTTGCAGGATTAGCTTTATCTGCGTTATTACCTACAAGTGGAATGACGATTTCTTGGACGGTCCTTCAACGAGGTAA
Source organism: Caryophanales bacterium (assembly GCA_029257405.1). Taxonomy (GTDB): domain Bacteria; phylum Bacillota; class Bacilli; order Bacillales; family Amphibacillaceae; genus Pseudogracilibacillus. Next base: position 115,239 of record JARIBO010000055.1, read on the forward strand.
CGTCGGAGCCGCTGTTAAGTTAACTATTTTCGGACTTATTATTGGTTCTGTATTGACGCCTTGGTATCTTTTACTAATGGTTGGTCAATTTGTTGAAATTAATATTATGATGACGATGCGTACTATCTTATTAGTTGTATTCGTTCCAATGATTCTAGGTCAAATTACTTATAAATTAATTTTGAAAAAAACAACAGTAGAAAATTTCAATAAAAAGATTAAACCTAATTTTGGACCTTTAAGTATTTGGGCAATGCTCTATGTTGTTTTTGTAAGTATTAGCACGAAAGCAACGATGATTACAAGCAATTTAACATTGATTTGGATTGCTTTAGCTGTTCTTATTTTATTTTACTTTATTAACTTTGTTATTAGTACAATATTTGCAATAAAATTCTTTAATCGTGAAGACGGGATTGCCCTTGTAAACGGAACAGTTCTTCGTAATTTATCAATAGCCATTGGTATTGCTGCTACTTCATTTGGAGCAGAAGCTGCATTAATTGTCACGCTTGCTTTCGTCGTTCAACAACAAGGTATTGTTAATTATGCTAAAATCGCCATGCCAAGATGGTTTCAATTAAAAAGCTGATTTTTTCATAGTATCGTCACATCTTTTAATTTTATCTTTGTAAATTGTTGACGTAGTACATTTAAAATCTATATGATAGATTAAGTGTTTAAATTGCAAAGGTGATTAAAATGAATAAATGGTTTTACTTTAATTTCTTATTATTTTCATTTGCTTTATACAAAATTATTAATGGTTCACATCTTTTAGTAAGTTTTATTGGTGGCTTAGGTTTATTTTTTATATTATTTAATTGGACACGTCATGCAATGTTTTCTACAATAAGATCAGATATCCCAAGAAAGACAAAAATAAAATATGCAAAGTTTTCAAAACGAGTGCTCCCTATACATAAATGGACAGGTATGACAGCATTTATCATTATTATTTTTCACGCATATTTAGCTATTAACTTATATGGTTTCAATTTAAGTATTACTAAAATATTTAGTGGCATGTTTGGTTTAATTATTCTAACTGGAATTGTTATTTTTGGTTGGTTACGGTGGTTTAAGGCTTCTTATATTAAACGTATTATTCATCTTTGGTTAGGGTTACTTCTCTTTTTTGTAATAGTTGTACATGTATTAATCTAACTTCTTTGTTATAATGAATTATATTGTTTTATTGGAGGCGTTATTCATTCCTTATTCTTTAGTATTTAGCTTATATGCGCTTGGATTTGTTTCTGTTATTATTAATTTATTAGCCAAAAAACGAGTGTTCGGTTTTATTGCCGTTGTTGCTATTGTTTTAGCTACTTGGATTGTTATTAGTAAATTCTTAACTGGTATGTGATCACATACCAGTTATTTTAACTAACAAATTGACTGAATATTTGGTATGCTTGTTATGAAACATTAGTTAAAGTTTAGAAAGGGGAAAAGTCGATGAAAATTAATTTAGAACAAATTAATAAAGATATCCTTAACTTGAAAGGACCTGTTTTATCAGTCTACTTGAAAACTGAACCAACTGATGAAAGCTGGAAAATTAGATTGAAAAATAATTTAAAGCGTACAGGTCATTATGTAAAATCATCTCAGCCTGAAAACGTTAAATTATATGAAAGTATTTCTAAAAAAGTTGATCAAGCAATTAGAGATCGTGCTCATGAATTAAAATATGGTGCTGTTTGTTTTGCTAATGCTGATAACGTTTTACTTTACGTATTACAAGTACCTGTTGAAAACCAATTTGACTGGGAAGGTGAAGCAGTAACTGATCAATGGGATGAGTTAGCAAAAGCTTATCCATCAAGTGGTGTACTTCTATTACAACGCGATAAAGTTTCTCTTCTTGATACGCAATTAGGAGATTTAACAGGAGAGACGCATTACGAATTCAATTTAGATAACGAAGATTGGACACAATACAAAGGGCTCGCTTATGAAGGAATAACTTCGAGTAGTGCAAACCACAAAGATCAATACGATAAACGTGTAAAAGTAAACGAAGAGCGTTGGATGAAGACTTTAGTACCTAAATTAGAAAAGCATATGAAAGATAATGACTGGGAAGGCGTATATTTAGCTGGTCCTACTGAACTAGTTAAAAAAATGGAATCAAAAATTAAAAAAGAAGTATTAGGTGTCGTAACGAGTAATTATGCTGGAAAGTCTGCTAATGAAATTTTAACTAAAGTAATTAATTAATGCCTCTTAAAAATAAAGACATTGAGAATTAATTCTCAATGTCTTTTATATTTAACTCATTTACTATTATTCCTGTAGCTTTGTACTCATTTTCTTCTGCTTCTAGCAGATAGGCTTCAAATTGATCTTTATTTTCATCGGTAAGTTTATTATCTTTAAGCATAACAATTACTTTTTTACGTTTATCTAAAGCTTTTTCATAATATTTTACTACTTCTTTTGCTTTTTTAGTTTTTATAGAAAGTGAATTTAGTTCTTTTTGACTTTTATTTAATTCATCTGACGCGAGTTCTAATACTTCTTTATTTTGTTCATTAGCTAAAAGTGAATCAATTAAAAGATTAAAAGATTGATTATGTTCTGTTTCTACGATTAAATTCATAATCTTTTCTAATTCTGCATCACTTTTTTCTTTTGAATTACAACCACTTATAATTAAAATAACAAGTGATAAAGTTATTAATAGTACGGTCTTTTTATTCATTTAACTCACTCTGATTTTTCGACAGTATAATCTGCTAATAAACGAGCACCAAATCCTCTTGCTGATTTAGTATAATATCCTTTATTATCACTTTCCATAACACCGGCCATATCTACATGTAACCATTTCTCAGGATTAGTTACAAAACGACGTAAAAACAAACCTGCTGTAATGGCACCTGCTTCACCTTTGTTAGATATATTACTAAAGTCCGCATAATCACTATCTAAATAACTTTCGTATGCATCAATTAATGGTAATGGCCAAACATTATCTCCGTTTTTAGCACCAATTGTACGCATCTCAGAAGCATATTCTAAATTACCCATAACTGCTCCTGTTTCTGATCCTAATGCTACTGCTGCTGCACCAGTTAATGTTGCAATGTTAACTATGAAGTCTGCATTTAATTCATCTGCGCGAATTAGACCATCTGCTAAAATTAAACGACCCTCTGCGTCAGTATTTCCTACTTGTACTGTCTTACCATTTTTATAACGGATAACATCACCTGGTAACATCGAATTACTATCTGGCATGTTTTCTACAATTTGTAACAGACCGATAACATTTACATTAGCTTTTGATTCTGCTAATAATTTAATTGCACCTGAAACTGCTGCTGCACCACCCATGTCCATACGCATATCGCTTAAATCGCGTCCTGACTTCAAACTAATTCCTCCTGTGTCAAAAGTGACACCTTTTCCTACAAGAGCGACTAGTGGCTTAGATTCGTCTCCTACATACTTAAGTTCTACGAAACGTGGCTCATATTTACTTCCGCGAGAAACAGCTAAAAGTCCGTTCATTTCTTTAGATTCGATTTCTTTTTTCCCTAAAACGTTCACTTCTACTTCTGTATTTGCAAATTCCTCTTTTAATACTTCTGGGAACGTTTCTGGATTTAATTCATTCGCTGTATCATTTGTTAAATCACGTGAAAATGCCATTGCTGACGCACGAACTTTACCTATTTGAATCGCTTGGCTATATTCTTGATTATTAGTAAAGTTTAAATCTACTTTATTATTTTTTATTTCTGATTTATATGTGACGAATTTATAAGTTCCTAAATTCCAGCCTTCTACAAATGCGATAATCACATCTTCTTTTTCGTTAGAATTAAATGTCTTAATTAATGTTTCATTATTGATTTCTGCCTTTTCTATTTCTGAATTCGCTAGTGATTTTGCAATACTTCCAGCTAACATGCGAATATTTTCTAATGTCAATTTATTTTCTTTTGGTTCTTTAATAATAATTACTGATTCATCATTTAATAAAGTTGGTACGAATTCTTCTTTTCTATCTTTAATAAAACTAAGAACAACTTGATTGTTTTTTATTTCTTCTTCAAATAATATTTTTACTGATTTACTCATAATAAATATTTCCTCCTATTAATCAAATAACAAAACAGCTTTTGTGAATTTCATCATTAATAAACTAGTTTGTTCTATTCATTATAACATGTTCAAATTCCGTTTCCTTAAAAGTCTCTTAATTTTAAGGAAAAATATTGATTACTAAAATATTAACCATACTGCAAAATGTTTGCTGTTGTAAAGTCAACAATTGCTTTTTGATTGATTAACTTACTAGTTGCCTCTCCAATTAATCCTTTTTTTACAACGTGCTTTTCTTCAAACTTTTCTCCTATATTAATAAAACTTGCTTCATCATATTCAATTTCATCGTAAGAAACCCATTTTTTATTTCCTTTAACTATAACTGGACTCTGTTCAGTAACTCTAGGGAAAACTCCTACCCGATGTTCGCTAAGATGCATCGATGTATTTGAATCATAATCTGTACCAAGTAATAAAATATAACTATTTAAATCGTATAAACGAGCCAGAGGTGAATCCTCACCTAATCCGTTATCTAATGAATGTTTATTAAGAATAAATTCTTTTTCTTTTCCCCATGCACTAAATGAATAAGCAGGATGAGCACTTCTTTCCACGTCAGGTAAGTTTCTAAATAATTCTGGTATGACACCTAATTGATAAGTGGGAGTTACTAACTTTTCAAAAGCTGGCATCTCTTCTTTTATTTCATTCCACAACTTTCGATTAACTTTTGGGTTAGTCCAATCTTTTGGATCAGATAAATCTGTTGAATGTGCAGGCATAACAAGTGTACCTTCTTTAGTTAACACTTGTTGTAATGCATGAATTACAGCTACTGCCCCTCCACAAACAAAACCGATTGAACTTAGGGATGAATGCACAATCATTGTCATACCAGGCTTAACACCAAGTTCTGTTAAATCTTTTTTCAATGAAGTGATTGTTTGTATTTGATTTACTGTTTTCATCTTTTACCAACTTTCTGATTAACACTTAAAATTTTACCAGATAAATGATAAATAAAAAACCCCTCAAAATTATGAGGGGTAATAATTAATCTTCAAGTAATGGATAAACGCCTTCTTCATCATGTGTTTCTGTTCCTACAAGTGCTGGATTAAAGACACAAACCATACGTAGTTGTGTTTTAGCACGTAAATAGTGTTTATCATTATCATTTAATAAATACATTGTACCAGGTTTTAGTGGATATACTTTTCCATCTGAAAGTGTTTCAACTTCGCCTTCACCTTCGATTAAATAGACAGCTTCAATATGATTTTTATACCAAAAATAACTTTCAGTACCTGGTTTAATAATTGTATCATTCAAACTAAATCCAACATTGTCGCTTTTCTTAATGAAACGACGGCTTTCCCATGTTTCACCTTTTGTGTGATCTTCTGTTCCAATAATATCTTCAAGTGATTTTACTATCATTTTATTATCCCCTTTTTTTGAAATTAGTAAGCGCAAATAAATTATATTAGAGATTTTCCATTTTAAAACCCCTCGACTTTTATGAGGGGTTTTAAAGTAATCAATATATTATTAATCGCGCTACAATTCTTTTACTAAGTTATCTTTTTTTTTGATAACTTTTTTCGCTTTACTTAATATATTTTCTTTAATTACCCATTAATAACTTCTTCAATAGCTTCTTCAACAATTTTTAAACCTTTTTCTAATCCAACTTCGTCTATAATTAACGGTGGTAAAAACTTAACTACTTCGTCGCTTGGTCCTGATGTTTCTAAAATTAGCCCTTTTTCAAATGCATGAGCACAAACCTTTGATGCAAAACCTGATTCGTTAATTGCAATACCTTGCATTAATCCACGTCCACGCTGTTCTAAATCGTATGATGGATATTTTTTAACAATTTTACTCGTGAATTTGCTAATAGTTTTTGCTTTTTCTTTAATTTCTTTTGTAAAATCGTCTGTTACCCAGTAATTTAATGCTTCTGTAGCAGTGATGAATGCTAGGTTATTTCCACGGAATGTACCATTATGTTCACCTGGTTCAAACTGATCGTATTCAGGCTTAATTAATGTAATAGCCATTGGTAGACCAATTCCACCTAATGATTTTGAAAGACAGACAATATCCGGATTAAGTCCCGCTTCTTCAAAACTAAAGAAAGTTCCCGTACGTCCACATCCTGCCTGAATATCATCAACGATTAAAAGTACGTCAAAACGATTAGCTACTTTTTCAAGACGTTTTAACCACTTAAAGCTCGCACTATTAATACCGCCTTCTCCTTGAACTGTTTCAACTATAATTGCTGCTGGTAATTCAACACCTGAGCTTGATCCAGAAAGAAATGTTTCTAAAAATTCAATCGAATCTTGACCTTCAACAAAGTCATCAAATGGCATAAATACCGTATCACCTAAAGCAACACCTGCACCTTTTCTTTTTGACTCATTACCAGTAATTGATAAAGCGCCTAAAGTCATGCCGTGAAATGCATTTGTAAAGCTTATAATTTTATCTCTACCTGTTACTTTTCTTGCTATTTTTAAAGCAGCCTCGACAGAGTTTGTCCCTGTTGGTCCAGGAAACATTATTTTATAATCTAAGTTACGAGGTGCTAATATTTTTTCATTAAATTGTTTTAAAAATTCTCCACGAGGTGTCGTTGCCATATCTAAACTATGAATAACACCATCATTTTGAATATATTCAATCATTTTTTCTTGCATAATATCATTGTTATGACCGTAATTTAAAGTTCCTGCACCTGCGAAAAAGTCAATATATTCTTTTCCAGCTGCGTCCCACATTTTATAACCTTTTGAACGGGTGAAAACAGTTGGCCATCCTCTACTATAACTTCTTACTGCTGACTCATGTTCCTCAAAAACTTTCATACTTGTTTCGCCTTCAGTTGGCGTAATCAATTCAATCATCCTTTTTGTTTTATTTTTTTATTAGTTACTATTTACTATTTAATAGGTCCAATGCGATAAAGTTTTTCTTCTTCTTCATCTTCTACGCTTGGAAAATCTTCTGCTTCTATATAGCGTCTAATTTCATAAGTTGAATTATATTTTTTAGCTAGACTTTGGAATAATCCGTTAGATGGTAAGTTCGACGGTGTTACTGTTGCTTCTAAATAAGCGACATCTGTTCGCTTAAGTAAAGCTTGAATCATCCGTGTTGCAAGACCTTCTCCACGAGCAGCTTCTGATACGACTACTTGCCAGACAAATAACGTAGGCTCTTGTGTGTTATGGATAAATCCTTGAACATAACCGACAACTTCTCCATTTTTAACAGCGACTATTGAACTGTCTGCAAATTTATCACACCACAATATATAACTATATGATGAGTTTAAATCTAATATATCTGTTTCTTTAACTAATGACCAAATATCTTTTCCGTCTTTTAAATTAGGTTTTCTAAAACTGATTGTTGGTGAACCAGCTTTAATTTTGACAGATTGAATAATGGGCACCTCCTCGTGTTTTTTAACTCATTAATAAGCTTATGCTTTTTAAAATTTTTCGTCAAAATCCATAAAGTGGCATATTGCTTGTTTAACTTTCATTTCTTGACTCTATTTCACTCCAGAGTAGCTAAGCTACTTATTCGTCGTTTATCGTCCATTATATGCCTCATCCTTCATCATTTATAAAAAAATGAAAGAAATATTCCTCTTTTGAAGCTTATTTTTATATATTTTTAATAGATTAGTAGTATATTTTTATTTTATAGGTCCAATGCGATAAAGTTTTTCTTCTTCTTCATCTTCTAAACTTGGAAAATCTTCTGCTTCTATATAACGTCTAATTTCATATGTTGAATGATATTTTCTCGCTAGACTTTGAAATAAGCCATTTGATGGTAAGTTCGACGGCGTTACTGTTGCTTCTATATAAGCGACATCTGTTCGCTTAAGTAAAGTTTGAATCATCCGTGTTGCAAGCCCTTCACCACGAGCGGTTTCTGATACTGCAACTTGCCAAACAAATAATGTAGGTTTTGGGGTGTCATGAATAAATCCTTGTACAAAACCTATTACTTCTCCATCTCTTACCGTTACAATTGAACTGTCTGCGAATTTATCACACCACAATATATAACTATATGATGAATTTAAATCTAGATTACTTGTTGTTTTAACTAATGACCAAATATCTTTTCCATCTTTCAAATTAGGTTTTCTAAAACTAATGGCTGGCGATCCAGCTTTTATTTTCACAGATTGAATTGTGAGTTCCTCCTCGTGTTTTTCTTTCACTAATAAGCATATGTTTTTTAATTTTTTTCGTCAAAATCCATAAAGTGGCATATTACTTGTTTAACTTTCATATTTTATTAAAATTTCGCTTTAAACGATCTAAGCTACTATTTCTTCATTTATCGTCTATTAAATGCTTTATCCTTCATTATTTATAAAAAAATGAAAGAAACACTCCTTTTTAAGGAGTGTTTCTTATGTTTTATACTTTTATTATAATTATAATGAGCTAAATGGCAATTTCAGTATTAAACTGGCTATTATATAAATTAGCATAAAATCCATCTTGTTCTAATAAGTCATCATGTGTACCTTGTTCAATAACATTTCCCTTATCCATTACTAAAATAACATCAGCATCCTTAATAGTAGATAAACGATGTGCAATAACAAAACTTGTTCTTTCTTTCATTAAATTATTCATAGCTTGTTGTATAAGTATTTCAGTACGTGTATCAACACTTGATGTTGCTTCATCTAATATCATCATCGGAGAATCTGATAAGATAGCGCGCGCAATCGTAATTAACTGTTTTTGTCCTGTTGAAATATTTGAAGCCTCTTCATTTAAAATTGTATCGTATCCTTCTGGTAGTGTTTGAATAAACTGATCCGCGCGAGCAGTTCTTGCAGCCTGATAAATTTCTTCATCTGTTGCTTTTTCTTTGCCATATGCAATATTTTCTTTAATTGTTCCATTAAACAACCATGTATCTTGTAAAACCATTCCAAATTGTTTACGCAAGGTTTGACGTGATAATTTACTGATATCTATATTATCAATTAAAATACTCCCTGAATCTAATTCATAAAAACGCATAAGTAAATTAGTTAAGGTCGTCTTACCTGCCCCAGTAGGTCCTACAATTGCAATTGTTTGTCCACTTTCAACAGACAAATTCAAATTTTTAATCAATGGTTCTTTGCCGTAACCAAACGTTACGTCTTTAAATTCGACAGTTCCTTTTGCATTTAATTGAGCGATTTCTTTCGTACCTATATCTATTTCTTCTTCTGCATCGATTAATTCAAACACGCGTTCAGCGGCAGCAATTGTTGATTGAATAATGTTTGCGATATTTGCTGTTTGAGTAATCGGTTGAGAGAGTTGTTTTGAATAAGTAATAAATGCTTGAATATCACCTATTGATATAGCACGTTGGGTAACTAAAATACCACCTACAATACTAATGAGTACGTATGAAAGATTTCCCACAAAAGACATTAAGGGCATGATTATTCCTGAAATAAATTGTGCTTTACTTCCTGCTTTAAATAATTCTTCGTTTACATCTTTAAATTCATTAATTGAACTGCCCTCACGTCCGAATGCTGTGACAACTTCATGACCTGTGTACATTTCTTCAATATGTCCATTTAGTTCACCAAGTGTATTTTGCTGTTTTTGAAAATATATTTGTGAACGTTTAATAAGTGGTTTAATAATAAATATTGATAAAGGAATACTTACTATTGTAATTATCGTAAGTAATGGACTAATCCAAAGCATCATGATTAAAATACCTATAATTGTAATAAACGAAGTAATAAACTGGGTTAAACTTTGTTGTAAAGTTGTTCCAATCATATCTAAATCATTAGTGACGCGACTTAATGTATCCCCGTATGAATTCTCATCAAAATAAGTTAATGGTAATTTATTCATTTTATTAAAAACAGCTTCACGTAAATCATAAACTGTCCCTTGTGCAACAGATGCCATTATATAAGTTTGAAAAAATAAAAATAGGCTACTTAATACATATAATCCTGCTAATAAGAGTAATAATTGACCTACTGCATTAAAGTCTATGGCTGCTCCAGGGACACCACTTAATAAATCATAAGAGCCCTCAAATAATACTGTGATAGTATTACCCATAACTTTAGGTCCAATAACTGCAAATGACGTTCCTAAGATAGCTAAGATAATAACGCTCATTATTTTAAAGTTTCTAGGTTTTAAATAACCTAATAATCTAAATAAAGTTTTCTTAATATTTTTTGGTTTTTCCAAACCGACCATCATTCCACCATGACCACGTGGAGCTTGATTCGTTGTTTTATTTACTTTACTCATACAAGCTCCCCCTCATTAAACTGTGATGCAACAATTTCTTTATATACTTCATTACCCTTAATTAATTCGTCATGTGTACCTTTTCCAACAATTTCTCCTTTATCTAAAACTATAATTTGATTTGCATTTCGGACAGAACTTACTCTTTGCCCAACAATAATAACTGTTGAATCTATTGTTTCATTTGCTAAGGCACGACGTAAATTTGCATCAGTTTGGTAATCTAGTGCAGAAAAACTATCATCGAATATATAAATATCTGGTTGTCTTATGAGTGCACGCGCGATTGACAATCGTTGCTTTTGCCCGCCTGATAGATTTGTTCCACCTTGTTCAAGATGACTTTCATAACCATCATCTAATGATTCAATAAAAGAATCTGCTTGGGCAATTTTAGCTGCATGTTTCACTTCAGCCAATGTAGCAGAAGGTTTTCCATAACTAATATTTTCAAAAACTGTTCCGCTAAAAATGATTGCCTTTTGTGGAACGAGACCAATTGTCTGTCGTAAATCTTCCACTTTAGTTTCTTTTATATTAACTTGATTGACATATATATTTCCAGATGTTGCCTCGTAAAATCGGGGGATTAAGTTAAGTAAAGTTGTTTTTCCTGATCCTGTTCCACCAATAATTGCAGTTGTCTCACCTTTTTTAGATGTGAAATTAATATTATTTAAGGCCGCTTCTTCTGCACCTGGATAATGAAACTTAATGTTTTCAAAACTAACTTCACTTAAATTATTATGAAGATCTTTATTTCCTTCAGTAAACTGAGGCTTCTCTAATTCGAGTACATCTCGTATACGATTGGCAGAAACAGTTGCTCTTGGTATAATCACAAAAATCATTGATGCCATAATTAATGCTGACATGATTAACATAACGTATTGGATAAAAGCCATTAAATCTCCAATTTCCATATTACCTGCTTCAATTCTAAAACCACCAAACCAGATGATAAATACGATTGTTATATTCATAAATAACATCATAACAGGTGATGCTAAAGCCATAATTCTATTTACTTTAACTGAAACATCCATCAAACCGTAGTTTGCTTCATTCAATCTTTTCCTTTCACTCGACTCCCTTGTGAATGCACGAATAACATTCATTCCTGTTAAGTTTTCTCTAAACACTCTATTTAATTGATCAATTCTTTTTTGTACTTTTTTAAATAAAGGCATTGCTTTTTTTAAGATTAATAAAATAGTTCCTACGACGAGCGGTAAGGCAAATAAGATAACGAGTGATAATGTAGCATCTTTTGATAACGCCATAATTAAACCACCAATTAACATAAACGGAGCCATTAAAACCATTCTTAAAATCATAATTGTTGCTTGTTGAATTTGATTTACATCATTTGTTGTCCTTGTAATTAATGAAGCAGTTCCAATTTTATCAAATTCATTCAGTGAAAAATCACTCACATGTGTAAATATTACTTCGCGTAAATCTTTAGAAAAACCTGTTGCAACTCTAGCAGTGAAATAGCTTGAAATAATCGTCACTAATACACCGACTAATGTAACAATCAACATAATGAAGCCTATTTTCCAAATATAAGGGATATTTCCTACCACTACTCCATTGTCTACAATGTTACCCATTAATGTAGGTAAAAATAATTGAGATAATGCTTGTATGAATACAAGTAGAAAAATAACACCGATTATTTTTTTATAATTTAATAAGTAACTAAATGTTTTTTTCATAACTGACCTACTTTCTTTAACGCTTTAATTTTAGCATAAAAGCTATTCAATCGTTAATTTTTAAGCTTTAACAACCATAAAAAAACTTCCCATTGTTTATGAGAAGTTTTCATTAGTTTTTATAATTGTTAACGATTATTTATTTTTTAGATATTTCTTTAAAACGGTTAAAAGCAAGTGGTTCGGTTGGAATAATTGTTTCTGACTTTTCTTGCAGTAGTTCTTCAACTACTTTTCCAGTAACTGTTGCTAAACTAATTCCATCACCTTCGTGCCCTGCTGCAATAAAGTAGCCTGGATATTCCTCTACTTCTGAGACAATTGGTAAATGGTCTTCTGTGAAGGGTCTAAATCCTGTATAAGCACGAATCATATTAAAATCGTGCATTTTCGGGAAAAATCTAATTGCTCTTTTAGCAATTGTTTTAACAACATTAATATCGACTTGTTCGTTAAAACCAACGAATTCTCTACTACTACCTATTAAGAAGTTTTGACTATCTGTTGGTTCAAGCACTAGTGCCACACCGTACTTCGCTACATCCGCTTCAGCGATACGTTCAGTACCAAATTTATTCATTAAATAACCAAACTCCATGACATTTCTCATCATAACAGGTTCTTGTCTTGACCCGACTAGTATATGACCTTTTCTTGGAATAATTGGAATATTAATATCAAGCATCTCACCAATAAATGGTGCCCAGACGCCAGCTGCGTTTATAACTCTTTTAGCAATTACTTTCCCTTGACTCGTTTCAATAGTATATTCTTCATTATTGTAAGACATATTTGTTACTTCACTTTGGGTCATCACATTTAAACCATATTGTGTTGCTTTATCAATTAAAGAATAACAAAACAAATAGGGATTAATTAAAGAATCGGTTTCACATTCTAATCCACCTGGGATGTCATCTGCAAAAAAAGGCGATTCTTCTTTAATATCTTTGGGATCAAGCAGATTAAATTTCAAACCGTTTTCATTTTGAATTTTCACCCAGTCCGCTGCTGCTTGCATTTCTACATCGTTATCGCACACTAAAATGCTTCCATGTTTGCGATACTCAAATGGTAAATCAAGTTCTTTTGTTAAATCTACTGTTAATTCTTGGCTGACGAGTGACATTTCACTATCAAAACCTGGATCTTTATCTACTATTGTAATATTTCCATCACAACGTGAAGATGTTCCACTCGCAATGTCATTTTTTTCAATAATCGTACATTCCATACCTGCTTTACTTACATAATAAGCGATTGCTGAACCAACAATTCCTCCACCAATGATAGCTACATCTGTATATATTGTTTTAGTCATTTAATTACGCTCCTTACTGAGATTAACTACTCACTTAAAACTAATCTTAAGTTTATTTAGAATGCTTGTCAAACGCATAAAAGTTGTTCTTCTTCACTTATCTATTTTTAAAAATATACTTTTCTTTAACATAGCTTTACCTATAAGGGTTTATCTATGATTAATTAGAGTTAATTTTAATTAATAAGTATAGCTTATTAATTAATAGAAATAATGAATAATACATTAATATTCCTTTATGATAGAATATAGATAGAAATGTTTAATTAGGAGGCGTTAATTAATGAGTGATTTAATCATCTGTCGTTGTGAAGAAGTTAGTTTAGAAGATTTAATAGAAACAGAAGAAAAATATAAATGTTCTGCAAGAGAATTAAAATTAAGAACGCGTGCTGGAATGGGTTATTGTGGTGGGCGTACATGTCGACCTGCAGTTGATCTGATTGTTTCAAAATTAACAAATGAAGAACCAACTCATCATTTACCACTTAAAGTTCAACCACCTGTCAGGCCATTGACGCTTGCAAATCTAGGAGGGTTAACTGATGAAAAATAGAATTGTTGATCATCCTGTCTTAGGTAAATTAACTGCAAAAAAGCCAATTAAATTTGTTTTTGATAACCAAGAATACTTAGGGTTTGAAGGTGATACGATTGCATCTGCATTACTTGCTTATGGTATTCGTACACTTCGCGTGCATGAAGCAAGTAACGAACCTCGAGGTATTTATTGTAATATTGGGCACTGCTTTGAATGTCGCGTGACTGTTGATAACCAAGAAGGGATGCGTGCGTGCTTAACACCAATTGAAAATAATATGTCAATTGAAAGCGGTAAAGTACAAGCTCAACCTTTTAAAAATAAACAACCACGTACATATGCTGATTTTAAAAAGAATAAAGCAGGTGATTTAGATGTATGATGTACTAATTGTTGGTGCAGGTCCAAGCGGTTTAGCTGCTGGTATTGCGAGTCGCGAGAATGGTTTGAACGTGAAAATCATCGATGAATTCCCAGAAGCAGGTGGCAGACTACTCGGGCAATTACATGAAGAGCCGAGTGGTGAATGGTGGAACGGGATTAAAGAAACAAAAAAACTACTTGACCAAGCAGAAGCATTAGATGTAGATATCAGCTGTCAAATTTCTGTTTATCATATTGAAAAATTAGATGACTCATTTATTACACATACAAGTGAAGGTGAATTCGCGAGTAAAACAGTTCTCATTGCGACAGGTGCCGCTGAAACTGCTGCACCTATTCCTGGATGGACTTTGCCAGGTGTTATGTCAATTGGTGCTGCCCAAGTTATGACAAATGTCCATAGAGTTCGGGTTGGGAATAAAGGGATTGTTGTAGGCGTCAATGTTTTATCCGCAGCTATTACACGTGAACTTCAACTTGCTGGCGTAGACGTGCATAGTATGGCACTTCCTGCAATGAATATCGTGAACCAAGACGAAGCCCATCCAGACAAAGTAATGGAAAACCTTGTTAGAATAGCTCATTTAGCACCTTCATTGTTTATTCGATTTGGAAGTAATTTTGCTAAAATTGGGTTAATCCGTAAATTAGTCGTTAAATTCTTCCCAAAAAAAGGAATCAAAATGTGGGATATGCCTATCCACTTAAGAAAAGCTGTCTTAGAAATTAATGGTACAGACAAAGTGGAATCGGTCACAATGGGGACGGTTAGTTCAACAGGGAAGCTCATAAAAGGCTCTGAAGTTACTGTACCTGTTGACTTTGTTTGTATTGCTGGAGGACTTTATCCTTTAGCAGAGCTCGCAGCTGTTGTAGGCTGTCCATTTAGATATATTGATGAGTTAGGTGGACATGTTCCTGTGCATAACGAACAAATGGAAACACCTATTTCTGGTGTTTATGTATCGGGTAACATTACTGGTATTGAAAGTGCAAAAGTTGCACGAGCGCAGGGAACTGTCGCTGGTTTATCAATTTCTGCTGCATTAGTTAAGAAAAACAAAAAAATTAAGAAACAATTAAACAAAGCGATAAAAGAAGTTGAAAAAACGAGAAAAGATGCATCGATTCAATTCCATCCTAAAATTGATGAAGGACGAGAAAAAATACATCAAGCATTTAAAGAAGCCTAAAAAGGATTAAGCTCTTTAACTATCTTTGTTTATAATTTAAATTAAGTTATACTTAAAACATTAAACTTTATAAATGAGGATGTTATTATGTATAAACAACCAATTATATTTAATGGATTTATGGGTGTAGGTAAAACTACTATTGCAAAAAATGTAGCAAATAAACTAGATTATTCATTCATTGATATTGATGCAGAAATCGTTAGTTTTTTTAAATTACCTATTACAGAAATTTTTAAACAATTTGGAGAAACAATATTTAGAGATAAAGAAACAGAATTAATTAAATTTTATGTATTACAACCAATGACTGTAATTTCTTTAGGTGGTGGAGCTTTTAAATCTTCTAAAAATGCTGATGCATGTTTAAATAACGGAATTGTGATTCACTTAGATCTTTCTTATCCTGAATGGAAAAAAAGAATCCCTAAATTAATCAGCACTCGCCCTATACTTCAAAATAAAACAAGTGATGAAATCAAACAACTATTTGATGAAAGACAACAAATTTATCAAAAGAGACATCTATATGTTTTAACAGACTATTTAACCGAAAATGAAGTTACTGAAAAAGTATTAGAAAAACTAACTTTTATAAAAAAAGAATCTTAAGCAAATGCTTAAGATTCTTTTTTATATGCTATTTGAAATTTCATTTATACTTTTTTGTAATCTCTCAATTTCAATTTGACCAGGTGCCGAACTTCTCGCACCTACTGCAAATGTAATTTTTGATCCATAAATCCAACCTATTACCCTACTTAATTTACCCTTATCTCCCATTGACATCGTTGTTAAAGGTATATTTAACTTACGACTTGCATGTAAAGTAACGTCCAATAAACGAAATACATCTGCTTGATTATTTGGCATGACAGCAATTTTAGCATGTGCTGCTCCTAGTTTTTCCATTAAAATTAATTTATCAATTAAAACCTCATTACGAGGTGTCTCATTGAAATTATGATAAGATAAAATAACTTTTTTATTAGTCTCTTTTGCATGGAGTAATAACTCTTTAACATATTCTTGCTTACTTTCTAATTCATAATCAATCATAGAAACTTTAGTTTTTTGACACACTTCTTTTAATAATTGTAATACTTCTAATTCATCAAGTTCGATGAGTTCCCCTCCTTCTTTGCTCGATCGAATTGTAAATAATAAAGGTATACTTGTTTTATTTAAAATAGTATTAATTATATTTAAAACACTACTCGTATTATTAATCTCATCTAAAAAATCTGCTCGAAGTTCAATTAAATTAGGTTTTTTAGGTAAAATAATATCTAATTGTTCTTTAATTTCTTTTAAGTTTTTTCCTGTTAAAGGAATGCATATATCTGGTTTCTTATAACTCATTTAAGTTCACCTCTGTTTAAATTAACTGATTACTTTCAAACCAACTGCACCTGAAATAATACATGTTAGAAACAATAATCTTAACACGCTTGCTGATTCTTTAAAAAATATAATTCCTATAATTACAGCACCGGTTGCCCCTAGCCCAGTCCAAATTGCATAAGCTGTTCCTAGCGGTATACTTTCCATTGCTAAAGATAAAAAAACAAAGCCAAAGCCCATTGATACAATAATCATCATTAACCAAAACAAGCTACGTTTCTTTAAATATAAATTAATACTCATCACACCAAATATTTCTCCGAAACTTGCAATAACTAAATAATACCAAGCCATTTATATCTATCCCTCTTCACTTAATACTGGGGTCGTTAGTTGAATACCAATAACACCGATAATAATTAATAAGATTAACAACCCTTTACCCAATGTAAATTCAGAATTTAAAAATAAAAAATCAATTGAAGCAATCGCAGCAGCCCCTGATCCTGTAAAAACAGCATAAACAGTCCCTGCTGGAATAACAACACATGCTTTAATTATAAAATAAAAACTAAGTATAATTGCAAATATCGTTCCAGTCCAATGAAGTGGAGTCGTTGAATATTTTAACCCAAGTACCCAGAAAACTTCAATAATTGCAGCAAACAAAACATATGTCCACCCCAAAATAATCCCTCCATTAATAATGAATGTATCTGAAAAAGAGTACACAAATAATTTGTGTACTCTTTACTTTATGAACGTGACTTTATAATACTTAAAATATCTTTTAATCTCTTCACTTCATAAGTTCGTGTAATATCTTTAACTGTTTCATTATGATGATTAATCCAAATTGAATCTATACCAGTACGAGTCGCTCCTAATATATCTGAATAGGGATTATTACCAACCATAATTGTTTCGTTTTTATCAACTTCTAATAAATTAATCGAATGCTCAAAAATTGCTGGTTTTGGTTTTCCTTCGCCAAATTCACCAGATATAACGATATGGTCAAAATAAGGAACTAATTCTGGTGACATCTTCAGCTTTTCATGTTGAAGACTCGGTGCACCATTTGTTAACATTAATAGCTTATATTTTCCTTTTAATTGATTTAAAACATCCAATGTTTCTTCGTATAAATAAATATACTTTCTTCTTTCTTTTGGGAATGTTTCTGCTAATTCAACTGCTAGTTCTTCGTCTTCTATCCCACTTTTTTCTAATCCTTTATACCAAGCATTTTTACGATAATCTGCTTGCATGTTACGGAGTGCTTCAAAAGATTTTCCTTTATCTGTGAATTCACCCCAAAATGATTCAAAAGTTCCAATTCCAATATCACTTACAAAATCATATGTATCATAACTAGGATAAATAGCTTCTGCTGCAGCTCGAACATTCATTTCTAATTGTTTAGCATCGATATTATATTTTTCTTCTCCAATTGCACAAGTTGCTTCAAATGCTTTTTCAATACTTTTTTCATCCCATAATAATGTATCATCTAAGTCAAACATGATTGATTTTAACATGATTTTTATCTTCCTTTATTATATTTGTTTTATTTTCTTTTAAAATATTCATACATAATATATTAGCGATTAACTGAGATTAAGTCCATCTTTTTTTATTAATATTATTATTTTGTTTTTTTAGATATTAATAATATCTCTTCATTATTTCAATCGTTTGTAAATCTGTCACAATTTAAACGTTTATAGACTTAAATTAAATTTATTATATGTTACAATATGTTATAGATTGGTGTTTTATAAATTTATCTGACTTTTTTAAAAAAGGAGGTTTATACATGTTACCAGTCGAGCGGGTTAATCGAATTAAAGGATTGATAGAAAAAAGAAAAAACATTAAAATTTCTGAATTAAGTCATATTTTAAATGTATCTGAAATGACTATTCATCGAGATTTAAAACCTCTAGTTGATGAGGGTTTCATCTTAAAAACTTTTGGAGGGATCACTTTAGCAAAGAGTGACCTAAACTCGCAAAATGAAAATCTCTGTGTTGTTTGTAATCGCATGATACATTCAAAATTAGCTTATCGTCTTATCTTACCTAATAATAACATAGAAATGACCTGCTGTGGACATTGTGGTCTCATAAGAGAAAGACAACTAGGTAATAAAGTTATCCAATCAATTTGCCAAGATTTTTTGAGACAAACAACTTTAAGTGCAAAGCTTGCTTGGTTTGTTTTCGATTCTTCGATCGATTTGGGATGTTGTCAACCACAAGTTTTAACTTTTGAAAGAAAAGAACATGCTGAAAAATTCATAAAAGGATTTGATGGTGTGACCGTTTCTTTTGATCATGCACTAGACTTAATTTATAAAAAAATGAATGAGACTAATTCATGCCACAATCATCACACATAAAACATTATACAAGGAGGTTGTTTTTTGAGTAAATATGCAAAAGCAATTATATTTATTGCGCTTTCCACTTTATTACTAGCCGCTTGTGGAAGTAATGAATTTAGTTCTGAAGTAAATGAAAAAATGAAAAACGAGAAAAAAATTGAAACAAACATGGATGAAGATGTAAGTGAATTGGAATTTATTAATCAAGATGAAGAAAAAGGGACGACTAATGACTTTAATGGGGAATATTGGATAGCTGATTTAGTTTTTACAAACTGTACAACAGTATGTATCCCAATGACTAGTAATATGAAAAAATTACAAGATGAAATGATTGAAGAAGATCTTACAGACATTGAATTAGTTTCTTTTACAGTTGATCCTGAATATGATACACCTGAAGTATTAAGCGACTATGCTGAAGATTATGGTGCAGACTTAGGTAATTGGTCATTTGTTACAGGATATGAGTTTGATGAAATAAAAGAACTTTCGATTAAAACTTTCCGTTCTATGTTACAAGAACCTCTTCCTGGAGACGACCAAGTAACACATGGTACACGTTTCTTTTTAATTAACCCTAAAGGTGAAGTCATTAAAAATTATGATGGAATGAATGGCAATGTTGTTGATGAAATAATGGATGACATAAAAAAATTATAAACAAAATATGGAGGGTATATAAATGCGTAAAGTAAATATTTTAATATTAGCACTTATTTCATTATTTGTAATTTCAGCTTGTTCTGAAGAAAAAGCTGAGGAAAATATGGAAGATGAGTTACCAATGCTCGAAGTTGAATTTGAACCAACTGAATCTGCGACAATTGACGAAACTGTTGAATTAGTTACGACTGTTACTTATGATGAGGAACTTGTTACAGATGCTGACCAAATGGACTTTGAATATTGGTTTGAAGATGAAGAAGATAATAGTACGACTGTTGAAGCAACAAATAATAAAGACGGTACTTATTCTGCAGAAGTTACATTTGATCAAGAAGGCGAGTATTGGATTTATGCTCATACAACAGCGCATGAATTGCACACAATGCCTAAACGCTCTATTCAAGTAAGCAAGTAAATTAAAAAACACCTTAAAAATATTTTAAGGTGTTTTTTAAATGAATAATAATATGATGCTACTCACAACTGCTAATATAATACCTATTAGAAAGATAGTTTTAGGTATACCTGCCCAAACCTTCTTTTCTAAATATGCTCTAATTGAAAAGCCAACTGTTGAAAAACTAATTAAGCCAATTCCTACAAGTAATGAAATAACTATAATTTGAATAATAATAAGATTATCCATATGAATCACTCTTTCTTAATCTGAAGAGATACTTTTTAATAAAAGACGTGCCCGAGAGGATTCGAACCCCCGACTTTTGGCACCGGAAGCCAACGCTCTATCCAACTGAGCTACGGGCACAAATATTGATATAAACACATACATAAAATATTATACAGCCGAAATTTAATTTAAACAAGCTTTTAGTTGTTTTACTCTAAATCTGCGTTATACTTTTTATATGGGTCCTTAATCAAACATAACGTTTGACCTTTTTTGACCTATTAGTTATTATTAAATATGTAAGACAATTTAAAATTGAAATAAAACGAATTCAAGGAGGAATTTTTCTATGGTATTAATACCTACAGTTATTGAACAAACAAATCGTGGAGAACGTGCATACGATATTTATTCACGTTTATTAAAAGACCGTATTATTATGTTAGGTAGCGCAATTGATGATAATGTAGCAAACTCTATTGTTGCTCAGTTACTTTTCTTAGAAGCAGAAGATTCTACAAAAGATATCTCTATTTACATTAACTCTCCTGGTGGATCAATCACAGCAGGAATGGCTATTTATGATACGATGAACTTTATTAAAGCTGATGTTTCAACAATTGCAACAGGAATGGCAGCTTCGATGGGTGCTTTCTTACTTGCTGCTGGTGAAAAAGGTAAACGTTATGCATTACCTAACAGTGAAGTAATGATCCACCAACCTTTAGGTGGAACACAAGGTCAAGCAACAGATATTCAAATTCATGCTAACAGAATTATTGAAATGCGTGAAAAAATTAATGAAATTCTTTCTGAACGTACTGGACAACCAATTGAAGTCATTGCAAAAGATACTGATCGCGATAATTTCATGTCAGCACAAGCTGCAGCCGATTATGGTTTAATTGATAAAGTTCTAACAAATAAAGATTAATTTAAAGAAGTCAAAAACTCGTATAAATCATTAAATGATTAATACGAGTTTTTTTATGTATACAGCAAAAAGCTTACCTAATCATTAGATAAGCTAAGTCAATTTTAAATTTACTTCGTAATAAACTCTGCTAATGTTTCAATTGCTTCTTTAGCATCTGTTCCTTCTGCTAATAACTTAACTTGAGTATCTTTAGTAATTGCTAAACTCATAAGTCCCATTATACTTTTAGCATTTATACGCTTATCATTTTTTTCTAAAAATATATCAGAATTAAAACGATTTGCTTCTTGAACAAATTGTGCTGCTGGTCTCGCCTGCAGACCTGCCTCTAGTGAAACTACAACTAACTTTTCAATCATTTCATTCATCCTTTCTAAGCCTAACAGTGAATACGGTCTCATTTTTTATTTATAATATTAAATCATTTGTCATAAATTAACGTTTATTATAACATGTTAATTTATTAATTGAAACTAAGTGCACATGGGTATTAACAAAATACGTTAAATTTTTCCTCTTAATTCATCTGCCATTTTTTCAATTCGTTTAAATCTATGATTTACACCTGATTTAGAGAGAGTTTCTCCTGGTATAAGTTCGCCAATTTCTTTTAAAGTCACTTCTGGATATTTTAAACGTGTTTCAGCAAGTTCTCTTAACTGGTCTGATAATACTTCTAATCCTAATTGATTCTTAATTAGTTTAATATTTTCAACTTGTTTGACAGATGCACTAATTGTTTTATTTAAATTAGCTGTTTCACAATTAACTAAGCGATTAACAGAATTACGCATATCTCTAATAATTCTAACATCCTCAAATTTAAATAAAGCATTATGTGCTCCAATTATACTCATAAATTCAGTTATTTTTTCTGCTTCTTTTAAATAGACAATATAACCATTTCTACGTTTTACTTCTCTTGCATTTAATCCAAAATGATTTACTAATTTTAATAGCTCTGCACTATGTGTTGGATTAAAATTAAATATTTCAAGATGATAAGACGATGTTTCTGGATTATTAATTGATCCGCGAGCAAGAAATGCTCCACGTAAATAAGCACGTTTACAGCAATTTAATGCAAGTGATTCTGGATAGATAACATGACTAATATATTCTTCTTCACTTGATAAATTTAAAGTTTCGAGCAGTTCAGTTACTTTTTCTTTTAAGCGAATGATATAAATATTGTTTTTCTTCAGTCGCATGTTTTTTCTGACAAGTATTTCAATTTTATAATTATAAGTTTCTTTTATCAAAATAAATATGCGTCTAGCAATTGCTACATTTTCTGTTTGAATATCTAAAGTTAATGAATGTTTTCCAACAGATAATTCTGCGTTCATTCTAATAATTGCGGCTATTTCTGCACGATAACAACATTTATCAGCTTCAATATTTATTAATTCTTTTTTTATTTCGGAAGCAAATGACATCTTACTTCATTCCTTTTCTAACTTAGCCTTATTCTTTGATTACAGCTAATTCATATAATATCTTTGCAACTTTATCTGTATCATGACGTAAATACATTTCATTTGGATCGATTATATCTCTTTCGATCACTTTTAAATTAAATTCTTTTAAACGAGACAAATCATAGACTACTGGTTTTGATTTTCTTTCAGCATAACGTTCTTTTGCATATTTATTAATTGGTTTATTGTGAACGATAACTCCATCTAAAATCTGATCACCTATATGATCATAAATAGCTTGGATATGATCTCCAGCAGAATATTCACTTGTTTCTCCTTGTTGAGTCATTAAATTACATACATAAACTTTTTTTGCTTGAGTAGATTTTAATGACTTTAGTACTTCAGGTAAAATTAAACTAGGTAAAATACTCGTATAGAGGCTACCTGGAGAAATGACAATTAAGTCAGCTTCTTCAATAGCTTTTAATACATCCTTTGCTGGTTTTAAATCAACTTTATCTAAAAAAACACGTTTAATTTTTTTATTTACAAGAGGAATATTTGATTCACCATTTACAATCGTACCATCAGTCATTTGAGCATATAATGAAACACTTTCATTCACTATTGGTAAAACAGTCCCTTTTATTTGTAATAATTTTGAGAGTTGCTCAATTCCTGTATGAAAATCTCCAGTAAGTTCACTTATTGCGACTAAAACTAAATTTCCAATTGCGTGGCCTGATAATTCATTTTCACCGTTGAAGCGATATTGAAATAATTTAGCCAATGTCGAGTCGTTATCTGCTAAAGCTGTTAAAACATTCCTTATATCCCCTGGTGCTGGTGCATCTTTAATAGATCGTAATTTCCCTGAACTGCCTCCATCATCTGCAACAGTCACTATAGATGTTAAATTAATCGGCAAATCTTTCAAACCTCTTAATAAAACGGGCATTCCAGTACCGCCTCCAATAACAACTATATTTGGCTTTTGGGAAGACATTTTAATGTCCCTTTCTTTTATCAATATCTCTATGAGTGATGTGCGTAGGATAAAGGTCTGCTAGTTGTTTAGCGTAATATTCTACTAAGGCTACTGATCGATGTTGTCCACCTGTACAGCCTATAGCAATGACAAGTTGTGATTTACCTTCTTTTTTATATTGAGGTAAAACAAACCTTAATAAATCAATTAGTTTTTCATTAAACGTTTTTGTATCCGTCCATTTAAAAACATAAGATGAAACATCTGGATGTAAACCAGTAAGGGGTTTCATTGTTGCTATGTAATGCGGATTAGGCAAAAACCTTACATCAAAAACTAAATCTGCATCAATTGGTACACCATACTTAAATCCAAACGATACAAGATGCGTTGAAAATAACACTTCTTTATCTTCTGCGTATAAATCAATTATTTTTTCACGTAATTCTTTTGGTTTTAAATCAGATGTATCAATAATTCTTTGCGCTCGACCACGTAATTCATTTAAAATTTCACGCTCTTGTTGGATACCACTCAGCGGTAATCCTCCATCAGCAAGTGGATGTGCACGTCTTGTTTCTTTATATCTAGAAACTAAAACTTCATCTGATGCATTTAAAAATAAAATGTGTTCTTCCAACCAATTTTCATAACCTAATGCATCTAATCCATCATAAAGTGCATTAAAAAACTCTCGCCCTCTTAAATCGACAACTAACGCAACTTTACCAATTGTATTTGTTGAATCTTTCATTAACTCAAGAAACTTTGGTAATAAAGTTGGTGGTAAATTATCTACGCAATAATAACCTAAGTCTTCAAAACTTTGCACTGCTACAGTTTTACCTGCACCTGACATACCTGTTATAATAACTAACTTTGTTTCTTTTTGTGACACTTTATTTCCCCCTATCTATCCCAAGGCAACTTAAATAAGCTTCTTATTATATTATAACCTATTCTGAATGCTTATGCTTATAATCAATCTATAAAAGACATAAAAATATGTAGGTTGTATAACAACCTACATATTTTATCTAAACATTATTAAATTATTTTGTTACTTTTACTTTTTCATTAACTTCTTCAACGAACTTTTGTGCTTGTTCAGCAGCAATACTTCCATCTCCTGTTGCAGTTACGATTTGACGTAAATCTTTAACACGGATGTCTCCTGCTGAATAAACACCTGGTACAGCTGTTTCCATGTTCTCATTTGATGGGATATATCCATCTTCATCAACAATTCCTAGTGATGTAAATGGCTCGCTTAATGGATCCATACCGATATATACAAAAGCACCTTCTGTTTCATATTCAGATTCTTCACCTGTTAATGTGTTTTTAAGTGATACTGAACCGATTTTACCATTTTTATCATTGAATGATTCAACAGTATTATTCCAAATAAAGTCCATTTTTTCGTTAGCAAATGCACGGTCTTGAATAATTTTTTGCGCACGCAATTCATCACGACGGTGGATGACAGTAACTTTTTTAGCAAACTTTGTTAAATACATTCCTTCTTCAACTGCAGAGTCTCCTCCACCAACAACAACAATCTCACGGTCACGGAAGAATGCACCATCACATACAGCACAGTATGAAACACCTCGGCCAGTTAATTCTTCTTCACCTGGTGCACCTAGCTTACGATACTGGGCACCTGTTGCAATGATAACAGTTTTTGTTTTATATTTTTTATCGCCTGCTGTTACAATTTTATAATCACCATCTAAAGTAATATCTTTTACATCGCCGTATGCATATTCCGTACCAAACTTTTTAGCATGTTCAAACATTTTATTAGATAGATCTACTCCTAATATATGCTCAAAACCTGGAAAGTTTTCTACATCTTCTGTGTCAGCCATTTGACCACCTGGAACACCACGTTCAATCATTAATGTATCCAAATTACCTCTTGAAGCATAAACTCCTGCAGTCATTCCTGCTGGTCCTGCTCCGATAATAATAACATCATAAATACGCTCTTTTGTCATAATTATAACCCTCTTTCATTTTATAGTAGGATGTTTGATAAAACTCAAACATTTTCCGTCAAACTTGTTTCAACTAACTACAGTTTAACCTAGCCCAGCTAAGCTAGTCTATTTATATGCTCACATACCCCTTATAGTATTGTTAATTGCGATTATACCGCTCTAATTCATCTTTTGTATAAATTAATTGCATTGGATTTCCACCTACAAAAGTATCAGGTTCTACATTTTTATGAACTAAAGATGCAGCTGAAATAATTGCATTATCACCAATTTCTACACCTGGTAAAATTGTTGTATTTGCACCTATTAATACATTGTTGCCTATTTTAACTTCACCAATACGATATTCTTTAATTAAATACTCATGTGCTAAAATTGTTGTATTATAACCAATAATTGTATTATTTCCAACTGAAATTTTTTCGGGAAACATCGTATCTGGCATAACCATCAAAGCAAATGCAGTTTCTTTACCAACTTTCATTTTTAGAAAAGTGCGATATAACCAATTTTTAACACTTAAAAAAGGCATAAAACGTGCGATTGAAATAATAATAAAATTTTTCATTACTTTGAAAAAAGAGACTGTTTTGTAGATTTGCCACAATGAATTCGATTTTTCCACGGGATAACGTTTCGTATTACGCATTTTTACACCCCTACAATTTTAATTAAATCACTCATATCCTCTAACATATACGTTGGGTTATATTGTTGTAAGAAGCCTTTTCCTTTTGTACTCCAAGCTACTGCTGCTGTTTGAGCGCCTGCATCTCTACCTGATTCAATATCATGATAATTATCTCCAACCATAATCGTTGCTGCTGGTTTTGCATTTAATTCTTTCATTGCTAAAAAGACTGATTCTGGATGAGGTTTTGGATTTTTCACATCATCTATTGATATAATAGTATCAAAATATTGTGCTAATCCTGAAATTTCAAGTCCTAAATCTACACCTGGTCTCATTTTAGCTGATACAACACCTATTTTAATGTCCATTTCTAATAGAGCTTTAATTGTCTGTTCAACATTAGGAAAAGCTTTAATATAGGCTTCGTGATTTTTAAAATTATGTTCACGATATGTTTGGATCATTTCTTCAGCCAGATTACTATTTAACTTTGTAAAAGTATCACGCAAAGGTGGCCCATTAAAATCTCTAATTTCTTTATTTGTAAATGTGTAACCAAATTTTTTAAATGTATGTTTAAACGATTCATTAATTAATTCATTTGTATCTATAAGGGTCCCATCTAAATCAAATAATACTGTATTAATATTCATTTTTTAATTCTCCCTCTCTACGCTTTTCTACTCTGTTCCATACATATGATGCAAATAAAGTAAGAGCGACTGCAGTAGTAAATCTTATAACGAGTAATGGCCAAACCGGTATGCCCAGTGGAATAAATACAACTGTATCTTCAATTACTGCGTGGCACGTTACTAAAAATATTAAAGCAAGCATCATATCTTTTTTAGATACACCATCTTCTTGAACTGCTTGGATCATTACTCCAGCTCCAAAAGCAAGACCTATCGTTAGCCCTGTAACTAAAGTAAATGATGTATTTTCTTTCATTCCTAAAAATCTCGTAAACGGAGCAAATTTATCAGAAATAACTGTTAGCCATCCTAAATCTCTTAAATACTGCATGATAATCATTAACGGAATAACAATAAATGAGAGTTGTAAAACGGCTAATGTAGCTGTTTTAAGTCCATGAATGATAATTGCTTGCCAAGACGTGAGTACAACCTCTGAACTAGAAATTAGACCATATTGAGCCATTTCAGACCCACCTGGCCATAGTAAATTAACCATAACTGCTGCAATTATAGCAAGGCTGATTCTTAAGGCAGTAATAAACCACCAATTCACACCAACTCTTGAGGCTAATGCAGACTCTATAAATAAATTGTGAGAGAACGATAACATGATTGCCATAATAAATACTTCTTTTACCGTAAATTCAAAAGAAACAATCGCTCCAATTGCAGCGTATAAATTGAGTGCATTTCCTAACACAAGTGGCATAGCCGCTTCTCCAGGAAGACCAATTAATCCCATAAAAGGAGCAATTACTTTAATAAACCATGGTAAAATTTTCGTATATTGAAGAATTGTCACAATAATTGTTACTGGAAAAACAATTTTACCTAAACTCCAAGTAACTTTTAATCCTTCTTTAACGCCTTTTTTTAAAATAGTAAACACATAACTGCTCCTTACATATTATATTTTACTACCATCATATCGTACTGTTACTTTTCTCTTTTTAATTCTATAAATCATAACTACAATTGAACCGACAATTAAAATAACTGAAAATAATTGTGCTTGTTTTAAACCTGCATTTATTAAACTATCTGTTCTCATACCTTCAATAAAGAATCTTCCTACTGAATACATAATTAAGTAGTACATAAACATATGTCCACGAATCGGATTATATTTACGAATAAGTAATAATGCTGCAAAAACGGCTATATTCCATAGCGATTCATATAAGAATGTTGGGTGATACATGATTCCTTCAATACACATTTGATTCATTATAAAGTCTGGTAAATATTGATGAAAACTTTCATAAGTATTTGTAGATATTGGACCACCATGAGCCTCTTGGTTAATAAAATTACCCCAACGACCAATTGCTTGACCTAAAATTAAACTAGGTGCAATGATATCAGCAAGTTGCCAAAACGATTGTTTTTTTATACGTGCATATATAATTGCCGTTAAGACAGCACCTATTAAGGCACCATGAATAGCTATTCCGCCTTCCCATATTGCAAATACTTTCCAAAATGGTCCATTTGCGTAACGGTCCCATTCAAAGATGACATAATAAATACGCGCAAAAATAATAGCTATTGGCGCTGCAAAAACAATCAAATCTACAATTAAATCTTTATGTAATGTTAAACGTTCTGCTTCTTTTGTTGCTAAATATAAGCCTAAAAATAAGCCTGCGGCAATAATTACACCGTACCAATAGATTTGAATTGATCCAATCTCTAAAAAAACTCGATTTAAAGCATCTGCTTCACATACCATTTTAATATCTCCTAACTATCTTCTGTTTCAATAATTGTTGTTAATTTATCAGAAAAATCTGCTGCAGCATTAACTCCCATACGTTTTAACCTAAAATTCATTGCTGCTACTTCTATTATTACTGCTAAATTTCGTCCTGGGCGAACAGGTACGGTTGATTTTATTACATCGACATCCATAATTTTCATTGTTTCTTCTTCAATTCCTAAACGTTCATATTGTTTTTTATCATCCCATATTTCTAATTGAACAATATATGAAATACGTTTGTAATTTTTAACAGCCCCAGCACCAAATAATGTCATGACATTTAAAATCCCTAATCCCCTAATTTCAAGTAAATGTTCAATTAACGGTGGCGAACTTCCAATAAGCGTATCATAATCCTCTTGTCTAATTTCTACACTATCGTCAGCTACTAGCCGGTGCCCACGTTTTACAAGTTCAAGTGCTGCTTCACTTTTACCAACACCACTCTGTCCCATAATTAAAACACCTACGCCATAAATATCAACAAGTACACCATGAACGGCTGTTAATGGTGCAAATTTAGAACCTAAATAATTAGTAATTCTTACAATTACTCGTGTTGTTTTTCGAGGCGATGTAATAATTGGAACGGCTGCTTTGTTTCCTTCTTCTAAAATGACATCAGGAACTTCCATATTATTTGTGATAATTATACCAGGCGTAACATCTGTACACATTTTTTTCGCTCGATCTAATTGCTCTTCTTCATTTAAATTCAGAAAATAAGCCATTTCAGTTTTACCTATAATTTGAATACGTTCTTCTTTATAGTATGCAAAATAACCAGTCATTTCAATTCCTGGTCTTGATATATCAGATGAAGTTAACTCGCGGTGAATACCATCTTCACCACCTACTAATTTTAAATTAAATAATTCTAATAAATCTTTTGTCCGGATAACTTTCATTATACAACCCTCCATAATACGAATAAGTCTATTCGTTATTGTAGCATATATAAGTTCAATTAGTGACATTATATGTTATCCATATAAAAAAGATCTAGAGATTTTTCCTCTAGATCTTTAGTGATTTATTTATTACTGACTAAACTACTTAAGATAGCGTTAATAAGTGAAATAATTATTGCAGCAATAATCGCAATACCAAAGTTATTAATTACAAAATCAGCACTCATAACTGCTTGAGTAATCATTAAGGTAATTGCGTTAATTACAAATAAAAACAAACCAAGGGTTAATATCGTTGCTGGTAATGTAAATATTATAAGGATAGGTCTTACAAAAACATTCAATATAGATATGATAAAGCTTGCTAGTAAAGCAGTTCCAAAGTCAGCTATATAAAATGAAGTAAAAACTTGAGCTACTGCAATTAAAGCAATTGCATTAAAAAGTATCGACGTGAACCAACTAATTAAAAATCGCATTAGCGCACATCAATTCTACTAGGTATAATTACCGCAGCAATAATATAAACGAAAATCATTGTACCTGCACTAAAGAATAGTGCTGTGACAAATAATAGTCGAATTAATGTTGAATCTATTTTAAAATATTCGCCTAGTCCACCGCACACACCTGATAACATTTTGTCTTCAACAGAACGATATAATTTTTTCATTTTTAATTCCCTCCTGTTTATTACTTATCTTTAAAATCCCAGATATAAAACTTCTCTTTACCTAGTCTTTCTTTGAAATCCTTTGTATAAGTTGTTTGAAATTCTTCATCTGCTTTCATTTGTTTTAACAAAGCTTCTGCTTGAGAGCGATGTTTTAAAATTGCATTTAATTTAAATTCAAAATTATTTTCTACATCAATAACAATATCTGGTTCCCCTAACTCTTCAACATAATTATTAGTAATTGCTGCAGCCCAAACCTCTGGACGTTTATCTGAATCCATCAGCCTAACTGCTTCGATTGTTGCTGCTCCTTGTGCGTTATGGTCAGGGTGAACACCATGTCCTGGGTAATGAGTGACAACAAGTGATGGTTGTATTTCTTCTAAGACTGATTTTATATGTTCAGCCATTTTAGATTTATTTTCAAATTCCATCGATTTATCTCGGTAACCTAATAACTGGTAATTAATTCCTAAATAATCACATGCTTCTTGTAATTCTTCTTTACGAATTTCTGCTAAACTTTCTCGCGTAGCTATTGGAGGTGTCCCCATACTACGTCCCATTTCTCCTAAAGTACCACAAAGATAAGTTACTGGTATATCATTTTCATTAGATTCATAAATAAGTCCTGCTGCACCAAATGATTCATCATCTGGATGCGGGTAAGATACTACTATATGTTTTTTCTCCATTAATATCACCTTTTCTATTAATTGCTTTTATTTAAATGGTTGTTCACTTAATTGTAATGCAACTGTTAGTCTACCATCTGCATCATGACCTGCTAGTAATAACTCTTCATCTTCTGTTAATTCATAATCAGATAAACCTTCTGCATACACCCAACCAGTCTCTAATTTTAAACCTACTCGAAATGCGCCTATTTCACCTTTTATATCTGCTTCAATAAATTTAACTTTAGCATTTCTTATATACGCACCAACGTTTACGCCTTGATTACCAAAATGACTAGCATAAGCTCCGTTTGTGGTTTCAAGGTGGACAAAAATATCTTTATCCTTATAATTGGTTAATAATTGTTTTACTTCTTTTCTTTCAATTGGTTTCATCTTTAGAAATCTCCCTTATAAAATTAATTAGTTATTTTATCTAACTTATTTGTCATTCTTTCTTGATCGCGTTCAATCATCGTTTTTAAATATTTTCCAGTATATGATTTCTCTATACGCGCTATTTCTTCTGGTGTACCAGTAGCAAGTACTTCACCACCTCCGTCGCCACCTTCTGGACCAAGATCAATAATATGATCTGACGTTTTAATGACATCTAAGTTGTGCTCAATAATAATAACTGTATCACCATTATCAACTATTCTTTGTAAAACCATTAGTAATCTTTTTATATCATCTGTGTGTAAACCAGTTGTTGGTTCGTCTAAGATATAAACAGATTTTCCAGTCGAACGTTTGTGAAGTTCACTTGCTAATTTAACACGCTGTGCTTCACCACCAGATAAGGTTGTTGCTGGTTGACCTAATTTTATATAACCAAGCCCAACATCAGCAATCGTTTGTAATTTACGTCTAATTCTCGGTATGTTTTCGAAAAATTCTAACGCTTCTTCAATTCTCATGTCTAAAACATCCGCAATATTTTTTCCTTTGAACTGTATTTCTAATGTTTCACGGTTATAACGTTTACCATGGCAAACTTCACATGGAACATAAACATCAGGTAAAAAGTGCATTTCTATTTTTAATATTCCGTCACCACGACAAGCTTCACAACGTCCACCTTTAACGTTAAAACTAAATCTTCCTTTTTTATAACCACGAATTTTCGCTTCATTTGTCTCAGCAAATACATCTCTTATATCATCAAATACACCCGTGTAAGTTGCTGGATTTGAACGAGGCGTTCTTCCAATTGGTGCTTGGTTAACATCAATAACCTTTTCCAAACCGTCCATTCCTGAAACAGCTTTATGAGCACCCGGACGATGTCTTCCTCGGTATAAATGTTTTGCTAAAGATTTATACAAAATCTCATTAACTAATGTACTTTTTCCTGATCCAGAAACACCTGTTACAACTGTCATTAGACCTAAAGGAAATTTGACATTAATATTTTTTAAATTATTTTCAGTTGCCCCTTTAACTTCTATAAATCGGCCATCAGCAACACGTCTTTCTGTTGGAACTGGGATAAATTTAGTCCCGGTCAAATACTGACCTGTTAAAGATTTTTTACGACGCATTACTTGTTTTGGTGTACCTTCTGCAACAATTTCTCCACCATGATCTCCTGCACCTGGACCTATATCAATTAACCAATCCGCTGCAAGCATAGTATCCTCATCATGCTCAACCACAATCACTGTATTGCCTAAATTTCGCATATGTTTAAGTGTTTCAATTAAACGATTATTATCGCGTTGATGTAAACCGATTGAGGGTTCATCTAACACATAAAGTACTCCTGTTAACGCTGAACCAATCTGTGTGGCTAGCCTAATACGCTGTGCTTCACCACCTGAAAGTGTTCCTGAAGCGCGAGATAATGTTAAATACGTCAAACCTACATTAATTAAAAACATCAGACGATCATTTATTTCTTTTAAAATCATCGTCGCGATTTCTGTTTCTTTTTTTGTAAGCTCTAAATTATCGAAAAATTTTTTTGCTTCAACTATAGATAACTCGCTAAGTGCACTAATATGTTTACCATTTACGAGTACTGATAAAGCTTCATCTTTTAAACGATAACCATGACATGCTGGACAAGCACTTTCTGACATATATTCTTCTAATGTGTCCCGAATAAAATCTGAACTCGTTTCATGATAACGACGCTTAATATTATTAAGCACACCTTCAAACTTAATATCACTTGTATGTTCTCTACCAAAGTCATTCACATAATGGAAGTGAATTTTTTCATCACCACTACCATTTAAAATTTTATCTAATTCACGTTTGGTTAATTTTTTAAATGGTTTATCCATATTGATTTTATAATGCTTACAAACTGTTTTTAATAATTGCGGATAGTATTGTGAACTAATTGGCTTCCACGCTAAAATAGCATGTTCATTAAGTGATAAATTTCGGTCTGGAACTACTAAATCCAAATCAACTTCTAAATTGGTACCGAGACCATCACATGTTGGACATGCTCCAAATGGACTATTAAATGAAAATAATCTTGGTTCGAGTTCATCGATTGAAAATCCACAAACAGGACAAGCATGATTTTCATTAAATAAAAGTTCACTTTCTCCCATAAAATCAATAATAACTCGACCTTCACCAAGAGGTAATGCCGCTTCTAATGAATCTGCTAAACGGCTTTCTACTCCATCTTTTATAACAATTCGATCGATTACAACTTCAATCGAATGTGCTTTGTTTTTATCTAAATTAAAGTCTTCAGATACATCATAAATTTCTCCATTTACTCTAACACGAACGTAACCTTCTTTTTGTAGATCATTTAATAACTTAATGTGCTCGCCTTTTTTTCCTGAAATAACAGGAGCAAGAACTTGTATTCTTGTTTTTTCAGGGTATTCCATTATTTTATCGACCATCTGTTGGACAGTCTGCGATGTAATTTCAATCCCATGTGTTGGACAAACAGGTCTACCAACACGTGCGTATAATAAACGCAAGTAATCTGACACTTCGGTTATGGTTCCAACTGTTGATCGTGGATTTTTACTTGTTGTTTTTTGATCAATTGAAATAGCTGGTGATAAACCGTCAATTGCATCGACATCTGGTTTATCCATTTGGCCTAAAAATTGTCTTGCATAAGATGATAGAGACTCAACATAACGTCTCTGGCCCTCTGCATAAATCGTATCAAAAGCAAGAGACGACTTTCCTGAACCTGAAAGACCAGTCACAACGACTAATTTATTTTTTGGTATTTTTATATTTATATTTTTTAGATTATGTGCTCTTGCACCTTGAATGACAATTGCTTTATTTGGCATATAAACATCTACCTTCCTTTAAATCGTTACTTTAAGTTCAAATATAATATCTCGTAATTCGGTTGCTCTTTCAAAATCAAGTTCTTTTGCAGCTGCGCGCATTTCTTCTTCTAACTGCTCGATTGTTTCCATTTTTTCTGCTTTAGGTAATTTAGCTATTTCAGAAATTTTGTCCAACGTAGCTTCTTCATCATCTGAAGCTATTGTAGCTTGAATTAAACCACGCACTTCTTTTTTAATACTCGTAGGTGTTTCACCATGTTCAACATTATAAGCATGTTGAATACTACGACGTCGATTCGTTTCATCAATAGCAACTTGCATTGAATCTGTTACTTTGTCTGCATACATAATAACACGGCCTTGCTCATTACGCGCCGCACGACCCATCGTTTGGATAAGTGAACGTTCTGAGCGCAAGAAACCTTCTTTATCAGCATCTAGTATAGCTACAAGGGATACTTCTGGAATATCTAAGCCTTCTCTTAACAAGTTAATCCCAATTAAAACATCGTATTTCTTCAATCTTAAATCACGAATAATTTCAATTCTTTCTAATGTCTTAATTTCAGAATGAAGATAAGCGACTTTTAAACCAAGTTCTTTAAAATAATCAGTCAAATCTTCTGACATGCGCTTAGTTAATGTTGTAATAAGCACCCGTTCATTTTTTACAGAACGTTTATTTATTTCACCGATTAGATCATCTATTTGGCCTTCTATTGGTCTTATTTCGATTTCAGGGTCAAGTAACCAAGTTGGCCGAATAATTTGTTCTATCATGTCTGGTGTATGTTCTAGTTCATATGGACCTGGTGTAGCTGAAACGTAAATTAGTTGATCTGCTTTTTCTTCAAATTCCGTAAATTTTAAAGGACGGTTATCAAGTGCTGAAGGAAGTCTAAATCCATGATCAACTAACATTTTCTTTCGTGCTTGGTCCCCGTTATACATTCCGCGGATTTGAGGTAATGTAGCATGAGATTCATCTATAATAATTAAAAAGTCATCTGGAAAGAAATCAATTAATGTATACGGCGTTGCACCTGACTCACGTAATGTTAAATGTCTTGAATAGTTTTCTATTCCTGAACAAAAGCCCATTTCGTTCATCATTTCTAAATCATACCTTGTTCTTTGTTCGATTCTTTGTGCTTCAAGTAATTTATTTTCTGCTTCTAATTCCTTTATTCGTTCTTCTAGTTCAGCTTCGATATTTTTTATTGCGATTTGCATTTTCTCTTCACTCGTTACGAAGTGAGATGCTGGAAAGATTGCTACATGTTCACGGTCTCCTATAATTTCACCAGTTAAAACATCCACTTCTCTAATCCGATCAACTTCATCCCCAAAAAACTCGACACGTAAGCCGTGCTCTTCTCGAGATGCAGGTATAATTTCAACTGAATCGCCTCTTACTCTAAAAGAACCTCTTTTAAAATCAATATCATTTCTAGCATATTGAATATCTACTAATCTTCTAAGCAAATCGTCTCTTTCTATTTCCATACCTGAACGAATTGATAACACATGTTCTTTATATTCTTCCGGATTACCTAAACCATATATACAAGAAACACTCGATACAATTAATACATCTTCTCTTTCGAATAAAGCCGATGTCGCTGAGTGACGTAGTTTATCTATCTCATCATTGATACTTGCATCTTTTTCAATAAATGTATCTGTTGATGGCATATATGCTTCTGGCTGATAATAATCATAATAACTAACAAAATACTCTACAGCATTATTTGGAAAGAATTCTTTAAATTCACTATATAATTGTCCTGCTAATGTTTTATTATGAGCAATGACTAAAGTTGGCTTATTAATTTCATTAACTACATTTGACACTGTAAATGTTTTACCAGTACCTGTAGCACCAAGTAAAGTCATATGACGTTCTTTATTATTTATTTTTTCCACTAATTTTTCAATTGCTTTTGGTTGATCACCACGTGGCTCAAATGATGAATGTATTTCGAATGTATTTTCCACGTAAATCGACCTCCATTATCTTTTCTAATTCTTTATATAACATGTGTTAATTATATCAAACAACTAACAAACACTCTATTTAAAAGTTTGCAATAAAAAAACTTTAACAGCTTACTACTGTTAAAGTTTTATTTATTATGAGGGATTCCTGGAAAGATAAGTCCTAAATTATGATCTTCTTGTTCATAACGTGATCCTGATACAAATCTAACTTCTCCGTCTTTATTTAGAACGTTTAATCTAAATGAGGCACTTTTATGTTGTAATGCACGATAAAAATCTTCTTTATTATTTATTTCTTCGTTATTTATTTTTACAATTGTTTCGCCAACATATAGATTCAACCGGTCAGCTGGAGATCCCGGGAGAATAGCTAGTATTCTTAATCCTTTATTTAACGGTCCGTAGTAGTTATTTTTCTTTTTACTATTCATTTTGTAATTAATTGAAATATATTCTTTACCTATCAAACCAACAATAATTGCGATAAAAGATAATACTGGAATATATATACTCGCGACAGCAAGGATAGTTATAAATACTCCTAAGAATAATGTCTTTTTTGCTATTTTGTCTTTTGCATCATATAGATGTTCGCTTGTAATTTGATAATTAAATCCAATCACAAATGGAATTAATAATAAACTATATTGCGTTTCACCTATATTAAAATAAGGCCATAAATCAGAAATTAAACCTAATGTATCAGATGGTATGAATATAAATAAAGGAATCATCGTTGCTTTATTTACATCCAATCCTCCAACCCATACACCCCGGTTACTTAATTTAAGATCAGGTGATATTTGATTTATTTTTAATCTTCTTATCAAAGTAGCTTCTACCATTAAAAATAATCCAAGTAATATAGATAATTGTGTAAATTGAGTACTTGTTGGTAATATAATTGGCAGATTAAATTTACCTTCAAATATAGGTAAAAATAACATTATCACATACGTTAATCCTATCGTGTAAACTGCTGATAAATAATTAGTGTTAAATGTTAGACTAACTAATATCGTACTTATGGCAAGTATAAAAATAAGATCATAATTAAATACAAATCTCATTCCAATTGTCACAAATGACAAGACAAGCCCACTAAATAACGATATTAATATAGTACCTTTCCATTCTGCAAACATATTAAAAATTTTAATTCCAAATATTTCTCGTTCTCGTCTTATTCTTTTTAAACTCACAATAAATATGAATATGAAAAACCAATAAAACAAGGGATTATAAAAGATTTTAACAATTGATTTTACTACCTCTATTAACCAAAATTCTATCAAGTAATTCACCTTCACTCATACTTATTTATATAATTCTTTTAAGCCTGCTTTCATTTGTAAATCATCTTTTCCACTTCTTATATTTTCAATGATTTTTAATTCTAATTCACTTGCTGTTTCTTTAGATAATTCACCTGTTTTTTTCAATGAATTATCTGCTTGAAATGCTTTTATAGCATCAACTGTTTGTTTGTCCAAATAACCATCTTTACGACCTGGTTTATAATCTAAACCATCTAAAATGATTTGAGCTATTTCTATATTATCATCTGATTGGTCCAGTTTAAACGGCTTGTCTACTTGAATGGGATGTGAGTAATAATAATCTGGTTGTTTAACTTTAAGGGTTGGTTTCACACCTTTTTCATGAATCCAATTCCCCTCTGGAGATAACCATTTATAAAATGTTAATTTAATCATTCCATTTTCACCTAGAGGTACTGCTTGTTGAACCGTTCCTTTACCAAAGCTTTTAGTACCAACAACATTATAACCTGTTTCTTTTAGCGCTACTGCTAAGATTTCTGAAGCTGAAGCACTCCCTTCGTCTATTAAAACTGTAATCGGATAGTCTTTTTTAACTTCGAGTTCTGAAAAATGTTGTTCTTTTTCACCTTGCTGATCTTCAATTTGTAAGAATGGCATATCTTTAGGTACGAATTCTTTTAACATATCTTCAACTGAATCGAGTAAACCTCCAGGATTTCCTCTTACGTCAATAATTAAACCTTCAATTCCAGATTCTTCAAGTTTAGTTAATTCTTTCTTGAAATCAGTTGATGTTTGTTCTGAAAAACTGGTAATTTCTATAACACCTGTCTTTTTACCCTCTACTTCTTTTGTCGATGAATAAATTGTTTCTACTGGTATATCATCTCTTGTTAATTCAACATCGAAATTATTTTCACCACGTAAAATCGAAAGAGTTACTTTCGATCCTTTTTCCCCACGAATTTTTTCGACTGCTTGATTTAAATCTAAGCCTTCTAATTCCTCATCATCGACTTTGAGCACTTGGTCATTTGGTTGAAGACCCGATTTTTCAGCAGGAGAATCTTTAATTGGCGCAATGATTGTTACTTTTCCCTCAACCATACTTACTTCTGCACCTATTCCTTGAAAAGATGATTCTATTTGTTCATTAAAGTTAATCATAGCCTCTTCATCCATATACGTACTATAAGGATCTTCAAGTGTATTTAACATACCTTGAATTGCACCTTCAATTAATTCGTTTCCCTCAACTTCTTCAATATAGTGTTGTTCTATTAAACTGTAAGCTTCTTCTACCTTATCAAAATTTTCAACCTCTTGCGACTTAGTTCCAACTTCAGTCTTACCTACTTCAGGTTGAACTAAATTAACACCTAAATAAGCACCTAATAATCCAATAATAAATGCACTTATAATTACTAATATAATGTTTATTTTTGATATTCGCATATTAACACCTCAATTTATGTAAATCATCTCTTTCTATTTTAACACAAACTTTCATAAGTAACAGAATTACTTCTTTTACTTAATTAAAAAATACCTTACTAAACTAATTAGTAAGGTATTCTTTACTTATTTAAAAATCGACATAATTTCTTGGATTAACTGGATTACCATATCCACCACTATGAAGTTCAAAGTGAAGATGTGGGCCTGTTGAAGCGCCTGTACTTCCAACTTTACCAATTTGCTGTCCACGGCTTACTTTTCCTCCACTGACAGAAATACTACTTAAATGTGCATATAAAGTTGTATAACTTTTACCATTTATAGAGTGAGTAATCATGACTGTATTTCCAAATCCGCCTTGATATCCTGCGCTTGATACAACTCCTGATGCAGATGCATAAACTGGCGTACCTGTAGGAGCTGCTATATCCATCCCGTTATGTGGACGAACTTGACCTGTTATAGGGTGCACACGAGCAGGATTAAATCCTGATGAGAGTCTTCCAGAAGCAGGAATTCCAAAGTTCCCACTGCTTGACTTTGGTTTTGCTACTGAGTTAGAAACTGGTGTCGGTGCTGGTGCTGCTTGTGCTACTGATTTTGACTTTGAAGCCGACTGAGAGCTAACTGTATTACTGCCCTGTTTTTGTTGTGCTTTTTTATTTGCTTCAGCAGCTTGACGTTCTGCTTCTTTTTGTGCTGCTGCTTTTTGAGCTGCTTTTGCATCAGCAATTCTTTGACGCTCTGCTGCTTCTAAATTACCTTTTTCACTTAGTGCTATCTGTTTTGCTTGCTCTAAAGCAGATGCTTCACCAGCAATTAATGCTTGTTCTTCTGTTAATGTTAGTTCAGCATATTCTAAACCTTCAAATTCTTTTTCTAATTTTGCTTTAATTTTGGCTTGTTTTTTCTTTTGACCTTCTAATTTTTTCTTCATGTCACTTAGTTTTGCTTTTTCTTTAACTTGTTTTGCTTTTTTATCTTCTAACGATTTCTTATTTTCTTTAACTTCTTTTTCTTTTGTTTCTAGTGCTTTTTTATCTGCTGCGTGTTCTTCTAAAATCACTTTATCAGAATCCATCACTGTATTAACTGCTGATGACCTTGAAATTAAGTCTGAGAAGCTTTTTGATCCTAAGATAACTTCTAGATACTGAACTTCTCCCCCAACTTCTTGAATCGATTGAAGGCGACTACTCAACATTTCTTCACGTTCTTTGATGCGGATTTTTAATTCTTTAATTTCTTTTTTTAATTTTTTAATTTCAGCTTCGAGAGCTTTAATTTCTTTATTTGTTTTGTCTATTTCATCATTTTTCTTTTTTATCTTTTTTTCTGTTTCTTTAACATCTTTTGTAATAACTTCCATTTGCTCTACTACAGACATTTGTTTCTTTTGATTATTTCCTTTTTCTTTTGAAACAGATTCTTTTTCTTTCTCTACTTTATTTCTTTTAT
The DNA here is from genome assembly GCA_029257405.1 of Caryophanales bacterium. Lineage (GTDB taxonomy): Bacteria > Bacillota > Bacilli > Bacillales > Amphibacillaceae > Pseudogracilibacillus. The sequence continues at coordinate 156,029 of JARIBO010000055.1, forward strand.
TATCTAAAGAACCTTTTTCTTTTTCTAGTTGCTTAATTTCTTCTTCATACTCTTGAATCGATTGTGCTGTGATATTAGTTCCTGGTAATGTTAAACTTATTGCCATAACAGTAACTAACATCATATATATAATTTTTTTCACTTTAGTATACTCTCCCTTGTAAAATTAAACCTTTAAGAACTTTCTAACACTCATGACGCTTCCCCAAACACCAATGAATGCTCCTACTACAAATATAATGGCTGATAATTGCCATACAAATGGATTAAATGGTAATATCTCAATAAAACTGATAGTGATTTTATCACTAAAATTACTATAAACATAGTAATAACTGGTTGCCAAGACAACTATTGGTAAGATAGAACCTAATACGCCTAACAGTAAACCTTCAATAAAGAACGGCCATCTGATAAATCCATTAGTTGCTCCAACTAATTTCATAATTCCTATTTCTTCACTACGTGCCATAATAGTTAACTTTATTGTATTTGATATTAAGAACATAGCTGTTAAGACTAACCCAATAATTAAAGCAAGTCCTATATTTCTAGCATAAGTATTAAATTTAAATAATTGTGGAACAACATCTTTTCCATAAATAACTTTTTGAACGTGATCAAATTGTTCTACTTCTTTTGCAACTGCTTCTGTATCACGTGGTTCTTTTGTTTTAATAACGTAAGCATGATTGAGTGGGTTATCTTGTTTAAATAATCCCCACGCTTCACCTTCTTCACCAAAACTATCAATTAAACTTTCTAACTCATCATTTTTAGATGAAAAACTGATTGAATCTACTTCTTTAATTGCTTTTATTTTATCTCCAACTTCTGAAATTGCTTCGTCATCAGCTTGTGATTCAATTAATGTTTTAATTTCAACATCTTCTTCAACTTTTTTAGTCATTTCATTAAGATTCAACATTAAAGCAACAAACGTACCAACAAGTATTAAAGTGACTGTTACTGCACCAATTGATGCAATTGACATCCATCCGTTACGAACAATGTTTTTTGACCCTTCACGTAAATGACGTTTAAATGTACTAAATTTCATAGCCATAATCTCCTTGCTTTTCATCTCTTGCAATTAAACCATCTTCAATTGCAATTACACGTTTTTTTATAGTATTAACAATTTCTTGGCTATGCGTTGCCATAATAATTGTTGTGCCAGTCGCATTAATTTCTTCTAATGTCCGCATAATTTCCCATGACGTATCAGGATCTAAGTTACCTGTTGGTTCATCGGTAATTACTATTTTAGGTCTACTAGCAATTGCTCTTGCGATTGAGACTCTTTGTTGTTCTCCACCTGATAATTCTTGAGGCAACGAGCTTGCTTTATTTTTTAAACCAACAAGATCAAGCACCTCTAATACTCTTTCATCTATGACATCTGGAGCTTCCTCAATTACTTCTAAAGCAAAAGCTACATTTTCTGCTACAGTTAAACGTGGTAATAATTTAAAATCTTGGAATACAACACCTATATCTCTTCTAAGAAATGGTACTTTATTGTCTTTTAGCTCACTTATTTTAACACCATCTATAATTACTTCACCTTTTGTAGGTGACTCTTCACGGTAAAACATTTTTATAAATGTAGATTTACCTGCTCCACTTGGACCAACTACATAAACAAATTCGCCTTCTTCTATGTGTACATTAATTCCGCTTAGTGCAACAACTCCGTTTGGATATGTTTTATAAACATCATTAAATTTAATCATTTTATTTAATCACCTTTGTTTTACGTTTTTGTATAACTCTAAAAAGTCTTCTTCATAACTCCTACTGTAGTGTATCATGTTTATTTAGTTTTATCCTTTACTAATTCATTACGTTTGTGTATCACTTATTTTATTTTGTAATATATCTTTATTTCAAACAAAAAAAGTTAGTTAATGAGAACATTAACTAACTTTTTTTATTTAAACTATTTACTTTTGTTCAGATAACCATCCAGCAAGTGTAGTAAGATCGTCTCCTGAAACTAATCCAGCAGGCATACTTCCTTGACCTTCTTCAATTACAGTTTCAATTTCTTCTTGAGATAAGTCAGAACCAACACTTGTTAAATCTGGACCAGCTCCACCTTCAAGATCTCCACCGTGACAGCTTGCACAGCTGTTTTTGTAAATATCTTCAGCTTCACCAGCATCTGCAGTTTCTCCACCAGTTTCTTTAGCTGGCTCTTCAGAAGCACCATCGTCTCCGCCTCCACAAGCACCAAGTACGAGTACTGCTCCAAACATAACAGCCATTAACCATTTTTTCATTTTATATTTCCCCCCATCTATCTTTAATATGTAACGATTCAATTATAACCCATATTAGTATAATTTAAAACAAAAACCAGCTAAGAAATTGATTTATCTTAGATTAATCAATTTGCGATCTTAAATATATATCAATAAATGGTTCTATATCTCCATCAATAACACTTTGTGCATTTCCAATATCTAAGTCATAACGATGGTCTTTAACCATAGCATACGGGTGAAATATATAAGATCTAATTTGACTTCCCCATCCTATTTCTTTTTGCTCACCTCTAAGAGCTGCTACTTCTTCTTCTTGGCGTTCAATCTCAAGTTGATATAATTTAGACTTTAACATTTTCATTGCAAGATCTCTGTTTTTTAATTGAGAACGTTCTTGCTGACTCGTTACGATTGTACCTGTTGGTTCATGAATAATTCTTACAGCAGAATCAGTTGTATTAACATGTTGACCACCTGCACCACTTGCACGGTAAGTGTCTATGTGAATATCTTCAGTATTTATTTCAATTTCAACGTTATCTGGCATCTCTGGTGCAATTTCACATGATACAAAAGACGTATGTCTTCTTCCAGATGAATCAAAAGGAGATATTCTAACAAGTCTATGAACTCCTTTTTCAGACTTTAAATAACCGTAAGCATTATGCCCTTTAATTAAGAGTGTAACACTCTTAACACCTGCTTCATCTCCTGCAATGTAATTTAACGTTTCAACTTTAAAACCACGTTTTTCAGCCCAACGCTGATACATACGTAGCAAGATACTTGCCCAATCTTGCGACTCTGTTCCACCTGCTCCTGGATGAAGTTCTAAGATTGCATTATTTGCATCATAAGGTTCACTTAAAAGCATTTCTAATTCAAATTCGTTCATAACTTTTACTAAATCTTCTGCTTCAGAATTTAACTCTTCCATTAGTTCTTCATCATATTCTTCTTTAACCATTTCATATAAAGCGGAACTATCCTCTAAACGACTAGCAATTTTATCATATTGTTCCACTTTATTTTTAAGAATATTAAGTTCATTTATTATTGCTTGGGCTTTATCATTATCATCCCAAAATCCTGGATGAGTCATTTTCTCTTCTAAAACTTTAATTTCTGACTTTTTCTTATCTAAGTCAAAGAGACCCCCTAAAATCTTTTATACGTTCATCCATTTTATCTATCTCTTGTTTAATTTGAGTTAAATCCATTTTTACCACTCCATATTTTAATGACTTACCTGCCATGACAATGTTTATACTTTTTACCGCTTCCACATGGACATGGATCATTTCTACCTACATTATCTGTTTTTATAAAAGGTTTTCTTTTCTTTTCTTTCTCACCGTCGCCACCAGATACAGCTTTTGTTTCTTTAACAACTTCTTCTCTTTCTAAGTTCTGTCTTATTTGAGCTTTCAATATATAGTTTGATACTTCTTCTTCAATGCTTTCAATCATTATTTCAAACATATTAAATCCTTCAGCTTGATATTCTCTTAATGGATCATTTTGTGCATAAGCTCTTAAATGGATACCTTGACGCAACTGATCCATTTGGTCAATATGATCCATCCATTTCGTATCTACAACTCGAAGAAGTATAACTTTTTCAAATTCTCGCATTTGTTCTTCTGATAACTCTTCTTCTTTTTCATCATATTTTTTGATGACTTTTTCTAATATTAAAGACTGCATTTCTTCTGGGTTTTTATTTGTTAATTCATCTACAGTAATGTCTCCTGCTTCAAGTAACCTACTATTCACGTAGTCAACAATAGCAGTTAAGTTCCAGTTTTCTTCATCTTCATCAGATGTATTAACACTAACTGTACGTCCTATAGTTGTTTCTATCATCTGTTCAACAACATCACGCAAGTTATTGTCTGATTCGATAATTTCCATTCTTTGTTTATAAATAATCTCTCGTTGTTCTCTTAAAACATCATCATACGAAAGAATTGTCTTACGAGCATCGAAGTTATTACCTTCTACTCGTTTTTGAGCCGATTCTACAGCACGAGAAACCATCTTACTTTCAATTGGTTCATCTTCTTCAATTCCTAAGCGGTCCATCATTGCTCTTAAATTGTCTGAACCAAATCTTCTCATTAACTCATCTTCCATTGACAGATAAAATTGTGACATACCTGGGTCACCTTGACGTCCAGCACGTCCTCTTAACTGGTTATCTATTCTGCGAGACTCGTGTCTTTCTGTACCTAATACTGCAAGACCCCCCACTTCAATAACCCCGTCACCTAATTTAATATCTGTTCCACGTCCGGCCATATTAGTTGCAATAGTAACTGCATTCATCTGGCCAGCATTTTCAATGATTTCTGCTTCACGATAATGATTTTTAGCATTTAATATATTATGAGGTACACGTGCTTTTTTCAGCAATTCAGAAATTAATTCTGATGTTTCTACTGCTACAGTACCAACTAAGACTGGCTGACCTATTTCATTTAATTCTTTTATTTTTTCTACAACTGCTTTAAATTTAGCGTCCATTGATTTATAAATTAAATCAGCACGGTCATCTCTAATGATTGGTTCATTAGTAGGTATTGAAATTACGTCCATATTGTATATATTTCTGAACTCTTCTTCTTCTGTTTTAGCTGTACCAGTCATACCAGCAAGCTTATTATACATTCTAAAGTAGTTTTGGAATGTAATTGAGGCAAGTGTCATACTTTCTTTTTGAATACTCATGCCTTCTTTTGCTTCAATGGCTTGATGTAGACCATCACTATAACGACGCCCCTTCATGAGACGCCCAGTAAATTGATCGACGATTACTACATCGCCATCTTCAATAACATAATCTGTATCTCGGTGCATTGAAACATTTGCCCGTAACGCCTGGTTAATATGATGCGTTAATGTGACATTATCTAAATCAAATAAGTTTTCAATTTTAAAGAAATTCTCTGACTTATTAATACCTTGTTCAGTTAGTTGCACACCTTTTGTTTTTTCATCATAAGTATAATCTTCTTCTTTATTAAGTGTTCTAACTAAAGCGTTAGCACGTTCATATAAATTTGCCGATTTTTCAGCACTACCTGAAATAATCAACGGTGTTCTCGCTTCATCAATTAAAATCGAGTCAACTTCATCAATAATTGCAAAATTAAGTGGACGTTGTACCATTTGTTCTTTATATAAAACCATATTGTCTCTTAAATAATCAAAACCAAATTCATTATTCGTTCCATAGGTTATATCACATTCATATGCTGCTCTTTTTTCTGTACTTCCTACACCATTAACGTTTAATCCCACAGTTAATCCTAAAGCTTCATACAAAGGACGCATTTCATTAGAGTCACGCTCAGCTAAGTATTCGTTAACCGTGATGATATGGACTCCTTTTTCTGTTAATGCATTTAAATATGCAGGTAAAGTCGATGCAAGTGTCTTACCTTCACCTGTTTTCATTTCTGCTATATTTCCTTTATGGAGCACTTCTCCACCTATTAACTGTACATTAAATGGACGCATGTTTAAAACACGTTGAGATACTTCTCTTACTACAGCAAATGCTTCTGGCAATAAATCATCTAGTGATTCGCCCTCTTGATAACGTTGTTTAAATTCAGTTGTTTTATTTTTTAGTTCTTCATCAGATAATTTTTGTGTTTCAACTTCTAGCAATTCTATTTCATCTACAGTAGATTGAATGCGTTTAAGTTGACGTTTATTTCCATCTCCAAATATACGTTTTAGTAAGCTACTCATTATTTAAGTCTCCTCAAGTTAAAGTTATCACCATTCATTATAACATTTATTATCTATTATTCATAATGTCATAACTTCTATTAATTCTTCTAAACGTATTGAAAGAGTAGTCATGAGGAATGACTACTCTTTCTTATTTCGAGGTGTATAAAACTAATTTTTTATGAGTTAAATCAAAATTAATATTCACCTCCTTCTTTTCATGACTCTATTTATACCACAAGTCACATTATTCTGACTAGTCTGATTATTTGTGTTTTAAACAGTTATTCGACAATATAATCTTATTTTTAAGACTAATTACGTTACTTTGCACTCAAAACATATAATTTTAAAAACAATTATTAGCATAATACTATTATTTTCGACATTTTTCGACATTAGTATAAATAAAATGATATAAACAAATTTAAAAAACCGAACCTAAACAGTATTTAAACTGTTTAAGTTCGGTTTTAATCAAATTTCTTGTTACAATCATTTTCTCTTAATTAGTAGGCTCAATTAATCCATACTTACCATCACGTCTTTTATAAACAACGCTCGTTTCATTAGACTCGGCATCTGTAAAGATGAAAAATGCATGCCCTAACATATCCATTTGAAGGATCGCCTCTTCAGAATCCATTGGTTTTAAATTAAAGCTTTTTGTTCTTACAATTTCAAATTCAGAATCATCTTCACTTTCTGCATTTGCTCTTTTTTCTTGTTCTAATTCAGCAAACATATGTTTTGCAGAGCCTTCTTGACGGAATTTACGGTTAACTTTTGTTTTATATTTTCTAATCTGACGTTCTAACTTGTCTACAACAAGGTCAATAGCCGCGTACATATCAGTGTGTTGCTCTTCTGCGCGTAATAGTAAGTTAGGCATCGGAATTGTTACCTCTACTTGTTGCTCTTCACTATAGACACTTAAGTTCACATTTACGTCAGATATCGGAGGCGTATCAAAATATCTTTCAATTTTGCTAATCTTTTCCTCTACATGACTTCTTATTGCTTGAGTAACTTCAATGTTCTCACCACGAATATTATAATTCATAATAAGTGTCCCCCTTAAATATATTTATAATTATCATTATACATTGTTCTATAGTTTATTTCCTGCTTTTTAATTATTTTATGAAATTTAACTACGAATTAACGTAAATGAACTGACTTCAGATGCTCCATTTTCTACTAATAAAGCAGCTGCATGCCTTATTGTTGTGCCAGTTGTATATATATCATCTACTAATAACACTTTTCCATGTATTTTTTTATGAATTTTAAATGAATTTGTTGTTTTAATTCTTTCTTCTTTAGTTTTTTTAGATTGCTTTTCTGATTCTTTACGACTTAAATAAGATTCATCTATGTTACCAAATGCTTGAGCTAATAGTACTGCTTGATTAAATGCTCGCTCTTTTAACCTCTTTTCACTAAGCGGTATAGGTATAACTGTATAAGTTTGATCTATAAAATTTAATTCTTGTTTAATATATGTGGTAATTAACTCCAGTAAGCCTTCAATTAAAATATAGTCTCCTTGGTATTTCCATTGTGCTAAATATTTTTGAATGAATGCATTATACTTAAATATTGAATAATTTCTTGATAAAACATCATGATTTCCGAATTTATTCGACCAAGCTTTACAATCATTACAAATCAATATTTTTGATTCTGTGGAACATATTTTACATAAGGGTGTTGTAAGTTTTATAAAAGACAAATGACATGAGATACATAATCGACTTATTTTTGAACCTAATATTATATTTTCCCATGATAATTCTGTTTTCATCTCTTTAAAACAATAAATACACTTCATAAAATCAGCTCTTTTGCTAATTTATTCATATGTTTTATATCCTTCAAACATTCCTTAATTGCGCGTGTATTATTATTTACCATAAAATAAACATCACCCTTTGGATCATTAGGGCTCCTTCCAGCTCGTCCAGATATTTGTACAAGGGCAGCACTATTAAATATTTCATTATCTGCTTGAACCACAATAACGTCTACTGACGGAAATGTTACGCCTCTTTCTAGTATCGTTGTAGTAATAAGACAATACAATTTATGTTCTCTAAAAGCAATCACTTTTTCATTTCGATTATCATCAGCAGCATGTACTGTTGCAACCTCTTCTTTTTTATTAATTAATTTAAACTCCATTAATAAATTAATAATTTCCTCCTTTAAATCTTTAGATAGTTGTACTGTTGGAACAAAGATAAGCAACTGTCTTTTAGGCTTTTCTCTCTTTTTTAAAATGTTTATAAAATCACTAGGAAGTTTTTGTTCTGATAATTGTTTTTTTAAGAAATAGCTATACTTTATTTGTGGGATAATAAGTGGTTGACCATGGTAACGCTTGGGGATGAATACTGTAGGAATAATTTTGAGTGCTTGATTAGGTGTGGCAGTTAAATAAATAGTTGTACCTTGAATTTTACGTGAGCGTTTTGTAATTTCTTTTAACCGAGAATCACTTGCATACGGATAAGCATCTACTTCGTCAATAATTAATAAATCAAATGTACGTTTAAAGCGGAGTAGTTGGTGATTTGTTGTAACAATGATTTGAGCGTTATTTTGAAGCTCATCGCTCCCTGAATATAATGCTGCTATTGATGTTTTTTTAAAGACTGAATCTATTCTCAATCTAAACTCTTTAACTACATCTGTTCTTGGACTTGCAATACAAATACGCATACCTTTTTTTAATGCTTCGGTTATGACCGGAAAGACAAGTTCTGTTTTACCTGATCCTGTAACCGCCCAAATTAATAAATCTGTTTTATTTTCAAGTGCATTAATTGATTGATTAGCCCCGTATTCTTGATTTTTTGTTAATTTTCCTTGCCAGTAATTCGATTTCTTAAGATGTTTAAATTCAATCGATTGGTCGTGCCAGTAATATAATGACTCACACGCTAAAATACGATTCATTTCAATACAAACTCTACAATATAAATGCTTTGATAAACATTTTTTACAATCTATCTCAGCAAAAAAAGTAATATTAATATTTTCACATCGCATACACTTAATCGTTTTTCCTTCTTTTGTAATTGAAGGTAAACGCCGTACGTAATTTTCTCTTATTAAAAAATCAAGTTGGCGATTTGATATTTCTAATTCATTTCTAGTAAGGATTTTCCCCCGGTACTTTATAGCATAAGGATGGATATTAAGTGGAATAGATAAACGAGGACTAAAAGAGTCGTTATTTTGATAGGACTCTTCTAGATAGTTAGTAGTTTTCTTAAATAAGTTAAGTAAAAAATTCATTTCAGTCTCCTTTTCTTAATTATTCTTCAAAATACCAAGTAGCACCAAGTGATCCTTCTCCTATATGTGTTCCAATCACTGGACCAAAGTAACTTGTATATGTTTCAATATTTGGGTATTTATCTTGAAATAATTTTTGCAGTTCAATTGCCCCCGCTTCATTATTAGCATGAATAAACGCAACTTTTTTTATCGATTTATTCATTGCATCTTTTTCAAGTAAACTTAAAATTCTCGTCAATGCTTTTTTCTTTGACCGGATTTTTTCAAACGGAAGAATCATGCCATCTTTAATATGAAGGACAGGCTTTATTTTTAATAAACTTCCTACAAGTTTTTGAGCGCCTGATAAACGACCACCTCTTTGTAAATGACTTAAATCATCTACCATAAAATAAGCGCGCATATTTTTAGTATAATTATTTAGCTGTGTGACTATCTTTTCAACTGCAATACCTTCTTGAATCATTTTTGCTGCTTCCATTACTAAAAAGCCTTGTGCTATTGTTGTAATTCTAGAATCCACTGAATAAACTTCAATATTTTCTACCATTTTACCAGCTACTTTAGATGCTTCGTATGTTCCGCTGAGTGTTTGCGAGATATGAATAGAAATAATGGCGTCATATTCTTTACTTAACTTTTCATATAAATTCACTAGTTCACCTATTGATGGTTGTGAAGTCGTAGGTAATTTCTTTTCTACTTTTACTTTTTCATAAAATTCAGTAGTTGTTATATCAAATCCTTCACGATAAGATTCATTTTCAAACACAACATTAAGTGGAATAATGGATATGTTATATTTATTAATCATTTTTTTTGGTAAATATGAAGTACTATCTGTAACTAATGCGACTTTCATTAATTAAACCCCTTTACATTTTTACACTTTTTTTATTTTCTACAGTAATTTATAATCGATATTTTAAAATTATATACTATGATACAATTATACACATAACTAAACTTTATTGTATTATTGGAGGTATATAAATGTTAGATGAATACTATACGGTAAACTCTTTTGGTTCTAATGAAATAATCATTCAAAAATCGAGGTTTATCGGTTACGTAAAAAGAGTTGAAACAGAACAAGAAGCACATGATTTTATCAGTGAAATTAAAAAAAAGCATTATGATGCAACACATAATTGTTCTGCATACTTAATTGGAGAGCACGATGAAATTCAAAAAGCCAACGATGATGGTGAGCCTAGCGGTACAGCAGGAGTTCCCATGTTAGAAGTCTTAAAAAAGCAAGAGTTAAAAAACACTGCTGTTGTTGTTACGCGTTATTTTGGCGGGGTAAAGCTAGGTGCAGGAGGACTTATTCGAGCATATGGCACAACTACTTCAGAAGCGATTAAAAGCACTGGGGTTGTAAAAAGAGAACTAATGCAAGGTTTTTCAATAACCATTGAATATCCTTTGCTTGGTACATTAGAAAATGAAATCCGTAATTCTGACTATCTAATAGATAAAATAAATTATTTAGAAAAAGTTGAATTAATCGTTTATGTACATATTAAAAACATTAACACTTTTTTAGAGTGGATAATAAATTTAACAAGCGATCAAGCAATCATTGAAAAAACACAACAAAAGCATATGGAAACAGCTGTTTAAATTAAAGAAAAATAAAACCTGTTATAATAATAGGTTTTATTTTTCATATGAAAGTGCCGCTTCATCAGCAATAACAGTCACATCTTTATGTTTATGCAAGATAGTAGCTGGGAATTCTTCTGTTATCTCACCTGCTAGAAACTTACTTAAAGCATATGCTTTATTTTTGCCTGATACTAAAAGTATAATCTTGTTTGTTTCCATAATTGATTTGATCCCCATTGAAATTGCTTGTTTTGGTACTTCACCACCTGATGAGAAAAAGTGTGCATTAGCGTTTCGTGTTGATTCATTTAAAGTAATGACTTGTGTACGAGATTTAAATGAAATACCTGGTTCGTTAAATCCAATATGTCCATTGACACCAAGTCCTAATAGTTGTACATCAATACCACCCGTTTTTTTAATTTCTTCTTCATAACGTATACATTCAGCTTCCAAGTCTTCAGCCATACCATTTGGAACATAAGTTTGTTCAAGTGGAAGATCAATATGATTAAAAAGTTTATCATTCATATAATAATGATAACTGTTTATATCATCTTCTGGTAAACCAATATATTCATCTAAATTAAATGAAACGACATTTTTAAATGAATAATTAGTTTTTTTATGATACTTTATTATTTCACTATAAAGTCCTTCTGGTGTAGAACCTGTTGCCAGACCAATTACTGGACGCTTCAATTTTTCTAACTCATCTATTAGTAATTCTGCACCAATTTTACTTAACTCTTGATAATTTTTCACTTTAATTAATTTCACGTGACCACACCTCTATTTTTGATAAGTTATTCTTTAATAATTAGTTAATTTCGTTACAGTAATAATTTTTCTTGTTGATAGTTCATTTTTTAATTCATCTAAAAATTGTTCTGACGTATCAATCTTGTTACTTTCAGTTTTATTTATCATTTTTTTTAAAGCGATAGCCAATTCATTTCTTTTAAATTTCATTTTATTCACCTTTTTTAATTTAATATACAAATTTTAACATACCCTACTCAAATTTGCATTAGGATTAATGATACTCTTATAATTAATACATCTAAATACAGTTAGGAGAACCTATTATGAAAAGATTAATTTTTTTATTATTATTAATAACCTTTTCTATTGTAGCATGTTCTAATCAATCTGACATGCTAGAAAAGCAAATTGATACTTATACTGAAGATTGGAACAATAATAATTTTTTAGAAATGTATGATTTATTGAGTAATGATAGTAAAGCTGAATTTTCAAAAGAAGAATTCGTAAGCCGCTATGAAAAAATCTACAAAGATATTGAAGTAGATAATTTGAAGGTGTCATATGAAATCCCTGAAAAATCAGAAATTAAAAAGGCGGAAAATGAAATAGATATACCTATTAAAGTGTCTTTAGACACTCTAGCAGGACCAATTTCATTTACAGAAAATCTAACTTTTATTTTTGAAGAAAAAACAAAAGACGAAACAGCTAACTGGAAAGTGGATTTCCACCCTGGATTAATTTTCCCTGAATTAAAAGATGGAGGTAAATTATCTATTTCACACCTACCAGCTGAACGCGGAGAAATTTTGGATAGAAATAAAAAGCCACTTGCATTAAATGGAAATGCTTATGAAATTGGTATTACGCCCGAGAGTTTTGTTGATGAAGAATCTGAAAAACAACAACTCGCGAAATCTTTGAACCTGTCTTTAGATCAGATTAATAACACTCTAAGTCAAACTTGGGTTGAAGATCATTTATTTGTTCCCTTAAAAAAAGTACAAGAAGATGACTCTACCACATTAAATCAAATCGATGATATTCCTGCTGCTACTAAAAAGAAAATAAAAATAAGAACTTACCCGCTTGGCCCTGCTGCTGCACATTTAGTTGGGTATATAGGGAAAATAAACGCAGAAGAAATGAAAGAGAATCCTGGTTATCAAAATGGGGATTCTATAGGTAAACGCGGATTAGAACAATTATATGAAAAAGAACTAAAAGGAACTTTAGGAACAATCATTTCCGTAAAAAATGAAGATGATTCAGAAGTTGTTTTAGCCGAAAAGCCTGGTAATAATGGAAAAACAATTACTTTAGCAATTGACAAAAATGTTCAAGAAGAAATATTTAATTCCTACGATGGAAAAGCCGGAACTGCTAGTGCAATAGATCCTCAAACAGGAGAAGTTCTAGCTCTTGTTAGTAGTCCAGCTTTTGAACCTAATGACTTTGTATTAGGTGTTGAAAAAGGCGATTGGGAAACTTTAGAAAATAATCCTAACATGCCTCTTCTCAATCGTTTTTCATCAACTTTTGCTCCTGGCTCTGTCATTAAACCAATTACTGCTGCAATCGGACTTAAAAACGAGACGATTATTGCAAATGAAGGGTTAAAAATAGATGGATTAACTTGGGGGAAAGAAAGTTGGGGGAGTTCCAAAGTAAAAAGAGTTTCGACTTCTAGTGGTCCAGTAGATTTAAATGACGCTCTTGTTCGATCTGACAATATATATTTCGCCATGCAAGCTACTAAAATGGGTGAAGAAAAGTTTGTAAAAGGATTAAAAGAATTTGGCTTTAATTCTGATATTCCAACTTCTTATCCAATTAAAAAGTCTTCTATCTCAAGAGACGGAGAATTATCAAGTGAAGCATTGTTGGCTCACTCAAGCTACGGCCAAGGCGAAATAGAAATGAGTGCACTCCATCTTGCTTCAAGTTATTCACCTATTTTAAATAATGGTGACATGCTAAAACCTAGAATACTTGAGTCTGATAAAAAAGAAGTATGGGGAGAAAGTTTAATTGATGAAAAGAATATCAATATTTTTCAAGATAGTTTACGCTCTGTTGTTACTGACGGCACTGCAAAAGTAGCTAACAAAGCTGATTTTCCTATCGCAGGTAAAACAGGTACTGCTGAATTAAAATCATCTCTAGAAGAAAGTGGTAGGGAAAATGGCTGGTTTGTTGGTTATCCAAATGATCAACAAAATATTATTATCGCAATGATGGTAGAAGAAGTTGAAAACGAGGGTGCTAGTACGATGGTTGCCGAAAAAGTAACAGACATTTTAATTGAACTAAGAAATAAAAAAATTCACTCTAATTAAGAGTGAATTTTTTTATAATAAATCTATTAGTAAATTAAAGTTTTCTTGATCACCTTTATCAAGAGCTTCATCAATTAAGCGTAATACATTAGCTCTTTCCATTTCTTCAAATAAGAGTTTGTTCTTGTTTTCTTCTATTTGACTAACTTCATTTGTATAGTATGGTTCAACTATTTTAGTTAACTGATCCATAAAATCCGTTAAAGAAGTTAGTTTTTTCATCGTAATATAAATGGTATCGCTACCTTTTTGAAATGCGAATTTTGTTTCTGTATTAACAACCTGCTTAGTCTTTCTATTTATACGAATTTCTTTACCTTCAACGGGAATAAAATGGTAAACTTGATTATTTATTAATAATGAAAAATATTGATAAGCTAAAATAATCCTAATGTAATCTGAACTCATCTTAATATAATATGGCTTTAATAATTTTACAGTTACCATTTATCCACCTCCTAATTTTGGATAAAAGAATTTTTAATAATAGATTTACTATAGTTGTCTAATTTTACAATATATTCTGAATAATTGCAATCTTTTTAATAATTTATTCTGTAATCTGCTAATATACTTTTTACATCAATACGAGTCAGCTTTATTTCACTATTTTCAATTGACCCGGCTAATTCTTGTAATTTAGATAGTTCAGTAAGTGCGGTTTCAAAAACTCTGTCAAATTCGATTTTTAATTCTTTTATTTTAGCCTCATTTAATTCCGTGTTTTCTTTTGTACTAGCTAAGTTAAATAAATTAATTATATAATCACTTTTTTCAGATGGGTCATAATCATGCGGTGATGAACTATCAAATAAACAGTAATTCAAATCTCTAATAATAATCATATCGATACTACTAGGATCAAAACTACATTTGTATACTTCAATATCATATCCTTTATTAATCGCTTCTTCCATTACTTTTTTCATAAAATATGATTTACCAGTTCCAGGAGGTCCTTTTAAAAATACTTGGTTTTTTATCGGTGTAATTAAATTATCTACACAAGTAACAATGCCTTCAGATGTGTTTGTACCAAACATTCTTTTATAAATATGTCCTTCTTTATCTAAATCTGGATATTGGGCAATATTTTCTTTTAAAAAATCATTGATTATTTGATCAGCAATTTTATAGTCCATATCTTCTCTATGAATATCTTGAATTTCTTTATGTATCGCTAAACTCTCGGAAAAACTAGTTATTGTTTTTTCTATAATTTCTTTTCTTTTCTTTGCAACGAAAGTAACCGGGAGTTTTGTATATTTAGTTAAGTCAATCAAATGTGAATGACTCGATACATATTTAATATAAGGTGTTGTCAATATTGCAATTGATTTTTCTCTAACAATAACACCATCGATTGCTTCAGAGTAATCAGGATTTTTAATTACTTCGACCACCATTTCTTCTTCAATTAAATTAATAAATTCTTTTAAAAATAGTGTTGCAGTCTTTTCATTTGCAGCTTTTAATATATAGACTTCTTTTATTTCTGCTACGTTAGATTCAATATAATTCACTTCACCTAAGCCTGTGTATCCCCTTACAAAATAATCAATTCTTTTCCTCATTTAATAACACCTAACCTTTCTACTAAGATATGCATCTTAATATAAGGTTATCATATAACAGGGTAAAAGTCGCTATTTATGTATTTTGTAGCGACTTTTATTTTGTCATATCGCTGTTATAGCACAGCATTCTCTTCTTCAGTAAATAATCTAGATTTAGTTAAAAAGCGTTTCCCTTCTGGTCCTTCTAAAGAAAACATACCTCCTCTTCCAGGTACGACGTCAATTATTAATTGAGTATGTTTCCAGTATTCGTACTGATCTTTAGCAATATAAAATGGTGAATCACCTATTTCTCCTAGTAATAAATCTGATTCACCTACTCTAAATTCTCCTAATTCATAACACATTGGAGCACTTCCATCACAACAACCACCTGATTGATGAAACATTAATGGACCGTGTATACCTTTTAATTTTTCGATTAATTCAAGTGCTGCATCTGTTGCGACAACTCGGTCTACCATTTTATCACCACCTTTTAAAAGAAACCTTGGGGTCCTTCGCTATAACTAACTAGTAAGTTCTTTGTTTGTTGATAATGATTTAACATCATTAAATGATTTTCTCGACCAATCCCTGAATTTTTGTATCCACCAAAAGCTGCATGAGCTGGATATTGGTGATACGTGTTCGTCCATACGCGCCCAGCTTGAATTCCACGTCCAAAACGATAAGCTTTATTGATGTTTCGTGTCCAAATTCCTGAACCAAGACCATATAAAGTATCGTTAGCTATTTCTAACGCTTCTTCATCATCTTTAAATGTTGCTACAGAAAGAACCGGTCCAAAAATCTCTTCTTGGAAAATTCTCATTTTATTATTTCCTTTAAATATTGTTGGTTCAACATAATAACCACCTTCTAATTCACCAGAAAGTTTATTTACATTTCCACCTGTAATTAATTCGGCACCTTCTTGTTTACCTATATCAAGATAAGATTTTATTTTTTCTAATTGTTCAGTTGATGCTTGCGCGCCCATCATTGTTTCCGTATCTAATGGATGGCCAATTTTTATTTGTTCAACACGTTTTAGTGCTCGCTCCATAAATTCATCATAGATAGATTCGTGTATGAGTGCACGAGAAGGACACGTACATACTTCACCTTGATTTAAAGCAAACATCACAAACCCCTCAATTGCTTTATCTAAGAATCCGTCATCTTCATCCATGACATCTTTAAAGAATATATTTGGTGATTTACCACCTAATTCTAAAGTAACTGGAATAATATTTTCTGTTGCATATTGCATAATTAAACGACCTGTTGTAGTTTCTCCAGTAAATGCTATTTTTGCAATACGTGGATTAGTTGCAAGTGGCTTACCTGCCTCTACACCAAATCCGTTAACAATGTTTAATACGCCTGGCGGTAATATATCTTGAATCAATTCCATTAATACCATAATTGAAGCAGGCGTTTGTTCAGCTGGCTTTAAAACGATACAATTACCTGTTGCTAAAGCAGGAGCAATTTTCCATGTTGCCATTAATATTGGGAAATTCCATGGAATAATTTGACCTACAACTCCTAATGGTTCATGAAAATGATAAGCTACAGTATCTTTATCTATTTGGCTAAGGCCACCTTCTTGTGCTCTAATAACACCTGCAAAATAACGAAAATGATCTATTGCTAATGGAATATCTGCATTTAATGTTTCACGTACGGCTTTACCATTGTCCCATGATTCTGCTACTGCTAAAAGTTCAAGATTCTCTTCTATTTTGTCAGCAATTCTCATTAAAGCTAAAGACCTCTCTGCTACAGATGTTTCCCCCCATGCGTCTTTTGCTTTATGTGCTTCATCTAAAGCAAGTTCAATATCTTCTTTTGTGGAACGAGCAACTTTACAAAATACTTCTCCGGTTATGGGAGAAACATTATCAAAATAATTTCCTTTTTCAGGTGGCACAAATTTACCACCGATGAAATTATCATACTTTTCTTTAAAATTAATTATCGATCCTTCAGTATTTGGATTTTCGTATCTCATTAAACATCCCTCCATGAAGTTGATAGCGCTTACATGTATTTATAATAACATTAATTAAACTAAATTTCCATATAAAAAAACAGGGAATTGAAAATAAATTCCCTGTTTTAGATATAATAAATATGTTAACCAAGTTTTGGTAACATTTTTACTTCCTCTTTCATTTCAGATTGACATAATGGACATTTAGGTGTTTCATTAAAGCTAAATGATTCTCTCATCCAACCTTGACAATCATCGCTCGTACATGACCAAATATTAGTTTCTACTTCTGGTAAAGGTTCTTTACGTCCACGAGAAAAAGACATCACAACATCTCCTTTCAGCTATACTTATAATTATACTCTTTTTCTGAAAATAAAGAAAGCTTGCGCAATTTATACCAACTCTTTTAATACGTGATTAATAACATTGGCAACTCCATCAGATTCGTTAGATGCTGTTATAAAATCAGCTATTTCTTTAATTTCAGGAATTGCATTATTCATCGCTACACCGATTTGAGCAGCTTCTAACATTGACTTATCATTTAAATTGTCACCAATAGCGACAACATTATCAAATGTTATTCCCAGTCGTTCACAAACTAACTTTAATCCATTTGCTTTATTCACGCTTTCATGATTAATTTCTACATTTGAAGTTGAAGAACTCGTAATTTCTATATTGGGATAAGTAATTATCTTTTCTAATATTAGTGCTTTTTGTTCTTCATTTAATTTACCAAAACCTAATTTAATCCATTCGTGTTCGTAAAAATCGATTGGCCTTGTACTATTTCGAAATAGCTCGTTCGTAGCAACCATCCACATGTAGTGAGCATTCTTATCACCATAATGCCATAATTCTTCAGCAATTTCGCTTTCAAAAGTATATTCTGCTAGAAGTTTTTGATCTGGTGTCCAGATTTGAGCGCCGTTTGCTGTGACAATGTCTGTTGTTAAACCTAAATCTACATGGTAATCATAGCAAAACACAAGTGGACGACCAGTACTTAACACAACATGAATACCTGCTTTTTGAGCTCGTTTGATTACTTCTTTTGTATTTAAACTCACTTCATACTTATTGTTAAGAAGCGTTCCATCCATGTCAATAGCAATTAATTTTATATCATTTTTTATTTTAAACACTTTTAACTCCCTTTTTTATTTTATCCACCGTTAAAAATTTGTTAATTATTAGTTAAACTTTAACAGTTTCTTTATTGTTATCCAGTCCATATTCTTTTGGTCTTCTTCCTTGAATTATCCATACGATAACTAAAAGAACAATACCTATTGAACTACTTATAAATTCTGGAACAATTAAGAATAACCCTCCTGCAAAGAGCATTAATCGTTCAATAATGGTTGCTTTATTATTAAAGTAACCTATTAATGATCCACTTATCCCTATCATACCTAAGACTGCAGTGCCAACTCCTGTAATTATAGTAAATACTGTAGCATCAACGAGTACTAAGATAGGGTTATAAATAAAGACGTATGGGATAATAAACGCTGCTATTGCTAATTTTACAGCACCTACCCCACTCATAAATGGATTTGCTCTTGCAATTCCAGCTCCAGCGTAGGCTGCTAAAGAAACTGGTGGCGTAATATCTGCAACTATTCCAAAATAAAATACAAACATATGGACAGAAATTGGTGGTAAATCAAAACCATTAATTAGTGCCGGGGCAGCAACAGTAGCTGTTACAACATAGTTAGCTGTTGTTGGTAAACCCATTCCTAAGACTAAACAAGCAATCATTGTATAAACAAGTGCTAAAAATAGACTTCCACCTGATAATGAAATAATTCCCGCTGCAAATTTTGCTCCTAAACCAGTTATACTTACAACTCCTGCAATAATACCTGCAGTAGCTACCGCTGCAATTACTGGTAATGCAACTCGTGCACCTTGTTCGAAAACATTAATTAACTTTCTAAATGATAGACGTGTATCTTTACGGATTAAACTTACTAAGTAAGCTGTTAATATACCAATTATTGCTGCTCTTTGTGGTGTATAACCAACCATTACTGTTCCAATAATTAAAACAAGTGGTAAGAGCATAAAACCATTTCTAATCATCAATTTTTTAAAACTTGGTAATTCTGATTTTGGTAACCCTAAAATATTTAATCTTTTTGCTTCAAAATGAGTTCCTATAAAAATACCTGTAAAATAAAGCAATGCTGGTATAATTGCTGAAGCCATGATAACTGAATAAGAAACACCGACATAATCCATCATAATAAATGCTGCTGCACCCATAATAGGAGGCATTAATTGTCCACCAGTTGATGCTGCTGCTTCAGTACCTGCTGCAAATTCTGGTTTAAATCCAGCATTTTTCATCATTGGGATTGTAAATGAACCGGACGCTACTGTATTACCTACAGAACTTCCCGAAACCATACCCTGAAGTGCACTTGCTGCAACAGCTGCTTTAGCTGTTCCACCAGTGAATCTCCCTGTTAAGGAAAATGCTAAGTCATTGAAGAACTTCCCTATATTTGTATGAACTAACATAACTCCAAAGAATAAGAATAAATATATGAATTTGGCTGATATTTGAATAGGCGTTCCAAAAACACCACTATCCTGGAACCATAAGACATTTGTAATTCGAGAATAATCGAAGCCTTGATGTGATAGTACTTTTGTTGGTATAATGTCTCCAAATAACGCATAAGCTATCATCGTTAAAGCTACAATAACTATCGGTAAACCCACTGCTCTTCGAGTTGCCTCTAATAATAATAAAATACCTAATAAAGAAATGGCTGTTTCTACTGAATCATACCCTAGTATCCTGCTTTGCCTAAGAGCATCAAACTGGAGTATTTTATAATACGTAACAAACATTGCGGTAAATGCCAAAACAACATCATACCATGGTATTGTTTTTTGTTTATTTTGAAGTCCTTTTTTAACTGGATACAGTAAAAATACAAGCCCTAGTGCTGTTCCTAAATGAATTGCCCCTTGCTTTTGTGAAGGCAATGTACCAAAGTACCCTACATAAAGCTGAAAAACAGTAAACGCAACCCCGATAAACGTAACAACCCAAGCCCACCTACCAATGTTAGTTCGGTAATTACTTTCTCGATCATATTTTTCTAACATTTCTTGGGCATCGATTTCAGCTTCAGTTTCTTCATTTTGTTTATTATTTTCTACCATTTTCCCACCTCCTACAATCTTTTAAGTAATTTTGAATAAAGAAAGAAAAGAGCACAAAGTCTCTTTTCTTTTTGAGTAATTTATAAAATTATTTTATGTTTATTTCAAATCACCTAACGTTTTATAACCTGTTCCTTCTCTAGTAACAATCTGAGCTACTTCTGGGTAAATATGACCAATAAATGCGATGTTTTCTAATTCTTCGCCACCTAAGTCACCTTCACCTGCTAGTGCTCCTAAGAATGTACTATGAACTGTCATACCTAAATCTAATTCATCATTATTTACTTGACCTAAATTTTCAAGTGAAGCTCCTGTTTCTACGTTTGTATAATTTGTGTCTAGATTATTATTCCAAACGGTCGCAATTTCTCCACCTAATGGATAATAAGTTCCACCTTGACTTCCAGACCCTAAAGTATATTCAGCTTTACGATCACTTTTTGTTGCTGTTACTTCTGCTTCTGGATTATCTACTGTGAGTCCTTGTTCTTCATAGTATTTTTTAGCTCCCGGATGAATTGGCATACCTTCTGAACCGTTTAATGCATTTTCTAACGTCAGATCTTCAGCTTGAGCATGCGTGATATCTTCTGATTTTTCAACCATTGTTTTTGCTAATTCATATGCAAGTTCATCATCAATCGTGTTTGTGTTTCCTACTAATACAGCATATGCCGCAACTGTTTCAATATCTTCATCTATAAATTCATAACTTCCTGCTGGAATTGTATGACGTTTATATTCTGATTTACTTTCAATTTCTTCAATCGCTTCGTCTTCTAACCCTAAAATGACAACATCACCTGTTGATGCTTGTAAGCTTTCAATACTACCATTTGGTAAACCCAGCACACCCATTGTCACGTCGATGTTACCATCTTGGACTAAATCTGCTGCATCTCCGAAACCTTCTTCATATTCTTTATAATTCTCTACACCATGCGCTTCTAACATTATTTTTGATATGTAGTTAGATTCACTTCCTATTGGACCAATAGCAACTCTTGCTTCATTCCCGCTACCTTCCTTACTACCAGTTTCTCCTTCATCTGTTCCACCACATGCAACTAAAACAATCGAAATTAAAGATAAGACTAGTATTCCTAATATGTTTTTAAATTTCAATCCGAACTCCCCCTTTAATTTTTAAAGCCCTTACATAACAATTAAATAATTAATTGTAATTTTCTAGATTTTTTACACTCTTATACCATTATACGATTAGTTTAAGATTTTATCAACAGCACAATTTTGTTTACTTTGATAATTCGAAGTCTTCTAAAGCAACATTGAATGAATCTTATCCCCCTTTCATGTTATAATATCTGTTGTACGTTAGAATTTACTAGGAGGATTATTTAATGAGTGAACCTAAATTAAGATATTCAAGCAAAATAAATAAAATCAGAACAATCGCCTTAAGTCTTGTTTTCATAGGATTTATAATTATGTATGTTGGAATAATATTTAAATCTACAGAATGGTTAATGGTTACCTTATTTATTTTAGGTGTTATTTCTATTTTACTCAGTACTGCAATTTATCTTTGGATTGGTTTACTTTCTACAAAAGCGATACCAATCATTTGCCCTACTTGTGAAAAACCAACAAAAATGCTTGGTAGAGTTGATGCTTGTATGCACTGTAAACAACCACTTACTCTTGATGAAAACTTAGAAGGTATTGAGTTTGATGAAAAATATAATAAACGTAAATATAAAAAACAAGCAGAAAATACAAGTAAATAAAGGATGTGTCACGTTTGTTAAAAGCACCCTTTCTACAATTTGATTTTTTAAACCTTAATACAAATAAACACAAAAAAACAGTTTTTTTTGATCCCATTGAAGTCTTTCAAACAAATAAGTCTGGTGAGATAGAAAATATATTAAAACAAGTGGAACTAGCTGTAGATAATGGTTATTATGCAGCTGGTTTTCTTTCTTATGAGGCAACTGAAGCTTTTTTACCAGTGAATTCATTCTTAACAAGTGAATTTCCGCTTGTTTGGTTCGGTATTTTTAAATCACCAGTAAATAACTTTTCTAAAAATAAAGGTACTTTTGAAGTTGGAAGTTGGCTAGCTGATATTTCTGAAAGTGAATATAACAAATCTTTTAAAAAAATACAAAATGCTTTTAATCTTGGTCTAACAGAACAAGTTAATTACACGCTCCAATTAAATGCGGATTTTTCCGGAGATAGCTACGCATATTATAATGCACTAAAAAAAGAACAAAACTCGGATTATAGCTGCTATCTTAAGTTTGATAACTTTGAAATACTTTCCCTTTCACCTGAACTTTTTTTTGATTTAAATCAAAATAAGTTAACCGTTAAACCAATGAAAGGAACAAAACAAAGAGGTAAAAGCTCAGTTGAAGATATTTTTTTTAAAAATGAATTAAAACATTCACGTAAAGACAAATTAGAAAATAAATTAATCGTGGATTTAATGAAAGATGAACTCGTCCCATTATCTGTTCCTGGATCAATTAAAGTTACACATCCTTTTCAGATACAGACTTTTCCTACATTATTTCAAATGACATCTACAATAGAAAGTTTACTAAAACCAACAAGTTCATTAGTAGATATATTTAGTAATTTATTTCCTTGTGGATCTATAACAGGAACGCCTAAAACTGAAACAATTAATTTCATTAAAAAATTAGAAAATAGAACAAGAGATATTTACTGTGGGACAATTGGATTTATTTCGCCTGAAAAAGAAGCAACATTTAATGTACCCATTCGAACAGTTTCAATTAATACAAATAAAAAACGAGCACGGTACGATGTTGGAGGGGGAATTACAAAATTATCAGTTGCTAAAGATGAATATAACGAAGCATTTACTAAAGCAAAAGTATTGAATATTAACAATCAAGATTTTGAATTAATTGAAACTTTTGGCTTATATGATGGTGAATATATTGCTTATCAAGCCCACTTAAACAGATTAAAATTATCTGCTGCGTATTTTAATTTTAGTTTAGATATTACAGCAGTAAAAAAGAAGTTAGCTAAAATTGCCGAAGATAATCTAAGTCAAAACTTAAGAATTCGTTTATTAGTTAACGAAAGTGGAGTTATTACAACGTCTTCTATGCCACTTAAACAAGATAATGAAGTAAAAAAAGTAAGGCTAGCTAATAAACCAATTGATAATACAAACCCTTTCCTCTACCATAAAACAACAAACAGGTCTATGTATAATCAATTAAAGGCTGATTTCCCTAATTGTTTTGACATAATTTTATGGAATGAACATAATGAAATTACTGAGTTTACGATTGGCAATATTGTAATTGAATACGACGGGGAATTAATTACCCCACCAGTTAAATCTGGCTTGCTTCCTGGTACTTTTAGAGAAATCTTACTTGACCAAAATATAATTAGAGAACGGATTATAACAAAAGATATGTTAGCTAAAACAAATCGTATTTGGTTAATTAATAGCGTACGTAAGTGGATTAAAGTTCAAATAAAAAAATGACTCCTTAGGGAGTCATTTTTAATGTTGTGTTGTATTCTCTATTTTGCACGCTTTACATTTACCATAAAGTTCTAAACGATGTCCGCTTACTTCAAAACCAGTAACTCGTTGAGCTAATGATTCTATTTCGCTAAGCTTAGGGTAATGAAAATCTACTACTTTCCCACAATCTTCACACACAATATGATAGTGGTCATCCATATTACTATCATAACGGCTTGAGTCATCTCCATATGTTAATTCACGAACAAGACCACTTTTACTTAAAATACGTAAATTATTATAGACTGTTGCCACACTCATATTAGGAAATTTACTTTCTAACGCCTTATAAATGTCATCTGCTGTTGGATGAGTCATCGACGTTAATAAGTACTCAAGAACCGCATGACGTTGTGGTGTAATTCGAACACCTGATTCTTTTAACGTATTAATCGCTAATCGCAACTTTTCGTTTTCCACGTCATGCACCTCACTTTCATTATATTAAATATCAATTGATAATCTTTCTAATCTTAGTTTACACTGTCTTTACACATACTGTCAATATAAACAGACTTTTTGGAACTTTCACAATTATAATTTTCCTTTAAAAATGTGATTATTTTATCAATTCTTCTTTAATGTAATCAAATGTTTTTTCAACATGATTTTTGACTCTTATATTACGGTATTCTTTTTGGATAATTCCCTCTTCATCGATAATAAATGTTGAACGAACAATACCATAATATTCATTTCCAAAAGTCTTTTTTAACTGCCAAACACCATAAAGTTTAGCAACTTCATGATCTTCATCTGCAAGTAACGGAAATGTTAAATCGTACTTATCAATAAATTTAACGTGACTTTCAATTGGATCAGGGCTAACGCCTAAAACAACTGTATTAATTTTTTTAAACTCTGAATAATTATCTCTAAAATCACATGCTTGTGTTGTACAACCTGGTGTCATATCTTTCGGATAAAAATAAAGTACAATATTTTGTCCTTTGTAATCTGAAAGACTTACTTCTTTTCCATCTTGATTTTTTAATTTAAAATCAGGTGCTTGTTTACCTACTTCGACTGACATAATAAACCTCCTATTAATCATCTAAATGTTGAATTTGATAGAGCTCGTAATAATCTCCTTGTTTCTTCATTAATTCATCATGTGTACCTTCTTCTTGTATCTCACCACGTTCAATTAAAACAATGCGATCTGCATAAGTTATTGTCGCTAATCGGTGAGCTACGATAAATGTCGTTCTTTCTGATGCAAGTTTTTCCATTGTAATTTGGATGTTTTGTTCACTCTCTAAATCAAGTGCTGATGTTGCTTCATCAAATATTAAAATCGGCGGATTCTTTAAAAACACACGTGCAATTGCAATCCGTTGTTGTTGGCCACCTGATAATTTGACTCCGCGTTCACCAACTAAAGTGTCATATTGCATTGGCAAACCTTCGATAAATTCATGTGCATTAGCTGCAATTGCCGCTTCAATTACTTCTGCGTCAGTAGCTTCGGGATTACCCATTCGAATGTTTGTAGCAATTGATTCACTAAATAAAATATTATCTTGTAAAACCATCCCTATATTATCTCTGAGTGATCTTTGTTCTACATCTCTAATATCATACCCATCTACTTTTATACTACCTGAAGTAATATCATAAAAACGAGGTACTAAACTAATGAGTGTTGATTTACCGCCACCACTCATACCGACAAATGCAATTGTTTCTCCATTTTCTACTTCTAAATTAATTCCTTTTAAGACTCTTCCGTCAGCTTCGTCATATGCAAAGTCAACATTTTCAAAAGTTACTTTACCTTCTACTCGGCCTAATTTAACAGCGTCTTCTTTATCTTTAATATCATAAGGTTCATCAACTAATTCAAATACACGATCAATTGACGCAATTGACTGAGTTAAAACAGTAGAAGAATTAATAAGTCTTCTAAGTGGATTATAAACTTGGTCCAAATACGCAACAAATGCAACCATTGTACCAATTGTTAAACTCCCCTGGATAACTTGATATGCTGCAAATGTAATAACAATGATTGGTGCTAAATCCGTAATTGTATTTGTTACAGCAAATGTTTTCGCATTCCATTTTGTATGTTCAATTGCCTTAGTTAAAAAGTTATGATTTTTTTCTTTGAAGTCTTCCTGTTCATAATCTTCTAATGCAAAACTTCTTGTTACAGGAATTCCCTGAACCCGCTCATGCAAATGTCCTTGTACTTCTGCTAAGGCCTGGGAACGATCACGCGTTAACATTCTAAGTCTAGAGTAAAAGTATTTAACAGCAAAACCGTAAAATGGAAATAAAATCATTGAAACCAATGTTAATTTAACATTCATTGTCATCATAATTGTTAATGCAATTACAATCGTAAATAAATCCAACCATAAATTCATTAACCCTGTAACGACAAAGTTTTTCGTTTGCTCGACGTCATTAATTACACGTGAAATAATTTCACCGGTTTTAGTATTTGAATAATATTTTAAACTTAATCGTTGTAAATGATCAAATAACATATCACGAATGTCATATAAAATTTTACTACTAACCCACTGAGCTAAGTATTGCCTCGCATATTCAATTGGTGGTCTTAAGATTAGAAATATCGCAAATGCAATTCCCATTAACCAAAATAAATCACTTAACTTATTTGCATCTGACATATCTCCACCAATTATGTTATCAATAACATATTTTAAAATAAGTGGAATTAATAATGGTATTCCAAATTTTAATATACCGATTAAAATTGTTCCAACTATTTGCCAAAAATATGGCCTTACAAACTTCATATATTGTTTAACACTTCTCACTCTAATCAAACTTCCTTCTATTTATTTCTCGTCATACATTTTATAGTAAGAATTTAATACTTCTTTTTCAAATATTAATTCTTTGTTTTTAATTAATTCTATTAAATGCTGCATACTATCTTTTATTTTTTTGTCTAATTGCGGTGAATAATTAAATCGCTTTTTATTCCCTTTATATTCTTCTAAATCTAAAATTTCATAATTATAATACTGATCAACTTTTATATCTATATCGTAGTCGATATAAGTAAGGATGTTTTCTTTTTTCTCATAAGGAGAGCTTAAATTACAATAATAATAAGGATTTATTTGATCATCGATATGAATGATATTAAACCAGTTATCTTTTGAGAAATAAAATAAGGCACGAGTTTCTGTCATAAAAGTTGTTAAATCTTTATTAACGACTAATGTTTTGTTATTTACACCGATTAGTTCTTTGTCATTTTCAATTAGAACTGTATTATTCTCCCACGAACGGTGAAATGAATGATCTTGTTTTCTCGCAATAATTTTAATTTTATTCACCTCTTAATTGATTATACCGTGACTCAATATGATTTAAAAGTGTTCGACCTTATATAAATGACATTGCTTTAATGTGTGAGACTGAAAATGGGTATTCAACCAATTGTTCTTTTTTTACAAAGGTGAGTTCATTTGCATCATCTTTAATTAAGCTTGCATCAATAATTTTTAAATCCCAAATAATATGTGAAAAGATGTGTTTAAATGCTAAGTGTTCAGTTTGTTTTTTTATTTTCATTCCATAAGCCGCATAAAACCAATCTTCTATATTTTCTTGTTTAATTTGATCAGTACGAATCATAGGAAATTGCCACATATTAGCAAGTAAACCTTCACTGGGTCTTTGTTCAATTGCCACTTCGCCCGCTTCATTTCTTAATAGTACAACTTCATATTGCTCTACTCTTTGTTTCTTTGCTTTATTTTTAATAGGCAAATCAGTATGGACACCTTGCTTAAAACCTCTACACTGTTCTCTAACCGGACAATGTAAACAACTTGGATTCCTTGGTGTACAAATAGTTGCTCCAAGTTCCATTAAGCCTTGATTAAAACTAGATGGATTTTCTTCACTAATAATTTTATAAATTATACTTTCAAATAACTTCCTTGTTTTAGGATTCGAAGTATTTTCAGTAATTAGTAAAACGCGTGATAAAACCCGCATAACATTTCCATCAACAGCAGGCTCTGGTTGATTAAAAGCAATAGATGCGATTGCCCCTCTCGTATATGGACCTATTCCTTTTAAATCACCTAATTGTTTTAAATCTTTTGGAACAACTCCATCATATTTATTTACTACTTCTTTAACTGCACTATGTAAATTACGAGCTCTAGAGTAATAACCTAAGCCTTCCCAATCTTTTAAAACAATTTGTTCATCTGCTTTTGCTAAATCTTTTAAAGTTGGATAATTCTTTTTAAATTTTTCAAAATAAGGAATCACTGTGTTAACTTGTGTTTGTTGAAGCATAATCTCAGATATCCAAATCAGATAGGGATCATCTGTCCTTCGCCAAGGAAGATCACGTTTATTAGTTTCATACCAAGAAATTAAATCATTTTGGAATTTCGATGAGTCAAATTCCATTAATACATCCTTAATCATAAGACACCTCTTAATTATATGTTATAATAAAGCTAGTTTAATAAGTAATTTAAAGAAAGGGGACATCCCCTATGGACACAGGTACACATATAGTAATGGGGATTGCGCTTGGTGGACTTGCAACATTAGACCCGGTTGTCGCAAATGACCCTGTTATGTTTAACGCTGTTTTAGTTGGGACAATTTTAGGATCACAAGCCCCTGACTTTGATACCGTATTAAAACTAAAAAATAATGCAACTTATATCAGAAATCATCGTGGCATTACACATTCAATCCCAGCAATTATATTGTGGGGAATTCTCATACCTTTAATAATTTACTTTTTTGTTCCAGATGTGAATTTTTTACACCTCTGGCTTTGGACATTTTTGGCTGTTTTCTTACATGTTTTTGTTGATGTATTTAATGCATATGGTACGCAAGCGTTCAGACCTTTTTCCCGGCGCTGGGTTGCTTATGGCTTTATAAATACATTTGACTCTTATATTTTCTTTGCTCATCTTGCAGGTATTATCGCTTGGATATTAGGTGCCAAGCCTGGCCCGACATTTTTAATCATTTACGGTATCATCATTCTTTATTACGTCAAACGATACTTTGATAAAAAAGAAATTGTTAAAACGATAAAAGATTATTTTCCTGATACTGAATTCATTGCCACTTCACCAACAATAAAGCAAAATGAATGGCGTGTCGCAATTTCAACAAGCGATAGATTTCATGTAGGTACCGTCATTGATGGTCACATTCAATTATATGATGAGTTTGAACGTGTTGCACTCCCAAATATTGAGTTAATAAAATTAGCTAAAAAAGATAAAAATATTTCAGCCTTCCTATCTTTTTCACCGATTTATCGTTGGGAAATCATTGAAAAAGAAAATTATGATGAAGTTCGTCTAACAGACTTAAGATATCGTACACAAGGTTATTATCCTTTTGTAGCTGTAGCAAAAATTAATCATAATTTGGATGTTTTTGGTTCTTATACGGGTTGGATTTTCTCAGAACAAAAATTACAAAATAAATTATGGGCTTCTAATAATAAATCAACATAAAAACAGCAAAGACTATATAGCTTTGCTGTTTTTTGTCTTATTTTTCTTTTACTTGTTTTCCTAAAAGTGAAATGGGTAAGGCTTCTTCTTTTTCTAATTTTTCTTTTAAAAGATTTAATCTATGGCCCCAAGCCATGACACCATCAACATAATTTATTTTAAATGTATAACCAGGATCGCCATGTATTTCATAAATCTCTTCTGGTTTGTAATCTTCCGGATAAGCCATATAAGACATTAACATTTGTACTTTTCTTTGGTTTATCTCCACTTCACTCAAATTACCTAACTGCTCTGCTTTTTGTGCTTTTTCTTTATAAATACCTACTTCTGCTCTTAATTGTTCTATTGTTAAATCACTATATCTTGTTCTCATTTTAATTCCCTCACTCTTCATTAGTTAATTTTTCATCAATAAACTGATTAATTTGTTCGCTTTTAAAGCCGCGGGCGTATAATGCAGACGTTATTTTTTGTTTTAATTCAAACCCTGATGACCTTTTAGAATGACGCCGGTACATTCTATCTCCGTGATGTTTAATCGCTTCCCATTCTGCTTCTTTATCTTTACTCAGTTCAATTTCTTGCATAACTTCATTTATTACATCAGAATCAAAACCACGTTGCATTAAACTAGCACGGATTTGTTGTTTTTGCTTTTCTATTGATTCTTTTTTGGGGCGATCAGCTCTTTTTTGAGCAAATGTAAAGGCGATTGCATATTGATCAGAAAAAGTCATTATTTTAATCGCTTCATTTATATTATTTTTAGATACCCCTTTTTCCATTAACTCTTGTATAATTATCTTAGGACCTTTTTTCTTTTGACGAATACGTTCTCTAACAAATGATTTAGCAAATCCTAAATCATCAAGTAAATTTTCTTTATCTAAACGATCCATCACAATCTCTATATGATTTGGTTCAATTTCTTTTTTATATAAATGACGTTCTATCTCTTTTCTTGATCTTTGTCTGAAACTTAAATAGTGAATAGCTGTCACATATGATTGCTGAAGAGATTCAGCATCCAGTAATTCAATAATTTCACTTGGTTCTAGTGTAAGTCCTTTGGCTAATTTATATTTAACTAACACATCTTCATCAACACTAAATGCATACTTATTTTCAATAAATATATTGTAACGATGCTTTCTTTTTTTCTGTGTAGTAATTTTAGTAATTGTTGACAATTGACTCACTCCTAGTTTATATCATACCATGAATATGAGTAGTTTTTAAATTAAGTAATTTGGAGGCGAATTATTATGAATATTTTAGTTACAGGTGGAACAGGATTCGTTGGTGAGAAATTAATTAATAAACTAATCGAAGAAGGAAATCACGCATATGTTTTAACGCGTAGCCCTAAAAAGCATCCAAATACTCCTGATGTAACATTTATTAGTTACGATTATCCAGTAAGCAGACTCCCAAAGATCCACGGCATTGTCAATTTAGCTGGGGAATCAATTTTTGGTAAATGGTCTGAAGATAAAAAGACAAAAATTTTAAATAGTAGATTAGATATTACTGAAAAAACAATTCAATTTATTTCTAAAATGAATAAAAAGCCTGATGTTTTTGTTAATGCAAGTGCTGTAGGCTATTACGGCATGTCAGAATCACAAATTTTTACAGAAGAAACTAAAACCAACGCCAAAGATTTTTTAGCAGATGTTGTCACGCAGTGGGAAAATGCTGCTTTAGCTGCAGAAGACCTTGGAATTAGAACAGTTAGAACAAGATTTGGAATTATTTTAGACGGTAAAAATGGAGCCTTATCTATGATGGATATACCTTTTAAAACATTTGTCGGAGGTAAAATTGGCAGCGGAGAACAATGGATGTCCTGGGTGCATATTGATGATGTGGTTAATTTAATTTACTATGCAATTACCCATGATAATGTGAAAGGCCCTGTTAACGTAACAGCACCAAATCCACTAAGAAATAAAGATTTTACAATTGTTTTAGGAGATGTGTTAAACCGTCCCACATTATTCACTGTTCCTAAAGCTGTCATTGATCTTGCCTTAGGTGAGATGGGTCAATTAATTACGAGAGGTCAATACGTTTTACCAAAAAAAGCACTTGATTATGGTTATAAATTCAAATATCCTCATTTAAAAGACGCACTAGAAGCTGTTTATAAATAAAAATAAATCTCATAACCAGATGGTTATGAGATTTATTTTGTTAAATGTATTTACGTGTTTTAATATATGTCACTACTTTTATCAACATCGCTAAAACAAGCCCTGAAAAAATTAATACATATCCAGTTCCAATTAATGCAAATGGTGCTTGAATTGTTCCATTTATATTTAAATTAGATTGGATAAAAGCATCAGCAAGTAAGCTTCCTACACCTAGCACAATCAAAATAAAAGCACTTAAATAACGTTTTCTAATATAAATTTCATAAAGTAATAAAATAATAAACTTTCTCACTTATAATCACTCCTTATTATATGCTAATATATCACCTGGTTGGCATTCTAATACTTCACATACTTTTTCTAGGGTAGAAAAACGAATCGCTTTTGCTTTTCCGTTTTTTAAAACAGATAAATTCGCAATTGTTATGCCCACTTCTTCTGATAATTGTGTTAATGTCATTTTTCGTTTTGCAAGCATTACATCTAAATTTACGATAATACTCATATTGTTAACTCATTTTCTATTTCAATTCGACGGGCTTTATCTATTAAATGTGCAAGTATTGCAGTAATAACTGCCATTGCTAGTCCAATAAACATAATAATTATTATAATTAATAACAAACTAATATAAAATACGCCTAAAATAATTAATGTAAGTAATGCAAATAAATATAAACCTGCTTCTAAAAGAGCGAGTCTACTAACTATTGTTAAACGAATAGAATTTTTTATGTAGAAAGGATTATCTACCATGATTTCCTGACTAATTAAATAAAATAAATATAAACTAATAAATAACGGTATAGCGGTTATCCAGATAAATATTAAGCTTGGCCAAAATAAGTATTTTAATTCTGGATTTAAAACAACAAGTTCCTTCCCTAATAATGGTGCTAGAACAAATGCTAATACTAAACTAATTAAACCCGCCATTAAAATAATAACTTTTAACCATTTTCCTGTATCTTTCTTTTCCAAACTGTTCACCTCTAAATTAAGACTGAAATAAATATATCACACTATTTTTTGTTTATCAATACATTTTTATCGTTTATCGATAACTAATTACTTTAAATCGTTATTTTTTCTTTTAATTCAAAAGATTCTGTTTATTTAAAGTAAAAAAACTCACTAGTCGAATTGACTAGTGAGTTACGTTTATTTATGCAATTTCCACTACTATTTCTTCATCTTTTACATTAACAATAACATCTTTTACTTCGTCATGTTCTAAAATTAAATCAGTTAATTGGTTTTCAATCTGATTTTGAATAACACGACGTAATGGTCTCGCACCGAATTTTGGTTCATATCCAAGATCTACTAATTTTTCTTTTGCTTCTTCTGTTATTTCTATATTTATTTTAATGTCTTCAATATTAGCTACTAGCTCGTCTAACATTAAATCAACAATTTGAAGTAAGCTTTCTTTAGATAATTCGTTGAATGTAACAATCGCATCAAAACGGTTTAAGAATTCTGGTTTAAAGAAGTCACTTAATGTTTCAAGTTGAGTAACTGCTTCATCTTGCTTCTCAAACCCAACACTAATTTCTTTTGTACCTGTTCCTGCATTACTTGTCATAATTACCACTGTTTCTTTAAAGCTTACTGTACGGCCATGAGAATCTGTTAAATGACCATCTTCCATGATTTGTAAAAACATATTTTGAACATCAGGATGTGCTTTTTCAATTTCATCAAGTAAAATAATTGAATAGGGGTTATGGCGAATCGTTTCAGTTAATTGCCCCGCTTCTTCATGTCCTACATACCCTGGAGGCGACCCAATTATTTTAGATACAGCGTGTTTCTCCATGTATTCACTCATATCAAGTCTAACAAGTGAATCTCTTGTACCAAATAACTCTTCTGCTAATACTTTAGATAATTCTGTTTTACCGACACCTGTTGGTCCTACAAATAAGAATGAACCGATTGGGCGCGTTTTTGATTTTAATCCAGCTCGGCTACGACGCACTGCTTTAGCTATATGATCAACAGCTGCATCTTGTCCAATTACCTTTGCTCGTAAGCTTGTTGCTAATTCTCGCATTTGAGCTTGTGCTTCAGATTGTAATTTTGTGACTGGAATACCTGTTTTTTCTTCGACAATTAGTTGAACGTCTTCAACTGTTACTGCTTCTTTTGTTTTTTCTTTATTTTCTTTTGCTTCATCTAATTGTTTTTGTAATTGAATTTCTTGATAACGTAAGTTTGCAGCTTCTTCATAGTTCTCTTGTTCTGCTGCTGTTTCTTTTGCTTTTACAATATCATTCATTTTTTCTTCTAAGGCTACTGAATTATTTTCAGCATTCGCTAAGTTATGACGTGATCCCACTTCATCCATTAAATCAATTGCTTTATCTGGTAGGAATCTATCTTGAATATAACGATTAGATAAAGATACAAATGATTCGATTACATCATCTGAATATGTGACTTCATGGAATTTTTCATATCTATCTTTTAAACCTTGTAAAATTAAAACTGCTTCTTCATGTGTTGGTTCTTTAACAATAATTGGTTGGAAACGACGCTCTAATGCAGCATCTTTTTCAATTTGACGGTATTCTTTTAATGTTGTTGCACCAATTATTTGTAAATCACCACGAGCAAGTGCTGGTTTCAGTATGTTTCCAGCATCCATTTGAGAACTTTCTGCTGTTCCTGCGCCAACAAGTAAATGAATCTCATCAATGAAGACAATTATTTCTGGATTATTTTGTAATTCATCAATTAATTGCTTCATTCTTTCTTCAAACTGTCCGCGAATACCTGTATTTGCTACTAATGAAGCAACATCTAATAAATAAACTTCTTTATTCATTAGTTTTGCTGGTACATCACCTTCAACCATTTTTAGTGCTAATCCTTCAGCAATGGCTGTCTTACCGACACCTGGCTCTCCGATTAATACTGGGTTGTTTTTATTTCGACGATTTAAAATTTCAATCATACGTTTTACTTCACTATCACGTCCAATAACAGGATCAACTTGACCATTTCTAGCACGATCAGTTAGATTTGTACCTAATTCATCAATTAAACCATTATCATGCTGTTTAGGGGCTTGTTCTTGTGTACGAGCACGACTTCCTTGGTTTGGTTGATTATTACCTTGACTATCCATTTGACCTTGGAATAAAGGATTTGAGAACATATCGTTTGAGAAGTTACCTGATTGATTCATTTGGTTTTTAATATCATTTAAACATGTTGAACATAAATGCATACTTACTCGCTCATTGTTAATTCGCATCGCAATATTTACTTTAGCTTGGTTTATTCCACATTGTTGACATTTCATTATTAATCTCCTCCTATAAGGTTGATTATATTTTCTGTTTTATTTAAATTTAGATAATAAATAAGGTCTTTTTTGACTTTGACTATCTTTGACCTTGTAATTATAGTATACATTGACCTTCTCTGACTTTCAAGTCTTTTGCTTAATTTTTTTAAAATAAATAAAAACCTACTCATCAAAATGATAAGTAGGTTTTCGTTTAGTTATTTTGATACTCTCGTTCTCTTAAAATGACACGACGTGTCTTACCTGAAATAGTTGTAGGTAATGCGTCAATAAACTCTATTTTTCTTGGATATTTATATGGTGCTGTTGCTTGCTTACTGTATGATTGCAACTCTTGGATTAGTGCTCTTTCATCTTCTTTTAAGACAGGTTCTTTTAAAACAATGAATGCTTTAACTATTTGACCGCGAATTGGATCTGGACTTGCTATGACAGCACAATCTTTTACTTTTGGGTGTTTGACTAATACATCTTCCACTTCAAACGGTCCAATCGTATAGCCTGAAGAGATAATAATATCATCTTCTCGTCCTTGAAACCAAAAATAACCATCCTCATCTTTTGAGGCACGATCTCCTGTTACATAATATTCGCCACGGACTGTCTTTTCTGTGCGTTTTTCATCTTTATAATATTCTTTAAACAAAGCAGGACAATTTCTTTTTACTGCAATATCTCCTACCTCACCTATTTGAACAGGTTGTCCTAAATTATCAATAATATCAACTTCATTTCCAGGAGTTGGCTTTCCCATTGAGCCTGGACGTACTTCCATATCTTTCATAACGCCAAGTAAGAGCGTATTTTCAGTTTGACCATAACCATCTCTAATTGAAAGGTCGAAATTCGTTCTAAATATATCAATGACTTCCCTATTTAAAGGTTCGCCTGCTGAAACAGCACTATTTAGTTTAGATAAATCATAGTTAGCTAAACGATCAACTTTCGCCATCATACGATATTCAGTTGGTGTACAACAAAGTACATTAATTTCTTCTTCTTGTAAAAATTTCAAATATGTACGTGGTTTGAAACGTCCATTATAAACAAATCCTGTAGCTCCAGATCCAAGAACTGATAATAAGGGGCTCCATACCCACTTTTGCCATCCTGGAGCAGCTGTTGCCCAAACGCGATCATTTTCTTTTATATTTAACCAATTTTCAGAGACAGTTCTCAAATGAGCATAGCCCCAACCGTGTGTATGTACCACAGCTTTTGGACTACCTGTTGTTCCTGATGTATAAGGTAAAAATGCTATGTCATCTTTTGATGGGCTTGTATAGGTAAGTTCATCAGACGCAGATTTTTTTAGTTCATCAATATAATGCCAATCTTTTTCTTCTTTCCCTATAACAAATTTGGTCAAATCATCATATTGTTTAATTCCTTTATATGCATCTGTAAAAGGATGATAACTAATAATACCGTCAACCTCACCATGCGTTACTCTAAATTGTAAATCTGCAGTTGTAAGCATTTCTGAGCTAGGTATAATAATAATCCCCGTTTTTAAGGCTGCTAGATATACTTCATAAGATTCAATCAGGCGAGGGACCATAATAAGTACTTTATCCCCTTTTTTTAAACCTGCATCAAGTAAAATATTTCCTACTTTATTTGCATTCATCATTAGCTCTGCATAAGTAATTTCTTGCCTTGCTTTTGTTTCATCGGTAAAAATAAGTGCTAATTTTTTTGGATCTTTAATATAACGTTCTATCTCCATGACAATATTATAATCATTAGGAGCAATTAAATCTGCTTGTTTCAAAACTATCAACTCCACTTTATATTCTGTTTCAATATTATAACAGAGTCTTATATGATTGGAAATAGACGTTTGTCATGTTAGCTTTTATGTTAGTTTATTTACTCGTGAAATGAGGCATTTCTTTACTTAAAAATGCACGTACACCTTCTTTATGATCTTTGGTTTGAGACATTTTTAATTGGCTTTGTTTCTCAGCTTCTAAATAACTTATTAATTTATCTTTTTTTATATTATGAAGTAACAACTTTGTTTCAATCATAGCAAGTAAAGGCGCAAATTTGAGCGTTTTTGTTAAATCATTTGCTTCAAGAACAGCTCTTTTATTAGTTATGATATCTGCTAAGCCCATTTTTTTAACTTTTTCACCTTTAATTTTTTCCATGCCCCAAATAAATTGCTTTGCTTTGTGTGCACCTAATCTTTCTTCTAAATGAAAATGAGCTCCCCCGTCAGGTACAAGACCAATTCCTGCAAATAACACACCAAATTCAGCTTCCTCTTCAGCAATAATGTAGTCTGAATTTAGTGCTAAACTTAATCCTAGTCCAGCAACTGATCCATTTACTGCAGTAATGACAAGTTTAGGTAATAAATAAAGCTCGAGCGTTAATTCTGTTATTAAATCCATTGATTTTTCAAAGTTATCTGAAGCTAAAACATCATTCATCATGTTTATGTCTCCACCTGCACAAAATGCTGGACCTTCACCCGTTAAGATAACAATTTTATCATCATTATCTCTTACTTTTTTTATTGTCTCTAATAATTCTAATAAAGTTTGTGCATCTAAAGCATTATAAGATTTTGGTCGGTTAAGGCTAATTGTCGAAACACCTTCATTACTCATAAAAATAATATTTTCCATCAAAACCAGCTCCTTTTTTTATTCTAAGACTTTTAAATCACCTTTATTTAAAAAGTTTAAACGATAAAACTATTGATTCCACAATAATGAATACGCATTCATTTACATTATACCTTAAATTGTTATTTTAACAAATCTTTTATTGTATTCTAATTGAGAATTAAAGTCAATAAGAAACATTGCTTTATCCCTTGACTTAAACACTACATTGTTATTATAATAAGAACTAAGATTACAATGATTATAAACAAGCAATTGAAAATAATTCTCATTAAGGTTTATAAACCATTGATAATAAAGGATTTGTTAGCGTGATAACTATTATCAATTAGATTGGAGTGGTAAATTTGTCTTATCAAACAAACGAAGCTGAAACTATTTTTGGGTCAGAAAAAAAAGATTTAAAAAGTAATAGCTTTCTTTCAAAAATCTATGAAAATAGAGAGATTATTGCTGCTTTAATAAGTGGAGCAATTATCTTAACTATTTGGCTGTTCAAATCATCAATTGAACCCAACCATCCTGGATTATGGGCGGGACTTCATATAACTGCTTTTGTTATCGGCGGATATGCTCAAGCTAAAGAAGGTATTACAGATACGATTAAAAATAAAGAATTAAACGTAGAATTA
The DNA here is from genome assembly GCA_029257405.1 of Caryophanales bacterium. Lineage (GTDB taxonomy): Bacteria > Bacillota > Bacilli > Bacillales > Amphibacillaceae > Pseudogracilibacillus. Next base: position 194,605 of record JARIBO010000055.1, read on the forward strand.
CTAATGGTTTTTGCAGCTATCGGTGCTTCTGCTATTGGGTATTGGACTGAAGGAGCTATTTTAATCTTTATTTTTGCTGTTGCTGGAGCTCTTGAGACATACACTTTAAATAAAAGTAGTCATGAAATTTCTGCTTTAATGAAACTTCAACCAGAAGAAGCAACTTTACTTCTTAATCACTACGAAAAAGTTGTTCCAGTCAGCCAATTAAAAGTGAATGATCATATTTTAGTTTTAGCAAGTGATCGCATTCCGGCTGACGGTAAAATTATAAAAGGAAGTACATCTGTAGATGAAAGTGCAATTACAGGCGAGTCTCTTCCCGTAACCAAAACTTTAAATAACGAAGTTTTTGCAGGGACAGTCGCATTAAACGGAACGATTACTGTGGAAGTAACTAAACCTGCAAGTGAAACAGTTTTCCAAAAAATTATTCAAATGGTGCAAACAGCTCAAGATGAAAAACCACCGACTCAGTTATTTATTGAAAAATTTGAAGATGTTTATGTCAAAGTTGTCTTAGCTGCAGTTATTCTTATGATATTTTTACCGACCTTTTTATTTGATTGGACATTTGATATGAGTATTTACCGGGCAATGGTTCTGTTAGTCGTTGCTTCACCATGTGCCCTTGTCGCATCTGTTATGCCAGCAACTTTATCTGCCATTTCAAATAGTGCTAAACATAACGTTTTATTTAAAGGCGGAATTCACTTAGAAAATATCAGTGAAATAAATGTGATGGCTTTTGATAAAACAGGTACGCTCACAAATGGTACACCTGCAGTAACAGATACATTAATCCATCCTGATTATAATCCTAAAAAAATTCATGAAATTGTTGGAGCTATAGAAAGTGAGTCAACACATCCACTCGCTCGTGCACTAACAACTTTTAGTTTAGACACTATCAAGCAAGATAGCTTTTCTGTCGAAGTGTCTGAGATGAAGACTGTCTCAGGTAAAGGTGTAATTGGAACGATTGATAATGAAGAATGGTTTATCGGAAAAGAATATCTTTCAAATAATACGACAGATCCCTTTTATGGAGATCAAGTTGCAAAACTAGCAAGCGGCGGGAAAACAGTTGTTTTTGTTAGTCATAACAATGAAGTTGTCGCACTCTATGCGCTAAAAGATACAATTAGAACAGATGCGGTAGAAGCAATTAAATCACTTCATAAACATGGCATAAAAACGGTCATGCTTACGGGTGACAATGAATTAACTGCTAAGGCAGTCGCAGAAGAATTAGGTATTGAAGATTATATCGCTGAATGTTTACCTGATGAAAAAGTAGAAGAAATTAAAATTTTAATGCAAAATGGTAATAAAGTAGCGATGATTGGTGATGGAATTAATGATGCACCTGCTTTAGCTACAGCTGACCTTGGAATAGCCATGGGTGAAGGTACAGACGTTGCACTTGAAACAGCTGATATGGTTTTAATGAGAAATGACCTTAACCGAATTACAGATACAATAAAACTTTCAAATAGAATGAATAGAATTGTTAAACAAAATATTTACTTTTCAGTTTCTGTTATTGGGCTTCTAATCATTTCAAATTTCTTCCAATTAATTGACTTACCTTTAGGTGTTATTGGACATGAAGGAAGTACTATTCTCGTCATATTAAACGGACTAAGACTCTTAAAAAGTTAAAAAAAGCATCGTTGATTAAGAAATCTTAATCAACGATGCTTTTTATATTTGGTACTCAAGTTCTGGGTGATACACTTCTTCATTATGTCGCTTAATTAAAACAGCATTAATAATTCCACCAAGCATAATGATAATACCTGATAAGTAAAACCATAACATGAGAACAATAACTGTTCCAAGGCTTCCATAAGTAGCTGAGAAATTACCTAACGTACTTACATAGTATGAGAACCCTAATGATACAATTTGCCAACTAAAGGTAGCAAATACTACTCCCCAAAATGCTTCTCGCAGTTTTATTTTTTTATTAGGTGCTAATGTATAAAGTACATAAAGCACAATAAAGAGAATAACTGAAGAAAGTGTCCATCTTAACGCATTCCATACTTGAACAAATCCATCAGACATATTTATAAATGAGAAAACAAATTCTCCAATTGCTTTACCAAATATAGGTAGTAACAAAGCAACTGCTATTGTAAGTACAAGTGCGATTGTTAAACCGATAGAAATTGCACGACTTACTATAAATGACCGATCTTCTTTTACATTATATGCTTTATTAAAAGCTAGGGTTAAAGCATTTACACCTTTTGAAGCGGTCCAAATCGCACCAATAATACTAATTGATAAGAGACCACCACTTTGATTGTTTAGCAAGTTCGTTAAATTACTTTCTAACATACTAGAAACTTCCTCTGGTAAATATGTATCTAAAAATCCGAGTACTGAATCACTTTCAAGAGGTAGGTAACCTAGTAAGGTAACTAAGAATAAGAGAAATGGAAAGAGCGATAATAAAAAGAAATAAGCGAGTTGTGCTGACATGCCTGTAACATCTACATTATTAAAACGCTTATAGACTTCTTTTCCAAATTCGATTATTTTTTTCATATCATTAATTCCTTTCTTCACATCAATTCAATTTCTTTTGATCCTCACGTCGAATGTCATTAATTGTACTTTCAACTTGATCTACTGCATTAAGTGTTCCGTCTAAAGAACTAGATGCTTTTTCTGCAGTTTCTATAATTGTTGATTGTAATTTGCGAATTGATTGTGTGGGGTTCTGTACAACATACCCCATTTGACCCTTAGCTAAACTTATTTCAGTTTTAACATATTCACGTGTTTCTTTTTTGAGTAGACTAACTGCACCACCAACAATAGCTCCAAGAACAACACTTGTAATTAAATTTCTTTTACCCATTATTTCTCACTCTTTTCTATAGTTTTTTTTATTATTTTAATTAACTCTTTAACACCTTCATGAACCAACTCATATGTGTAATTAAAATCTCCTGTAAAATACGGATCAGGAACATTCTTCACACTTGAGTTTTTAATTAAATCAGTTAGTTTCTTGAAGACCACATCATCTGGAACGTTTAACTCGTTTGTAATATCTTTAACATTTTGATCATCCATAGCAATGATATAATCAAAATCTGTAAAATCAGTTTGTTTAATTTGCCTAGCCACCATATTTTCATAAGATATACCATATTCATCTAAAATTTCTTGTGTTCCTTCGTGTGGCTTTTTTCCTATGTGCCAAGCAGCTGTACCTGATGAATCGACATGTACTTTTTCTGCTAAACCTTCTTTAGCAACTTCATCACGAAATATCGCTTCAGCCATTGGAGACCTACAAATATTTCCTAAACAAACAAATAAAACATTAATCATTAAAGCTTAGCTCCTTCCTTTAATTAGCAATGGATTTAATACAACCTTCATCTTTGTTTTTTACATAGTTTACATGATTACTTACAGTATACGATGTTAACTTTTCATTTTCTATATTTTGTAAAAAATCGTGTGCTTCAAATTCATTTTTAAGTGAATGATTAATCCAGTTATCTTCTTGATCTGCAGGAAGTACTATGGGCATACGCGGGTGAATTTGTTGCATAAATGAGTCTGAATCTTTTGTAAGTATTGTACACGAATGAATAATTTCTTCACCTGAATGCCATGTATCAAATAAACCGGCAAACGCAAATAGTTCTCTATTTTTTACTTGGATCCTCTCTGGGCGTTTATCTGTACTTCCTTTTCTCCATTCATAAAAACTATCTGCAATAATAAGACATCTTTTTCTATTCATCAGTGATTTAAAACTTGGTAATTTGTGAGCTGTTTCACTTCGTGCATTAATCAGATTAAAACTTGAACTTGAGTCTTTTGACCACGACGGGACAAGACCCCATTTCAAATATCCAGCATGCTTTTTTGAACCATTATATATTACTGCTAACACATCTTCTGTTGGTGCAATATTATATTGTGGTTCATGTAAATCAAACTCATTTTTTGTATTAAATCGCTGTTGAATTGATTGTTTATTACTGATTAATGTAAACCGTCCGCACATTTTTAAACACCTCCGAAATTTTAATCAAGATGAATAACATAAGTGTTACCTATCATATCATGAATGCCTTGTTTTTTTGGTGTAAATGCGACAACTAAATAAATTAATTTTAAAATAAATATTGTATTATAAATAAAACGTCCGACAACTTCACGGAAAAATAAATCAAACCACGAGAGCTTTTCATTATTTTCAGAGATAACTTTTAAATTAAATATCATTTTACCTAATGTTTGCCCTGTTGTTTTAGTCATAATTAAAAAATAACTATAGTAGATAATACCAACAACGATTGCTTTAGCAGTCCAAACACCGAAAAGAGAAAAGCTTGAAAAACTATCTGCAAGTGATAAAACACTGGTAAACAGACCACTTATACTAAAGATGACAATCGCGTCGATTAAATATGCCCAAAAACGCATCCAAAATCCAGCAAATTTTAAATTATCATTTACAATATAAGTCGTTTTATCTTCTTTGATGTGTTTACTTTCTAACATAAGTTCATCCATTTTTTAACCCTCCTTTAATTACTATATAAATACATTGCACGTGGATTTTCCGAATGACCTAGTGATGTTATCAATTCGATTAATTGATGTTCTTCACCTTTAAATAAGTTTTCAGCATTCATTAATAAACCACTTAAAAATACTTGTTTTTCTCCATACTCAAAAACTTGCGCATTTTCTAATCCTTCTGTTTCTTGTAAATCTAATAAAGCATCTTCAAATGATCCTACTTCATCAATTAATTTATTTTCTTTTGCTTGTTTACCTGTGTAAATTCTACCATCTGCTAATTCTCTAACCTTAGCTTCATCCATCCCACGACCGTCGACAACTATTTTCACAAAATCATCATACATTTCATCAACCATTGATTGAAAAATACCTTCTTCTTCATCTGTCATGTCGCGTGTTGGTGATCCAATATCTTTATGTTTACCACTCGTAATCGTATCGAATTCAACACCATGTTTTTCAGCAAATTTACTAAAGTTAATACCTTGGATAATGACTCCTATTGAACCTGTTATTGTTGCTGGATCAGCATATATTTTATCTGCTGGAGCTGCAACATAATAACCACCTGACGCTGCTGTGTTACCCATTGAAACGTAAAACGGCTTTTCATACTCGTCTTTTAATTCAACTAATTGACGATGAATTTCCGCACTTTCAACAACGCCGCCACCTGGCGAGTCAACTTTTAAGATAACTGCTTCAACGCTATCGTCTGTAGCTGCACGATCAATTGAAGTTAAAAATTCCTGATAAGGGTCCCCACCGAAAAGTCCTTCTTGACCAGTATCTTGAATGACACCATCTAAAGAAAGTACAGCGATTCTTTTATCTAAATCTCCTTCTACAATTGTTGTTTCAAAACTTTCATTCAATGCTTCATCTAACGTTTTTTCAAAACTAAAAGCTCCACTTAATGCTGCTGTTACTAACTGAAAGCCTATTGACACAAATAGTAGTAATACAGCTGCAGCTATTGCTAACCATCTTTTTGTATTCATTACATACCCCTCCATTATAATTTATAAACTATTTACTAGTTTAACATACCAAGATAGACTTTGACGACATTTCATCATTAGTTTCTCAAACAAAAAACACTCTACTCAGAGTGTTTTTTGTTTGAGAAAAACGCCATCGTCCATCTCATATAATTTTTTATAATATGCATTTGTTTTAAGTAAATCGTCATGCCTACCGTACATTTTTGTTTTCCCATCTTCAAGAAACATGACTTGGTCCATCATTTCTGCTCCAGCTAAGTGGTGCGTAACCCAAATAACCGTTTTTTCTTTAGCTCCTAGTATTAATGTTTCTAATAATTCTTTTTCTGTAATTGGATCTAAACCAATGGTCGGTTCATCCATAATAATAATCGGTGTATCTTGGAGTAAAATACGAGCAAATGCAATTCTTTGTCTTTCTCCACCTGAAAAGCGCTGTCCCATTTCTTCAACATGCGTATTAAGACCTTCTGGTAAGCTCCCAATAAGTTCATTTAATTGTGCTTGTTCAATCACCTTATTTACTTCTTGTTCTGTTGCTTCTGGACGAGCAATTTTTATATTATTTAAAATTGATGTGTTAAATAAATGTGGCTTTTGATTTAAAACAGCTACAGCTTCTGCTAAATAGTCTGACTTCATCTTAACCCCATTAATTTTAACTTCTCCTGTGTCAGGTTTTATTACACCTGCAATTAATTTAAGTAACGTTGATTTTCCTGTTCCACTTTTACCTAATATAGCTAACTTTTCACCTGGGGAAACAGTTAAATTTAAATGATTAACTGCTTTACTTTCAGTCGTGTCATAACTATAAGAAACATCTCTTAAAACAACTTCAGCATTTTCTAATTTGCCAGTAAAACTTATTCGCTCTTCATCTAAAACTTTAGAAGTACCTTCTATTTCATCCATCCTATTTAATGAATCTACATATGTGGGTACCTCTTCAATCGCTTCAGATACGGGAATGAGCGCATCGGTAATTGTAAATGTCATTAATACGAATGCTGCGATTAATGTCGCAGTAATTGACCCTTCTTCTGTTTGAATATTAGACCAAAGTAACATTAATATTATCGCAACACTCGCTGAAAGTCGTAAAATACCTTCTTTAAAATGACGCCACTTTTGAATTTTTTTCTCTACAGTAACTAATTCTTTATTTTCTCTAGCAAATTCATTTATCACTTCATCTTTTCGACCACTTGCTAGCCAGTCTACTTGACCATAAACACCATCAGTTAAATGACGATACATTCGATTTCTTTTTTGCTTTAAATTAGTAAAGTTTATTTTATTCTTTTTATAAGATAAATAAGGCATTAAGAATAAAATAACACCTAAGACAAGCATCATCAATACCATAAACACTAAATCAAAAGCACCAATCACCGCGATAAATATCGTATAAATAACTAATCCGATAATACTCGGAAAAGCCGTTTTAATATAAAAGTCTTGTAGTCTTTCAATATCATCTGAGAGAACACCTAAAATATCGCCTGTTTGATATTTCTTTTTTAAATGAAATGTTTGTGATTCAAGTATGCCATATAGACGTTCTCGTAAATTTCCTAAAATCCGTAAAACGATATTATGGCCAAGTAACTTTTCCAAATATGGAAATACAGCCTGTGCAATACTAAATGATCTTACTGCCACAATCGGTACATAAACGATTAATATATTAACTGGTTGAAGCGATGATTTAGATATTAAATAACCAGAAACAAATAATAACATTGCTCCTGAGGTAACACCGAGGAAACCAAAAAGGATGGTTAAACTAATTTGGCCTTTATACTTTTTCAAATAAGGTTTAATCCACTTATTCAAGTTAAGTCCCTCCTCTTACGATTATTTAATAGTTGATATGCTTCACTTGTTTCACTTAGGTCAGTTTCTTTCCCTTGGGCAATAATCTGACCCTCATCTAGTAAGTAAATATACTCTAAATCTTGCATCCAATGTAACCGGTGTGTTGCAATAATCATTAATTTATCTTTGAATAATTCTAAAACAACTTGTTTAATATCGTATTCTGTTTCAATATCTAAGTGTGCTGTTGGTTCATCTAATAATATAATTGGTTTATCACTTAATAAAGCTCTCGCCATTGCGACTCTTTGTTCTTGACCACCACTTAAACTACGCCCACTCTCACCAATCAATTCATCCATGCCATTTGGCAATTCATTTACAAATTCATTTAAACCAATTTGCTTAATAATTTTATCAACTGACGCTTTACTTGCTGTTGGTTGATAAAATCGAATATTATCATAAATTGATGCTGGAAAAATATAAGGGTGTTGTGGAATATATGCAATATTTTCAAACCAAGCTTCATCATGCAATGTTTTAAATTCTTCTTGATTAACTTTAATTGTACCTTCTGTAATTTCTGTACGTCCTGCAAGAACGTTAATTAAAGTTGATTTTCCTGCACCACTCGCTCCTATTAACCCAATTAAGCCTTTGTTAGGTAAATTTATATTAATATCCTTTAAAAGGATTGCATCATTAATTTGATAATCTACATGTGTTAATTTGAGTTCACTTTCTGACTTCCACGTTAAATTTTCAGTATGATTTAATGTAAGTGTCTTACTTTCTTCAATAAATTGATCAATATCTTGCATCGCAAGTTGACCGTCTAATGTAGCATGAAAATCTTTTCCAACATCCTTAATTGGTGAATAGTATTCAGGTGCTAAGATTAAGATAGTTAATGCTGGTAATAAAAGAATAACGCCATCAATTAAACGTAAACCCAACCCTACTGCAACAAAAGCGATTGATAAACTTGTAAAGAAATCTAAAGCAAAAGATGAAAGAAAAGCGAATGTTAATGTTTTCATTGTTGCTTTACGATAAGATTCACTAACTTCTTCAATGCTTGCTTTATGTTCTTTACTTTTACCTAAATAACTTAACGTTTCTAATCCTTTTAAAGAATCCACAAAATGGTTTGAAAGTAGCCTATATGTTTCATATTGTTTATCAGCTTGCTTTTCTGCGGTTACGCCGAGTAAAATCATGAAAATAATGACAATCGGTACAGTAATCACTAATATAAGAGCTGAAATAAAATCTTGTAAATAAACGACGACTAAAACTGTAATGGGAATAATAAATGTTTTTAGCATTCTAATACTTATAATTTCTAGATATGCTTTTAATTGATCAATACCTTCAATTGCTAATGTGACTAATCGGCCAGTTCCTTCATTTTGTAGCGTTTGCGAACGATTTGTAAAATATGCATCCATTAACTCACTACGTAACATCGTTCCAATTTTTTCAGCGTAATTTTCAGCCAAATGAATTTGCCATTGATTTAAACCATATCTTATTAAAAATGCGATAAAGAAAAACAACATCTCAATAAATACTTCAGTAACCGGAATTCTATCAAATAAAAGCACGATTGCCCGAGCTAAAAATGTAGCTTGGGCAACAATGCTCATTGCTTCTAAAATAATTAAAAGCAATAATTTTATATGAAGATTACGGCTACCCGGATAGGTAGGTAGTCCTCTTTTTCTTTTCATTAATATTCCAACTCGTCGTCTTTGGTAATACGTTTTCTAAAGATATAATAACTCCATGCCGTATATCCTAGAACAAATGGTAATAAAGCAAGTGAGAAATAACTCATAAGTTTCAATGTATAAGCACCTGATGCTGCGTTATAAATCGTTAAACTATTTGCATCTGAAATCGAGCTAATCAGTACTCTTGGATACATTCCGATAAATACACTCGAAATGAGTAAGATAATAGTCATGCTCGTTAGTGTAAATGCCATTTTATCTTTTCTTTTAACATTTAATATACTTGATAGAAGTAAAGCGACCCAAGCAAGTAGCGGTAAAATAATCCACGCTGTACCATGATAAACAAAGATATCTGTTTTAATCATTGCCCAAATAGCAAACCCTAAAACTAAAACAAGCGTTATGGGTGCAATTGTTCTTCCTACTTTTCTAGCACGTTCTTGCATGTCTCCTGTTGTTCTAAGTGTTAAAAACTGGAGACCGTGCGTTGTTGTTAAACTTAAGAACATAATTCCACCTAGTAAAGCAAATGGATTTAAGAAAAATAAGAAACCTGTTTGCATTTCCATATCAGCATCGATTGGCATTCCTATCATAAAGTTAGCTAAAACAACTCCCCATAAAACAGGAGGAACGATACTTCCGATAAAAATACCCCAGTCCCATGTTTTACGCCATTTAATATGGTCTATTTGTCCGCGGAACTCAAATGCAACACCACGAAGGATTAAGACAAGTAACATAAAGACTAGTGGAATATAAAATCCACTAAACATCGTCGCATACCAATGTGGGAAGGCAGCAAACATTGCACCACCTGCTGTAATTAACCACACTTCGTTCGCATCCCAGTAAGGTCCAATTGTATTAATATAAACCCGTCTTTCTTGATTATTTTTACCAAGAAATTTTGCAACTGTCCCAACACCAAAATCAAAACCTTCAAGTACGAAAAAACCGACAAACAATACTGCTATTAATAAATACCATAATTGATTAAGATCCAATATTCGCACCTCCTTTAGCTTCTTTTTGATCGAACGGATCTTTTGAATCCTCAGGAGTTGGAAGTTCATCGAAATCTGTTTTCTTAATATGTCTCACATAAAGATAAATTGATACAGCTGCTAAAACTGCGTACATTAAATTAAATGCAATTAATGAAAATAACATCTCGCCGGCTGTTACAGAAGGTGAAATTGCATCTTCTGTTTTCATTAAGCCAAACACAACGAATGGCTGACGTCCCATTTCAGTCATAATCCAACCTGTTGAGTTAGCAATAAATGGTAAGGCAATTGCTACTATCATTACTTTTAAATAAAGTGTTTTTTCTAAGATTTTATCTTTTCTTAGAGCATAAATACCATATAAACCTAGTAAGATCATTACACTACCCGACCCAACCATCGCTCTAAAGCTCCAGAACAATGTTTTGACTGGTGGGATATAATTTCCTGGACCATACTCTTTTTCATATCTTTCTTGTATTTGATTAAGTCCTTCAAGTGATCCACTGAATTCGTCATATGCAAAAAAGCTAAGTAAGTATGGAAGTTCTAATGATAATGTATTTTCTTTTTTGTCAGTATCTATATTTGCAACGAGCGTAAATGGTGCGGGATCTCCACTTGTATCCCACTGAGCTTCTGCTGCTGCAAGTTTCATTGGTTGTGCTTCAACAATATACTGAGCTTGTAAATGCCCTGTAAATAATGTAAGGAAGACAACTACTGCTCCTAAAGTGATCGATATCTTAAATGATCGTACAAACATATCAAGATTTTCTTTTTTAACCATTTTATAAGCACTAATTCCTGCTACTAAAAATGCACCTGTAGCAATTGACGTTAATAAAACGTGTGGGAATTGTGACCACAGATGTGGATTTAATAAAATCTCACTTATACTAGTCATTTGAGCTCGTCCATCTACTTGTTCAAATCCTACTGGGTTTTGCATAAAGGAGTTCGCTGATAATATCCAAAATGCGGATAAAACTGTTCCAAAGGAGACTAACCAAATTGAAATTAAGTGTACTCTCTTTGATAAACGATCCCAACCAAACACCCAAATACCTAAGAATGTTGATTCTAAGAAAAACGCTGCTAAAGCTTCAATTGCGAGTGATGGTCCAAATACGTCCCCAACAAATCTTGAATACGTCGACCAGTTCATCCCGAATTGGAACTCTTGTAAAATCCCTGTAACAACACCTACTGCAAAGTTAATTAGAAATAATACTCCCCAAAACTTTGCCATTCTCTTATAAACATCTTCGCCTTTAAAATAATAAATTGTTTGCATAATGGCAATTAATAAAGCTAAACCAATTGATATTGGCACGAAAAAATAATGGAAAATTGTCGTTGATGCAAATTGTAACCTTGCTATAACTAAAGCATCCAGCATAAAAATCTCAACCCCTCTCACATAATGGAAATCAAAAAATATACATGTTAATTTCTCTTTAAATAAAAGCTCTTATATTAGTGTAACTCACTTACTTAACAATATTCCTTTATTTAGTTACAATCTAAAGGCGGTTTTATGACGATATTATGACAAATGTAAATTATTTCTTTTATAAGCTTGTTTAGTTGACAACTTTGTTTTTTAATTAATTTTATAATGAAAAAAAGTGAGTTTTCCCTCACTTTTTTTCTTCTTGCTTATCTTTTTTATCTTCTAGAACAATTATATTAGATTGACCTTTTCTTTGTTTATATTTATTTTTAAAAAATATGACAAGTAAAAATAATAGCCATGATGTAACGACATAATAAATAATAACGCCTGAACCGTCCATTTTCTTAAAGAAGATAGACATACCTATCCAAATAATTGTTACTGCAATAATTTGATAACCAAAAAATTTATTTTCATCTACTTTCAATTTTGGCAACTCCTTTAACATATACTATCTATATTTTAACTGAGTTAAAGAAGTTTAGCAAAAATGCTTAATTATTCTTTTAGCATTTTTTGTAAATTTGCCATCTCTATCGCTGCTTTTGCTGCGTCTGATCCTTTGTTTCCTGCTTTTGTTCCTGCTCTTTCTATCGCTTGTTCAATTGTATCTGTTGTAAGTACACCAAATATAACTGGTTTATTAGTAACGCTTGAAGCGCGAGCTACCCCACTTGCTGTTTCACCACATACATAATCAAAATGAGGTGTTGCCCCGCGAATAACTGCCCCTAAAGTAATAACTGCATCATATTCTGACTTTTGGGCCATTGTTTCAGCAATTAGTGGAATCTCAAATGCACCCGGTACATAAGCGATGTCAATATTAGCTTGGTCTAATCCATGTTGTTTTAATGTATCTACAGCACCATCTACTAATTTATTTGTTATAAATTCGTTAAATCTTCCAGCCACAATACCTATTTTTAAATCCGTTCCGACAAGTGATCCAATAAATGTTTTTTTCATTATGATTCCTCCTAATTATATTAAGTAAATATATGACCCATTTTTTCTATTTTAGTTTCAATGTATTTTTTATTTTCTTCTGTTTTACCAACTTGCAAATCGCTTCTTTTAACTACCTTAATCCCATTATTTTCTAAAGCTATCATTTTTCTTGGATTGTTTGTTAATAATTCTACTTCACTTATATTTAGATCTTTTAAAATCTGACTTGCTAATTCATATTCTCTTAAATCAGCCGGAAAGCCTAGAGCTTCATTTGCTTCTACAGTATCTAACCCACCATCTTGTAACTGATATGCTTTTAATTTATTAATTAAACCAATGCCTCTTCCTTCTTGACGCATGTAAATTAATACACCATTACTTGAATCATGAATGATTTTCAAACTTGCTTCTAATTGAGGTCCGCAATCACAACGGTTTGAATTAAACACGTCGCCAGTTAAGCATTCCGAATGAATTCGAACAATTGGAAGCGTGTCTGAATCCATTTCTCCTTTTACAATTGCTAAATGTTCTTTATTATCTAATGAATTTGAATATCCATATATTTTAAATTCACCAAATTTAGTTGGTAAATCCGTAACAACTTCTCTATTAATCTGAATTTCATTTTTCTTTTTATAACGTACAAGGTCTTCAATCGTAATTAGTTTTAAATCAAGTCGCTTAGCTAATTCAATTAAGTCAGGTACACGTGCCATATGTCCATCTTCTTTAATAATTTCGCAGATAACCGCAGACGGAGCCTCACCACTTAAGCTTGCTAAATCTACTGCTGCTTCTGTATGGCCTTCTCGCGCTAAAACACCACCTGACTTAGCAACTAGTGGAAATATATGTCCTGGACGTTTAAATTGTTCTGGTTTACTATTTTTATCAACCATTGCTTTGATTGTGTCAGCGCGCTCATAAGCACTGATGCCAGTCGTCGTTGTTTCAAAATCAATACTTTCTGTAAAAGCAGTACCTAATGGATCAGTGTTTGTCGTCACCATTTTGTTTAACCCGAGTTGTTCACCAATCTCTTCAGTAATAGAAACACATACAAGTCCACGCCCTTCTGTAATCATCAGATTAATAATTTCTGGTGTTATTGAACTTGATAGAGCAACAAAATCACCTTCATTTTCTCTACTTTCATCATCAACCACAATCACTGGTTTTCCTTGTTTTAAATCTATGATTGCTTCATCAATTGTATTAAACATACATATTTTCCTCTCTTGTAGTTAATAGATTTTCCACATGTTTAGCTAATAAATCACATTCTATATTCACATTGTTACCTACTACTTTACTTCCTAAGACCGTATGATTAACAGTATGGGGAATGAGCGAAATCATAAGTTCTTCATCTTTAATTCCAAAGACAGTTAAACTAATTCCATCTATTGTAACTGACCCTTTATTGATTAAATATCTAGATAAATCTCTAGGTATTCGAATCTTGTAATAAATTGCATTTTCTTTTTTTTCTATGTTTATAATTTCGCCTACTCCATCAACGTGACCTGTAACGAAATGACCGCCTAAACGTGTTGTAACTAACATGGCACGTTCTAAATTAACAAAACTTCCTTGTTTTAATTGATTAATCGTTGTTGCTTTAACTGTTTCAGGCATAACATCTACTTGAAATGTGTCATCACTAAACTCCGTAACAGTCAAACATACACCATCAACACTAATACTATCGCCAAGCTTGATATCTTCCATTATTTTTTTAGCTTCTATTTCAAATTCAAAGGCTAGCTTAGAATTTTGTTTTACTTTTTGGACTTTTCCTTTTTCTTCGACGATTCCGGTAAACATTATAACCCTACTTTCTTTGAAACTATTTTTAAATCTTTTCCAATTTGTTTTACTTCTTTAATTTCTAACTTAAAAGCGTCTGCTAATTTACTGATTCCTAAACCACGAAATGATGTAGGTGCAGTTTCTCCACCAATTAATTTAGGCGCGATATAAGTAAAGACTTCGTCAATTAACCCAGCTTGTAAAAAAGAACCATTTACTGTTGAACCACCCTCAACATAGACACTTCTTACTTCATGACGATGTAAAATATTAAGTACCTCCGTTAAATTAACATGTGTAGATTCTGTTTGGAATATTCGGACATTTTCATGTGCTTCAAATCGCTCAATTAATTCATTCTGAACGTTGCTACCTACAAATAGCCATGTTGCTGCAGCCTTATCGGTAATAAGTTTACTCGTAATTGGCGTTCTTAAACTTGTATCTAAAATCAACCGAATGGGCTGTTCATTTATTTCAGCAAGACGCACAGTTAACTCTGGATCGTCCTTAATAACTGTATTAACGCCTACTAAAATACTATCATGTAAATATCTATCTTTATGAACTTCAATTCTTGCTTCACTTGAAGTAATCCATTTACTCTCTCCGGTATATGTAGCGATTTTCCCATCTAATGAAGTCGCTTGTTTTAGTGTAATAAAAGGACGTTTTTTAGTCATACTTGTAAAGAAATATTTATTGATTTCTTTTGCCCTTTCTTCTAAGAGCCCTATTTCAACTTCAATACCAGCAGTTGTTAATTTTTTTACACCTTTTCCTGACACTTTTTCATTCGGATCTAATGTCGCGATAATTATTTTTTTTAACTTATGTTGTATTATTAAATCAGCACACGCTTCAGTTCTTCCTTTATGAGAACAAGGTTCTAATGTCACATACATAGTTGCGCCGTTTGCTTCCTCTTTAGCCATTTCCAAAGCATTTTTTTCTGCATGTGCGTCGCCTGCTTTTAAATGTGCCCCTAAACCGATAATTTTATTGTTTTTTACAATAACAGCACCTACTACTGGATTAGGACTGGTTTGTCCTAGTGTGCCCTCTGCTAAATCTAACGCCATATTCATATAATAAAAATCATTCATAATAATCCCTCCCTTTTATTTTTACAATAAAAAAAGACCTCTGAAAATTCATTCAGAGATCAATTGGGTAGAGTTAATAAATATATACAATAAACTTATAAATATGGCTCTTTGCCAACTTAAATAAGCATGCATACATAAATTGATTCTTCTCCCATCCAGACTTTAACTGTCGGCTCTGGAATTTAACCAGATCAGCCATATAGCAAAGGTGCCATACAGGTCACGGGCTCAGAAGTAAACACTTCCTTACCGTCGATTGGGAATTTCACCCACCCCGAAGAATTTTTATTGTAGTTCAAGCTTAGCTTACTTTAAATAAATACGCAAGCGCGTTTAATTCATGTTAAAATAAATATAGTTTAGTTAGGAGGTAAATAAATGGATAATCTTTTAAATACCTATTTAAAATTAGAAGAAAAATTAAAGATGGAGTACATGTTAAAAGAACATATTTATATTACTTATTATGCGGATATTTCTGACTTTAAAAAAGATATGTTTTTCTTAAATGATAACGAATTAAATGAGTTTTTTATTGATTATCAGCTTGATAAATATAATTTTACAAAAGAATTTATTATCTTATATAACCAGCCGCTTGATTCATATATTTTATGGACCGATGCTGATAACTTAAATTCTATTTTAAATTACTTCACCAATAACGATAGATATAAACAGTTTATTGTATAGGTAATTTTACAATAAATTCATTATAATCATCTCTACTCATAATTTCTAAAGAGCCCTCGTGAAACTCTACAATGTCACGTACAATTGATAAACCAAGACCCGTTCCACCTGTATGTCGATTACGTGATGGATCTGTTCGATAAAATCGATTAAATAGTTTATCTTTTTCTTCTTCAGATAATTTCTCACTTATTCCACCAATCGTTAATTCATACATATCATCAATTACACGACCACTAATATCTATTGCTTGTTGATTTACATTATACTTAATCGCGTTATCAATTAAATTACTGACTAATTGCTTTATACTCTCGTTATGTGCGCTTAACTCACAATTTTCAAGAGAAACGTTTAATGTAATATTAGAATTATTTATTTCCCATTCAAACATTTTTAATGTTTCTTTGATAACTTCATTAATCCAGATTCTTTCTAACTGTTTATCTTTTAATGATTGAGTTAAATCAATATCATTAATTTGATCAATTTGTTCGATAAGGGAAGTTAATCGATTTGCTTCTAAATAAAGTGAAGCAAATAAATCAGAGTCCCCTTCAATTGTTCCCGTTTTTAAAGCATGAAGATAACCTTGCAAATTAGCAACTGGCGTTCTAATTTCATGTGATAAATTTGTAATAAGCTTTTCTCTTTGTACATGATTTTCTTTTAGTTGATTTGTTAAATCGTTATAATGGGTAATCAGTTGACCAACTTCATCATTTGACGTCACTTCAATTGCTTCTGGGTAAGACCCTTTGGTTAATGTTTTAGTCGCTTCAATTAATTGTTTAATTGGACCAACTAAACGCTTTGTAAAATAATAATGTAGTACACTACTAACCAAAACGCCGCCCACTGTAAATACTAATAAGTATTGATATAATGTTGCGTTAAATTGTTTTTGCCGCTGCAAAGATAGCGAGCCCATTCCCTCAACTAAAAAACAAGCTGTATTATAGATCGCAAAGCTACTTAAACTAATAGCAAGGCCAATAATAAATATATTTAAAAATGTAAGACGCCAAAGAAACCCTTTAGGAATCGAAAATCGTTTTTTATTTTTTGACAATTTTATACCCCATTCCTCGCACGGTTAAGATACGTTTAGGTTCGGCAGGAATATCTTCAATTTTTTCACGCAGCTTTTTAATATGCGCATCAATTGTTCGGTCTAATATATTTTGTTCATGAAAAGCATATAATTCATTTACTAATTTCTCCCGGGAAAAAACATGATTTGGATGTTGCATGAAGTACTGGAGTAATTTGAATTCAAAACTAGTTAAATTGACTAATTGGCCATTTAAAAATACTTCACCCATTTTTGGTTTAAGTACTAGTCCATCAAAAGCTAATTGCTCACTAGGTTGGTGTGTTCTTCGAAGTAGTGCTTGTATTTGCGCAATTAATTCATCTGGATTAAATGGTTTAGTGAGATAACTATCTGCTCCAATATTCAAACCTGTGATCTTATCAGATGTTTTCGTTTTTGCAGTAAGCATAATAATCGCAGTATCATAATCTGACTTATCTTCTCTTAACCACCGGCAAAATTCTTCTCCACTTACTTTCGGTAACATTAAATCAAGCACAATTAAACAAGGATGTTCATTTTCATAAACATCCTTGGCCATTTCACCATCAATAGCGATAGCGACATTATAATTATTTTTTTCTAAATAAAGTTTGATTAAATTTCTAATCATCTTGTCATCTTCAACAACCATAATTGTTTGTTGCACCAGAAACCACTCCTAGATAGCGTTTAATTTATTCCATTTTATCTAGTTCTTGCACCATTAGCTCATAATTTAAAGCTCCAAAAGCCATGTTTTCTATAATTCCCTTTGAATTAATCATATAAGTCGTTGGAATCGGTTGAATACCATATTTAGTAGATACTTCTGAATCTTTATCTAATAATACTTTAAAAGTGACACCATAATCGTCAATAAATTCTTCAACTTGTTCTATTTTACTTTCTGTATCGAATAAATCTACAGCTAAAATAGTTACATCTTTGTTTTCATGAAGCTTTTGCATATCGGGCATTTCTGCTCGACAAGGTGGACACCATGTTGCCCAGAAATTAAGCATAACTTTTTCACCACGGTAATCTGATAACTTAACTGTCTCACCGTTCATCAGTTCAAGTTCAAAGTCTGGAGCCATTTCACCTTTTTCTAAACCTTCTTCAACATCTGGTAAGTTTGCATCAGATGTATCTGCATTTGGATCAGCTGTAATACCTTGAAGATCTTCTGTGTCTGACGCTTTTTGGCTATCATAAAACTCCCAACCAGTCCAACCTAACATACCTAATATAACTACAATTATAATCCATTTTCTCATTTATTATGTGCCTCCTTTATCCTAGTTTAGATAACCAAGTATCTTGGACTAAATCTAATAAAAATCCAGCAATACGTGGCATTTGTCCTGTAAATAAGACAATTCCCATTAATATCATGACTATTCCACCGAATTTCATAATTACATTACTCTTTTGTACAATCCACTTCGTTGAACCAATAAAGAATGTTAAGACTAAAAATGGAATGATAAATCCAATGACATACATAACTGTATAGACAATTCCTTGCGTAGGGTTACTTGCTGCAAGCAATAAAATTGAACCGAAGATTGGACCAATACAAGGTGTCCATCCTGCTGCAAAACCAAGGCCTACTAAAAACGTTCCTACATAACTTACGTTTGTTTTTTTATATTGGACACGCTTTTCTCTCATTAATGTTTTGATATTCAACCAACCACCAACAAAGAGTCCCATGACAATAATAAAAACCCCAGCAAGTTGCTGAATAAGAGTACCTGTACTCCCTGTTAAAATCCCACTTAACCATTTACCTAGAAAAGAAGCTCCCACTCCTAAACTTATAAATATAAGTGATACACCTAGTAAGAAGAATATTGAATGTGTTAAGAGTTTCTTCCTAACTTCTTTCGTTTGGTCACCTTGAATTTCCTTAACACTTACACCTGTAATATAAGATAAATATGCCGGAAATATTGGTAATACACAAGGTGATAAAAATGATAATGCTCCTGCACCTAGTGCAAGTAACATCCCTAACAGTAAAAACGTATCTGTTTCAATTCCCATTATAAATCCACATCCTTTTTAATAATCAAACAATAAATTGCAATTAGAATCATTACCACAAAATAAATCGGATGAATCATATAATTAAATACTGTTGTATAATTATAAAGAAAAGCTAATATTAGTTTAGCTGACGACCAGACTATAACAAGTAGCAAATTCAAGTTATGAACTGAAATTTTTTCATTGAATAAAAGCTGGATACCGACTAGAATAATTAATAAAATTAAGTATGTCAGATTATTAGTCGTTCCATTATCAAGATAATTTATGAATTCAAATACGAAAGAAGCTCCGATAAATATTGGAATAAATGCTTCAATATATGTATTTAATGCTACTTTTTTCTTTCTAACATTTATAATAATATTAACTAATCCGATTACGCTTGCTACATAAAACGCATTCGCATTACTTGGATAAGCTAAAATTGCTAAAGGATCATTAATAAATTTCGGTAAATTAACAAGTACTTTTCCAATCCAAATATAAATAACGAAATTGATTAACAATGAAGACGTTGCTTCAATTTGTTTTTTTCGGATGATTTTAGATTGATTCGACTGAAAATAATAATAACCAATACCGATAATAAAACTAGCAATTAAGATACCGATTGATTTTATTACTGTAATTGACGGCATAGGATTCCCCCAAACTTAACTCTAAAAACTAGTATAACCTACAATTATGAAAATATGATGAATATAGTTTTATAAAAGAGAGTTCTGATAAACATTATGAAAATATGGTGACATTTCCTACTTAACACTACAAAAAACCTAATAGAAAATTCTATTAGGTTTGTTTTATATTATTCTGCTAGTAAATCTTGATCTTCTTTATTATGTTTCATTTTAGCT
The DNA here is from genome assembly GCA_029257405.1 of Caryophanales bacterium. GTDB lineage: Bacteria > Bacillota > Bacilli > Bacillales > Amphibacillaceae > Pseudogracilibacillus. The sequence goes on from JARIBO010000055.1 coordinate 214,768, forward strand.
TCAATATATGAACATTCTGGAACAATTTTTTTATTTTCTTCTCGAGCATAATCAGTAATTGTTTTATATAATTTACCAGCAATTCCTTGACCTCTTAATTCTTCAGATACAAATGTGTGATCAACAATGATTGTTGATTCATCTTTGTCTTTATATGTTACTTTAGCAATCGCACTTGCTTCATCGTCACCTATATAAAATTGATTGTGTCCTTTTTTAATTTCTGGCATAATTACCACTCCTTTTTGTATACTTTAACATATTATAACTTCTTTTTAACTAATTTGATTTTAAAAAATCGATTGTTTTAGATATTATGAAAGGCTTATCATTATCTAAAGTTGCGACATGGTAACTGTTTTCTAAATGGATAAGCTCTTTTTGCTCACTTCTAATTTTATCTATTATATACTCTGAATTTTCTGGTGGCACAACATGATCATCTATAGAAGAAAATAGGAGTGCTGGTACCTTGATTTCTGTTAATTTTATTTTAACGAGTTCCATTAATTCAAGTATATCTCCCATTGACTTAACAGGAGTTTGGTCATAGGCTAATTCAATTGTATTTGGTTTTTTTATATCTGATCCTATTCCCGGAACGAATCTTTCTGCTTTATCTTTTTTAGTTTCATAATATTCATTCATTTTAGGTAATTCAACAGCTGCATTAATTAAAATAATTCCTGCTAAATTAGGATAACGTTCACTCAAATATAAAGTAAGCGTCCCACCCATCGATAAACCTGCAACATATACTTTGTCACACATTTCCTTTAGTTTTTCAAGTCCCGCTTCAACATCTTTAATCCAGTCTAAATAAGATGCCATTTCCATTTGTTCAGGAAATGTCCCGTGCCCCGTTAATCTCGGGCCTAATACAGTATACCCTTCTTCAGCTATTGCTTTTCCATATTCATACACGCTTTGTGTTGTTCCGGTAAAACCATGTAAAACTAAGACTCCGGTTTTGTTTCCTGGAAAATAAAATGATTCTGCACCTTTTTGAATTTGACTACTATCCATATAGACACATCCTTTATCTATGTTTATTAACTTATTTTAGTTCCATTAGCAACCTGGGTCGCCGGTTTAAGTAATACTACTTTTTCATCGCTTGGAACAGCACCTAAAACGAGCACTTCTGACTTAAAACCCGCAATACGCATTGGCGGAAAATTAACTACTGCTGTAATTTGCGTGCCAATTAAATCTTCGGGTAAATAATAATCAGTAATTTGTGCAGATGACTGTTTAATGCCGAGGTCACCAAAATCAATTTTTAATTTAATGGCTGGATTTCTTGCTTCTTTAAATTCCTCTGCTTCTACAATTGTTCCGATTCGCATATCCACTTGCATAAAATCTTCAATACTAATCATCTAAGTAATCCCTACCTTTTGCTAATCTAAGATTGTCTTGATGTGCTTGTTTCATGCCCTCATAAAATATAAATTTTTCCTTTAATTCAGTTTCAATATTATTTTGCTTACTTAACATTTGTAAATACCAAATTGAAAAATCAAGACGCTCATCATAATGAGTTGTTACTTTCCCATGACCTGGAATAAGTAATGCTACATGATACTTCTTGGTTACTTCTTTCATTAAGTTAATCGTTTTTACATAATCGTTGTAACTACTCGTTATAAATGGAAATTCTACATTTGATAAGTAATCACCAACAATTAATATATTTAATTGTTTTATGTAAAAAAATAAACCGTCATCTGTATGACCAGGCGATAAATAAAAAATACATGCTAAATCACCTAAGCTAATATGGGTTTCGTTTTCCTTAATTACTATATTTACTTTAGGGTAACTTACTTCGTACACCCTAGTTAAATAATACATCTGATCAAAAACTGTAATTTCATCTAGTCGAGCTTGCTTGTCTTTATTTAATTTAAAAGATTCAGAAGCAATCACGATTGCTTCTGGAAAAGCTCCTGAACCTATTATATGGTCATAATCGCTATGTGTTATAACAAGATAAAGTTGTTTGTTCTTTATACGTTGATCTATATGCGCCCTGATTTTAGATATTTCTTCAGGCAGCCAATTAGGGTCTACGAGCACAATTGCTTCGTTACTTTCAATTACAGTTGTTGTTGTTTCATACAAAGCACTTTCAAAAACAGTAATCTGCTTTGTTTTATATTGAATCAAATTAACTCACCTCACAAAAAACAAATTTTTATGATGGTACTTTTGTATAAAAGATTGATGGTGTTTCTGCTTCAAAGCGCATTTTCTCTTTTTTTACTGGATGCATAAATTCAAGTGCCTGAGCATGAAGACCGAGACGTTTAATTGGGTTACCGCGACCGCCGTATTTCTTATCACCAACAACTGGATGACCCATATCTTGCATATGCACACGAATTTGATTTTTTCTACCTGTTTTTAATTCAACATTAAGCAGAGAAAAATCACGATTTTTTCTAATCACATTATATAAAGTCATCGCATATAAACCATCATTTTTTTGTTGAGTTGAATAAACATGGAAAGCGTTGTTTTCTTTTAACCAAGATGAAACATAACCTTTTTCTTGTTTCACTTTACCATGAACAAGTGCGACATAACTTCTTTCTGTCACCATTTCATCCCATGCATTTTGTAATGTCGTTTGAATTGATTTTGTTTTTGCAAACATCATAACACCTGATGTATCTCTATCTAAACGGTGTACAACGTAAATTCGGTTTTGTTTATCTTTATCACGGACATACTTCATTAATTCACCGTGCGCTGTAATTTCTCTACCTTTATTTGTTGCAACAGATAAAAGCCCAGCTGATTTATTTACAACAATTATTTGATTATCTTCGTACATAATATCAAGACCGATTAAACGCTCTTTTCGCTTGGCAACTTGATTTTTCATAATACGGACAATATCCCCTTTATGAAGTTCTTCATCATGTTGTGTCGATACCATTTCATTAATTGTAACTTGACCTCTTGAAAGGATTGATTTTACTGAGTTTCTCCCTCTGTCTGATAAAGCTTCTAATAAAAATGGTAACAATAATATATCATCCGTTATTTTAAACGTTAATTCACTATTATCTGCTTGTGGTAATATTTTAAATTTCTTCATATTTCTTCCCCTTACTTTATAAATAACATTTCTTTATTACTTCTATCATAACATATTCGTGATGAGTACATAATTATTAACTTTTTTCAACTAAATGATTATAATCATTAGGAGTTGCTGATTACAAAATCCTTTGTTAATCTAAAATGAGGAGTTGATGAATTTGAAATTAAATACACCAAAATTATCAGAAGATTTACCACGTGTTTCTTTTACAGATATATTTGATGAAGAAAATCCATTTATTGAAAACGTCTTAATCACTCATTCAAAAATTAATCTTGAGCGTGATGAATTGATAGAATTCAATAATGTTTTGTTTGATAATGTTACTTTTACAGGTACAAGATTAGATAAAGTTTTCTTTAAAAACTGCCGGTTTAATAATTGTGATTTATCCGACACGCACTTTTATGAAGCGAGTATGCATAATGTTGAATTTAACAAGTGTAGATTAATTGGTATTGTTTTAACAAATGCCAGATTACAACACGTTTTATTTAATCAGTCTAATTTACAACTTGCATCATTTGGAAATAGTCGTCAGCGTTTTGTAAAATACGACGAATGTATTTTAGAAGAAAGTGATTTTTATGAAAATGATATAAAAGATATTGATTTCACTAATAGCCAGTTAACAGGCATTAATTTTTCCGAAACGAAATTAAATAAAATCGACTTAAGCGAGACGCATTTTACTCATTTAACAGTAGGCTTACATGACTTACGCGGTTGTATTGTAAATGAGATGCAAGCTATCAATTTATCGAGCTTACTTGGGATAGTCGTTAAATAGAAAGAGGTTTTTAAAATTACTTATCAACTTATACAAGAAACTGATAAAAATACATATATTGTTGATGGCCTTGCGCTTAATCTACCTAAACGTACGGCAACTTTTATCTTAGATGAAAATAATTTAACCTTAATAAACATAGGCTCGACACCGGCAGTAGAACATATTAAAACTAGTTTGGTTAAATTAAATTCATTAATATCGAGAGTGAAATATATCATTATAAGTGATCTTGAACTCGATTCAATGGGTGGTGTTGGTGTCTTACTGAGGTCTTGCCCTAATGCTAAAGTGATCGCACCAGCAAGTTTTACTGATACACTTACAGAACCTAAACAACTTATTTCAGCTACGCGCGCTGTTTATGGCGACTACTTTTCTGACAATTTTGAACCTGTCAGGCCAGTTGAAAAAGAAGTAATTAAAGAAGTAGTAAATGGTGAGGTAATCGATATAGGTGGACGTTCTTTACAGTTTTTAATACCTAAAACTAAAACCTTTATGTTTACTTATGACAAAGCGAGAAATCACTTATACACAGGACACGCGCTTGGTGTTTATTATGATCAATTACAAGATGAAAATATTGATTTATTTTTACCAAGTATTCCATCGTCCCTATTTGATTTAGCTATTTACCGAAACCATCTTAAATTAATTAAAGATCTTCAATTAGACGCTTTATATTTTAATCACTTTGGTAAAACAGAAAAAGTCGACTTAGCACTCAATCAATTAAATCACTGGTTTGAACTATTCGTTCTTATGACAGAAGAAACAATTGAAAATAAGGGCAATTATAATGATTTATCAAGTAAATTTTTAACCGTCATTCATGATTATTTAACTGAACAAAACATTACAGATAATCATCCCATTTACCAATATATTATTTTAGATTTAAATACAGCTGCTTTAACAATGCTCGAATTTTTTAGAAAATAAGTTAATTAAACGGAAGTTTACTCATAAACTTCCGTTTTTTTCATTTTTAAGTAAGTATACTATCACACTTAACGACAAGTAATTTATGATAAACTAATAAAAAGTAAATTATGAACTGGAGGATTTGTATGTTTGAGCAATTTTTACATAATAAAAGACTTATTGGACATTATTATCTTGTAATTGGGCTCGCTGCAATACTTTTTTCGTTTGGAATAAAAAATGAAGCAACAATTGATTTAACCATTCTACTTGTTTTAGCTTGTTACCTTTTGCTTTTTCCAGTCGTTATTTTATATACACGTAAATATGCATTACATATCTTTTTATTTATACTCGCACTTATTACCGGTTTTTATAGTTTTTATCATTATTCAGTGGAATCACATTCAGTTTTAAATGCGCTTTATTATACGTTTCAACTCTTTTTGCTTGTTATTACCGATGTCTTCACAGAAGATGGTTCAAGTTTACTTAAATATCCTTTAATTGTAGAAATCGCTCGGTGGTCAGCAGCAGCTTATACAATTTCAACAGTATTTATTGCCATGTATCGCTTACTTGAAAATTCAATTCTCTTAATTTTTTATCAAATAATTGGGAATCATTATGTTGTTTTTGGTTATAATGAAAACAGTCTTGCTTTTATAGAAGATTTACGTAAAAATAAAAAGCGTGTTATTTTAGTTGCAGATAATATGTCGAGTGAAGCAATCGATTATTTAGAGGAACTCAAAGTTGTTGTACTGACGAGACTTGATACCGGAGAAATGATTTACTCAAAATGTCGCTTACCGCGGGCAAATGCTGTTATTTTATTAGATGAAGACGATATTAATAATTTAAATGAATTTATGGATATCCAAAATTACTTTAATAAACAAAATAAAAAAAGTCATAACCTTACCGTATATATCCACCTGCAAGATAGTACTTCTAAAAAGTTATTTCTTGATTTAGATCATACAATTGTAGACGATAAGCGTCATTTCCAAGTCCAACTTATTAACTTATATGAATTGTTTGTTGATGCTTTATTTGAAAAGTACCCGATTGATTTTTCGCCTCGAAATAAACCTACTCATTTACTTATTATCGGTTTTGGAAAACTCGGGCAACATATCGCACTAAAAGCAGCACAACAAAATAAAGAGCTTTCACTTTCTATTACAGCTCTTGATAAATCGATGCCTAAAATTAAGCAAGCATGGGAAAACAATCATACTTCTAACCTTTCTTTAGTTACTTTTGATGTTGAAACAAATCATTTAGAATCAATTATTAATGAGCAAGACATTCCAATCAGTCATATTTTCGTTTGCTTACATGAAGATAAATTAGATTTATTAGCAGGGATTGAATTATCTAATCGCTTGCCAGACATCCCGATTTTCCTTGAGTTTTCTGAAGGGGGAATCGTTGATAAGTGGATTCAATCTGAAGTAAGTGGAACGCGTCTTATTTATGGGACAGGTACATTTAAAGAGATTTTGACCGAAGATAAATTACTTTCCTAAATAAAAACCAACTATTATACATTCGCAATAGTTGGTTTTAAGCTTATTCAATCACTATAAATATTATTCTCCTGTGTACATTATTTCCCACGTATTACTGAATTTATCTTGGACTCTTCCATACAATTTACTATAGAAGGTTTCTTCTAGTTCCATTTCTATTTTTCCATCTACTTTTAATTTATCAAAAATGTTTTTTATATACGTTTTATTATCATTACTTATGACAAGTGATATTGCATTACCTTTAGTAACTGGTTGACTTGTCATTGAAGTTGAAATATCAGAAAACATCAAACTAGTCCCATCGATTACGAGGTCCGTATGCATAATTAATTTTCTTTCACTTTCTGACATTTTAACATTTGAATCTGTTGGTTGATCACCGTATGTCATGATTTTATTCTTTTTAACTTCAAATACTTCTGAATAAAAATCTACTGCTTCTCTCGCATTACCTTCAAAATACATATAAATATCAATTGTCATTTAACTCACTCCTTGTATATTTCTATTTCTAAATACGAATAGACAAATAACTAGGATGATTCGTTTTAGTCTTAGTTTATTCTAAATTGACTTCTTCATGAACTTTTAAATTGAATTTGCACTGGTTTGAAATAATTAAATGCTATTTATAAAAATATTGTAGCACGATTAATATTGAATTAATATAATAAATAAAATATATATATTAAATATATTTTTTGTATAATATAATAAAACAAATATCTCACGAATCTTTTATTTGATCTAGTTACGCTCAACTTTCTAAGAGAATCAAGCAAGAAACGGATCTACTTGTACAATGGCAGTCGAAAATGCTAAATAGAAGATCCGTTTAATAAAGGAGGAGTGTGGTAGAAGTTAAGATTTAAACAAAAAAATTAACATAGCTTAATTCTTAATAAGCTATGTTAATTTTATAAACATATTAGAACAAATTAAATTGATTACGGTCGAACGGGTGCCATTAATACCTTACCTGTTCCCCGGTACACATTCACAAGACCTTCACCTGAAGCAGCCGAACCCATGAATGTTTTACCTGACCTTTCTACTTTAAATTCTAAACTACCCGACCAAGCAATTGCCATATTTCCATCAATTTTCAGTTCATCATTTTCTAACTCTATTTCTATAAGTTCTTGCCTTGGAACAGATGATTCGAGGGCTACAACACCGCTACCAGAAAGGCCTAAGTTGAAAAATCCTTCTCCTCCAAGTGCTGCAGATGATAAATTAGAACGCATAACTGCTTTATGTTTTAATTCTGATTCACACGCTAAAAACAGTCCATCTTCAATCACTATCGAATCATTCCAATCTTTAACGTCTATTAGTAAAATATGTTTGTAGGTTGGTTCTAAGACAAGTTTACCCGTTCCCGTATACTCAGGCTTGATTGCAGATTCATTCGTTACTTTTCCTCTAAACGTTTTTCCAATAAAGTCACCGACTCCTTTAATACCTGTTGTTGCTTTCACATCTCCTGCCATCCATTGCATCGCTCCTGCTTGTACGGTGATGTTGGAATAATTTACATCACAGACGAGTTGCCTTCTTCTTAAGTTCATTTCAGATGCATAATAAGCCGTTTGAGCTGTTAAATGATTGACACTTAAATCTCTTTTAAATTCGACAACTTTAAAAGGCTCTACCGCTTCCACAATTTCCACATTATCATTATCTTCAAAATTTCTAATAGTAAACAAACCTATCACCGCTTTCTACATATTTGCTTGAGCATGATAATTATTTTAAAAGACTTCATTATATTCTGGATTGCTTTAAACGATGTCTTGTAACGAAAATAATCTACGCTTATTCATCTTATGAAAGAGGGAGTGCAATTTCAAAATAAATCGGTGTGTGATCTTGTCTTGGACCAGAATCAATCATCTCAGATTTTTTAATTTTATCTTTTGCGCGATTGCTTATGAGCCAGTAGTCAATTCTCCATCCTGAATTATTTATTTTACTTGTTTTTGCTCTTTGTGCCCACCATGAATAAACGCCTTCTACATCGCCATGAATGTGACGAAAACTGTCCGTAAATCCGTTCTTTAAAAGCTGATCGAAACCTTGTCGTTCTTCAACCGTAAACCCTGCAGAATTACGGTTATTATTAGGATTTGCTAAGTCAATTTCTTTATGAGCTACATTGAAATCCCCGGTTGCTAAAACTAACTTTTTTTCATCTAATTCTTTTATGTATTTAGCATACTTTTCATCCCAAGTTTGACGATCATCTAGGCGGACAAGTTTATCACCCGCATTTGGTGTGTAAACTTGCGTAATATAAAAGTTTTCAAACTCCAATGTTATCATACGGCCTTCATCATCCATCGTTCCTGGTGCATCAATCTTAGGATATGTTACTTCAGGTGTTAAATGATTTTTATATAAAAACATTGTTCCCGCATATCCTTTACGTGCTGGTTCTACAGAAGAACGCCAAACAATTTCATAATCTGAAAAATAGTCTTCTAATCGTTGTAGATGTTTTTTACTTGGACCTGTTGCTGGTAGTTTTGTTTCTTGAATTGCTATAACGTCAGCATCATAACTAATAATTGTATCTAATACTTCTCGTGACATTTGTGCACGATTTGAATCACTTGTTAATGCTGCGTTTAAAGAATCAATGTTCCATGAAATTAACTTCATCATAATACCCCTTTATCTTCTTTTCCTCATTATATTTCTTTTAAGCTAATATATCTAATAATACAAAATTACGATATTTATTACTCTGTTTCAATTGTTTTTTCAATCCGCTTATTTGGTATAAACCAAATTAATAATCAATCAGTAAATTCTTTAAATAACACATCAAATTCACTTTCATCATAATAAGCTTTATCACTTATAAACTTCTCTACATCAATAGTACCATCACCTAAAAATTCAACTTCCCATCTTTGACCAGGAACGACTATTTCAACCATAATTGCTTCACTTCTTATTTTATTCAACTGATAGTATATGTTATGTTCTTCCAATTTATTTAAAAAGCTAAATAAATTATTATGTTCAAATGACTTTTGTTTACTTTTAAATATTTTGTTAATAGATTCTCGATCATAATCTAAAATCCAGTCATTAAAAGTTTCATATAAGGAAAATAGTTTCTCGTAATCTTTAGCGACAACATCTAGTCCTCGATCGTCATATAGATGATAAAGTATTTTTTCATTTGGATGTAATAAATAGACAGATGATGCCAAACTATTTAAACCACCAATATCAGCTAAAATAATTTCATGAATTAACGTTTCTTCTGACCAATTGATATCATCCAATGACCAGTACAATTCGTAATGAATCATTTCTTCTACGTCTTCTACATATTTATTTATCACTGTTTCATGTGGTGTTTTTAACTGAAGTGTTTTTAATACTTTGGTAATTTCTTTCTTATCATATACGTCAATTCTTAAGATCAAATCTTTTTTTGGTAAAGCATTAAAAATTGTTAAAGCACGGTCAACAGCTTTAGACACATAAACAGGATTAGGTTGCAGTTTTCTCATGATGCCCCTTTTAATGTACACATCTTCTTCTCCACCTATTTCAAAGCGAATACCAATTGGTGCATGATAAAAAATCGGATGCTCAAGGACTGGTATTCCTATTTCTATTATTGCTTTATGAAATTTTGTAATTAGATTCATTCGTATCCCTTCTTTTACATACTTATATTTATACTATCCAAAGAATACCATTTATGATAAGTTTCATTCTATTTACTCCGTAATTAAACGTTTCTTATGCTAACCTATTGATAATGAATAAAAAAGCATCTATTTCATCAAGTTGATAAAATAGATGTTTCTTCATAAAATTTTGATAGGTAAAAATTTATTTTCTGGACATCAAAGCTACGCACTCAATATGATGCGTCTGCGGGAATAAATCAACAGGTTGTACTTTCGACACATTGTATTGTTCAGATAACACTTTTAAATCGCGTGCCAGTGTTGCTGGATTACATGAGACATAGACAATTTTTTTAGGATCCATTTCCATCATCGCATCAAGTAACGCCCCATCACACCCTTTTCTTGGTGGGTCAACAACGATAACATCTGGGCTGAAACCATTTGCTTTCCACTCAACCATTAACTCTTCAGCTGCACCTAAATGGAACTCTGCATTTGTTAGGTTATTTAGCTTAGCATTCATATTCGCATCATCCACTGCATCTTTAACTATTTCTATCCCATAAACCGATTTCGCTTGTTGAGCTAAAAATAAACTTATTGTACCAATCCCACAATAAGCATCAATGACTGTATCTGTTTCATCAATATCAGCATACTCTAGTGCGATATCATACAGTTTTTTCGTTTGTTCAGGATTCACTTGATAAAATGATGCTGCAGAAATACCAAATGTTAAGTCACCGATTTTATCATATAAATATTTATTACCATATAAAATATTCATCTTGCTACCGACAATCACATTTGTTTGTTTCGCATTAACATTATGCATAATTGATGTAATTTGCGGAAACTTTTCTGTGAGTCGCTCAACGAGACCCTCTGCATGTGGTAGATCTTTTGTATTTGTCACAAATGTAACCATTACTTCATCTGTTTGATAGCCTGTTCGGATAATGATATGACGTAACACACCACGATGTTTGCGTTCATTATAAGCACTAATACCAAATTCATTTGCAAGTAATCTTATTTCAGCTAATATCTCATTACCAATTTCATGTTGGATCATACACGTATCCATATCATCAATAATTCGGTGGCTACGTGGTTGATAGAAACCAGTTATAATTTCACCATTTTTTTCGCCAACCGGCATTTGAATTTTATTACGATAATGCCACGGATCATCCATAACAACCACTGGATTTACTTTCACATCTGGTAACTGGGCCGTTTTTTGTAAGAGATGCTCAATTTGTGTTTGTTTCATCTGACTTTGCAGTGCTGCACTCATGTGCTGTGTTTGACACCCACCACATTTTGAATAAACCGGACAAGGCGGTTCAACTCGGTTTGGACTTTCTTTAAGTAGCTCAACTAATCTTCCAAATCCAAAACGTTTATTTGTTTTAACAACACGAATCACCGCTTCTTCTTCTGGTAAAATGCCAGGTACGAATAAAGGATAGCCATCTATTTTACAGACACCATTTCCTTCGTGAGTTAAATCTTCACAAACAAGTGTCATTTCATCATTTTTTTTAACGGGTAATTTCACTTTAGACATTTTTATCTTCCTTTTTTGTTTACTATCTTTAATTTTAACATAAAAAAAACTTTCTACCTAAAAAGATAGAAAGTTCTCATTTAGATAATGCCTTGTGCTCGTAAGACAAGCTCAGCTATAACTGCTGACCCTAGGAAAGTTCCAAGTAAGACAAGTGTAGCAATAATAAGCGTTCGCCAACCTAATTTTACAAAGTCCGCCCAAGAACGACCAATTGCAATTCCGGCATAAGCAAGAATGGGTGTTGTTAAAGCGAGTAAATTAATCTCACTTGTCCATTTAACGACTAATTCCGAACCTGGCATCCATGGCATTGAAATAATAACAGCTAATATTGAAATATACGCAACACTTGGAAAATTTATTGGAATCAAAGCATGTAAAATAAAGCCGAGTAAAGAAACCACAATTAATATTCCCATACCTGGTAATGCTTTAAGTGGCATCACATCATAACCTGCCCAGTTACCTAGGACACCTGCTAAACCAATAATAACTAAAATGTAAGTCCATTCTTGAATATTTTTAAGCATTTACTCAGGCTCCTTTATTTTTCGTCATGAATTTATATAATTTCTCTGTTAAAGGTAATCCAATGAAAATACTTACCCATAAGCCTGTTGAAAGAGAGAGTAAGTTACTTGCACCAGCGTAAGCTATGATTTGAGTTTCTAACTCTGGATAAGCAGCAATTAATGATCCACTTGCTGCTGCCATCATACTTCCACTTCCAACCCCTGAAGCCATCGCAAACGATAAAGGATTTAATGGAGTAATTGTTGCTAAAAATCCTGAGATAAGTCCCATAAACACTGCTCCAAAAACTGTACCAAATATGTATACCGCCATTACGCCTCTACCTTCTGGCGAGTTCATTCCGTATTTATCCATAATTAAACCAACGTTTGGTTCGCGACCTACTGAGTGCGTCATACCGATTGATTCCCTACCAAGCCCTAACCAAATAGCAACAGGAAGAGCAATTAAAATTGTACCTAAATTTCCGAGTTCTTGTAACAGTAACGCAGGTCCTGCAGCTATTACTTCAGGTAAAGCGGGACCGATTGTTACGCCAATTTTAGCGAGTAATAATGAGACAGCTAGCACAATAATTGGTTCTGCGTTTTTAGCTTGCTTTTCTTTAATTAATGGAGTGAAATATAACACTAACCCAATTATGATTGCATAAAGCATTGGGAGTAATAAGATAACACCTGGACCAACGGAAATTGAAAAAGTTCCAATTGACTCCGTTATTAAAACAATAATTAAAACAATTCCATGTAACCGCCAATCTTTCCATAAACTAACTACTTTTTCTTTACTCATTAAACTCCTCCTCATGCAAACGAGTATACCACTAAATACTTAAAAAGAATGTTACAAAAAAGCGACACTATTAATTAAATAGTCTCGCTTAATTTAGCTTTTGTTAATTGTTTTGTTTTTTCTATAAATTCTTTTGGAACAAAAAATTCAATATGTTCTTGTAAATTTTCGATTACACCTGGAAGTAAACCACCATATTCACCATCTATATTTAATTGCATATGGTTTTCTGGCGTAACTGTAATTTTTTTTGCTTGTGTGTAAATAATTTGATTATCTTCTAAATGATTACCTCTAAGTGCAGCCGTAGCAATTCTTAAAAATTCTCCCATATTCGTTTTTTTAAGAATTAACAAATCAAAGAAACCATCATTAATTAATGCATCAGGTGCTAATTTTTCAAAACCAGCAACTGAATTTGTATTTGCTACAAGAAATAACATAATTTCGCCTTCAAATACTTTATCGTCATATTCAATACGCGTATATACGGGTTTAAGTGAAGGGAGCATTTCAATGCCTTTCATGTAATAAGCAAGTTGGCCAACTACTGCCTTCATTCCACTTGGTACTTCATATGTTAACTCTGTTAAGTCACCGCCACCAGCAATATTAATAAAGTGTTGATCGTTTACTCTGCCAATATCTAAGTGGATTGACTTATTATTTAAAATAACACTGAGTGCTAGTTGAATTTTTAGTGGAATTGATAAAGCGCGAGCAAAATCATTCGTAGTACCTGCAGGAATCACACCTATTTTCGGTCTATATTCAAGATGAGCGATGCCATGAATAACCTCATTAATCGTGCCATCACCACCTGCAACAATAATTAAATCAAAATGATTATTCGCTGCATGTTTAGCTGCAATTGCAGCATCCCCTGCACCAACTGTTGCGTGAGTTGATGTTTCATAACCTGCTTTTTCACAACGTTCTAAGACTATTGGTAACTCTCTTTTAAACGTTTCACGACCTGCTGTTGGATTATATATTATGCGTGCTTTTTTCAAGTTTATAACCTCCTAAACTAAACAGATGACAATAAAGATTAAATGAAAATAAAGGCTACAATTAATTTGTAGCCTCTTATTTCAAATTATCTTTTTTCAATTTCTTCTTTTAATATTTTATTAACCATCTGTGGGTTAGCTTGACCTTGCGTTGCTTTCATTACTTGACCTACTAAGAATCCGAGTGCACGGCCTTTACCTTCTTTAAAGTCAGTAACTGATTGTTCGTTTGCATCAAGAACTTCACCAACTATTTTTGTTAGTTCACCTTCATCAGAAATTTGAACGAGTCCTTTTTCTTTAACGTAAACTTCTGGATCGCCACCTTCTTCAACTAAATAAGTGAAGACATCTTTAGCAATTTTTGATGAAATCGTTCCGTCTTTAATAAGCTCAATCATTTTAGCTAAATCTTTAGGTTTAATCGGTAGTTCTTGGACTTCTTTTAATTCTTTGTTCATATATCCAAGTAAATCACCCATTAACCAGTTAGAAGCTTGCTTAACGTCAGCACCTGCTTCTACTGTTTCTTCAAAGAAGTTAGCCATTTCAATCGTATCCGTAATAACGCCTGCATCATATGCGGGTAAATCCATTTCTTTAATATAACGCGCTCTACGTGCATCAGGTAATTCAGGAATTTCTTTTCTAACACGTTCTTTCCACTCTTCATCAATATGAAGAGGTGGAATATCTGGATCAGGGAAAAAGCGATAATCATCAGCATCCCCTTTAATGCGCATTAAAACAGATTTCTTAATTTTATCATCATAACGACGCGTTTCTTGTTGGATAACTTCACCTTTATCAAGCATTTTTTCTTGGCGTTTTGCTTCTTCTCTAATACCTTCTCTAACAAAAGCAAACGAGTTTAAGTTTTTAAGTTCAGTTTTTGTACCTAGTTTCTTTTCGCCAACTGGACGAATCGAAATATTCGCATCAGCGCGTAATGAACCTTCTTCCATTCTTACGTCTGAAACGCCTGTATACTGAATAATGCTTTTTAGTTTTTCTAAATAAGCATATGCTTCTTCAGGTGTATTAATATCTGGATCTGAAACAATTTCAATTAATGGTGTTCCTTGACGATTATAATCTACTAAAGAACCATCACTACTATGTGTTAGTTTTCCAGCGTCTTCTTCTAAATGAATTCTTTCAATTCCAATCCGTTTTTTCTCGCCATCTACTTCTATATCAATCCAACCATGTTCACCGATAGGTTGTTTGTCTTGAGAGATTTGATAAGCTGCTGGACTGTCTGGATAAAAATAATGTTTACGATCGAATATTGTTTCTGAAGCAATGTCACAGTTTAATGCCATTGCTGCTTTCATACCGAATTCAACAGCTTCTTCGTTTAATAAAGGGAGTGTTCCTGGAAACCCTAAATCTTTAGGATTTACATTCGTGTTTGGTTCTTCTCCGAAAATATTTGGACTTGAACTAAATATTTTTGATTTTGTTTTTAACTCTACGTGGACTTCAATACCGACAACTGTTTCGTATTTCATTAATTCGCCCCTCCTAAATCTGGACGTTTCTTATGATGATTTGTCGCTTGCTCATAAGCGTAAGCAGCGCGATAAACTGTACTTTCATCAAAGTGCTTTCCAATAATTTGTAGTCCTAATGGTAAACCTGCTTCTGAATAACCACAAGGAACAGATAAAGCTGGTAATCCTGCTAAGTTTACTGGCACCGTTAAAATATCACTTGTATACATTGTAAGTGGGTCTTGTAAAGTTTCATCTATTTTAAAGGCTTCAGTTGGCGTCGTTGGTCCAATGATAACGTCATAATGTTCAAAAGCTGCTGCAAAATCATTTTTAATTAACGTTCTAACTTGTTGCGCTTTAGCAAAATGTGTATCGCGATAGCCTGAACTTAACATTGTTGTACCTAGTAAAATGCGACGTTTAACTTCTTCGCCAAATCCTTCACCACGTGATTTTTTTAACATTTCTGTCATATCTTCTGTTTCGTCAGCACGTTTACCATATCTGACACCATCAAAACGAGCAAGACTCGACGCACCTTCAGCGTTAGCAATGATGTAATAAGCTGCATCTGCATATGCTAAATGTGGTAATGAAACTTCTTCCCACGTTGCACCAAGTAATTCGTACATTTTAAGAGCGTTCATAACTGATTCACGCACTTCTTCTGAAACGCCGTTACCTAAAAATTCTTTTGGTACAGCAATTTTCAGACCCTTAACGTCTTTTTTAAGCGATTCAGTATACTTAGGTACAGTCCTATTTGCTGACGTTGCGTCTAGCTCATCATGTCCTGCAAGTGTTTCAAGTACATAAGCATTATCTTCAACTGTACGTGTAATAGGACCTGCTTGATCGAGTGAAGGAGCAAATGCTACGACACCATGACGAGAAATTAATCCATAAGTTGGTTTCATTCCAATCACACCACAAAATGAAGCGGGTTGACGAATTGAACCGCCTGTATCCGTTCCAATTGCGTACATGACTTCCCCTGCAGCAACTGCTGCCGCTGAACCACCACTTGAACCACCTGGTACACGATTTAAATCCCAAGGGTTATATGTTGGATGAAATGCTGACGTTTCATTTGTTGAACCCATCGCAAATTCGTCCATATTAACTTTACCAATCATTAATGCTTGATCTTTATTCAATTTTTCTAATAAAGTTGCATTATATAATGGGTCATCAAAATTTGCTAAGAAATTACTTGCACATGTTGTTTTGACACCTTTAGTCATTACATTATCTTTAATTCCACCAGGGACACCAAATAGTCTGCCCTTAGCTTCTTTTGATTCGTCCAATTTTTTTGCTTCTGCTAACACATTTTCTTCTTCAACAGTAATAAAAGCTTTAACTTGATCATCAACTTCTTTAATTCGATCGAGTGACATTTTAGCAGTATCTACTGCTGTTAAGTCGCCTTTATGTAATGATTTTACTAACTCTTTTATTGAATAGTTATTTAAAGACATAATCTTCCTCCTTATTCCATAATTGATGGTACTTTAAACTGACCATCTTCTTTAGATGGAGCATTTTTTAATGCTTCTTCTTGTGTGATTGTTCTTTTTGCATTATCTTCTCTTAAAACATTATCATTATCACTACCATAAATTGTTGGTTTAACACCATCTGTATTGATATTTTGTATTTTTTCTGTAAATGTAATAATTTCAGTCAGCTGAGTACTATACATTTCTGCCTCTTCTTCTGATATAGCGAGTGTTGCTAAATCGGCTGTATGTAATATTTGTTCTTTTGTAATTTTAGCCATATCATTCACCTCCATAAAACATATCCTTATTTTTGTTTAACTAAATCGTATTCTCTATTATACGCTTAGGATTTACATGTTCAAACTCACGTTCACCTATACTATAATATCAGAGTTAGCTCTATTATAGCAAATATCCATTCGTTTAGGTGAAGTGAGTTTTTTTATTATTCATAAAATCTATTACTTTATATCTGGTCTCAACTTTTATTTTTCTAGATAAATTTACTTTTAATCAGTAGATTTCTCTTCTTTCAAATAGGCACCACAGTGAGGGCAAAATTTCTGATGAGGCTTGACTTTCTCTCCGCACTTAAAACAATACATTTGCATGTCCTCCCAACTATTTGTAAGATACATTCACTTTTAAATCAGTTTAAAAATCTGTTTATTTAATTATATCATAAAAGCTAATTTCTAATTGTGACTTAAAATAAAAATATCCTATAAAAAAGAGTCTAAAATCTTTTTTATAGGACATCTAATTATTCAGTCTTGATTAACTTACCCTGCTCCCAGGGTGCGACTTTAAACGTTACTTTATTTTCTTTTGACATATCAAAGTCTTTGAGTATCTCTTTATGGTTTTCTACATTAATATTTTCAAATCCATAACTAACATGATAGACATCTTCATCTTCATAAATGTTATTCCCAATTAAAACTAATTCATTTTCTTTATTCGTTGTAATTTTTTTATCAGTCGCCTTAACTACTTCAAAAACACCAGACTCGTTTTTTGCGAGAAGCACATAAATTTGATCACGGTAACCATAGTCTTTTTTCCCTTCCCATTTTTCTTTAGGAATCTGATTTATAGCAAATTCAAAACTGTACATGTCATAGTCACTAATTTCTTCTTCTATAAAATACTCTTCTTCCAGGTAATATTCTTCATCTGGATAAGGTATAGTCATAAAGGTTCTTTCTTCTCCGTACGTGTCTATTAAATTATATTGCACAACAACTATTAACACAGCAATAATTTGAAAGAGTAAGAGTGTATAAAACAAAGCTCTTTTCATAACTTAAACCTCCTCTTTCTTTTTAGATTTACGACGACTTCTTTCAATCATAAAGCTAAACACAAATAAGATTAATCCTCCAATTAAGAAAAACAGCGATTTATTCATCGCTTCCCAAGCATATTGAATATAAACTGTTAACGTACTTAATAAAAAGGCTACTGTTCCATACGTAATAAGTTGATTGCGATCCTCTTTATATCCAACAATCAGTAGAGCGCTTGAGAAAAGGAATAAAGCTATCACAGTCATAACTGATGGATACGGTAAATAAATCGTTGGTATAAATAAAATCAAATAAATATAATCAATTGTTTTTAACGTTAAGCGTTTTAGTACAATCATAATACCAACTAAGACGAGTAAAATAATTAAAAATAAACCACTTAGTTTTACATTTTGTAAAATAAATCCATCCTCTATGAAACCTACTTGTAAAATATTAAATAAAAACATACTTACTAAACTTACATATTTGAACGGCTGCGCGAGCGTTTTTTTCGGGATTAGGTGAGCGATTAAATAAAAAGCAAAGATATAAACAATAAACCAGTAGTAGTATTGATCAAAGGTTGTTATTGTTAAAACTAACAAGTTAATAACTAAACCTATTCCAAACGTATAAGCAAAAAGTTTCGTTCCTTTGTGAAGAGCAATAAAACCAAATCCTATTAATAATAAGAATAAAATTGTATAACTGTATGAAAAGAAACTAAACTCACTATAAAATTGTCCAATCGTTAAGATAGCTATACTGATAACATATAGGAGTGAATTTGAATAAATAGCATATAATCCTAAACCTACTAGTGCCCATACAACAAATGGCCACCCATTATACAAGATTACTTCATAATTATTAATAACTAAAAATAAACTCGCTCCAAACCCAATAAACCCTAATACAACAAAACTCATGCCATATAAAACTTGTTTTCTACTATACAGTTGATCTCCTAAAATATAGAGAGCTAGTGTAAAGCCTAACATGACAATTACGCGTGAAATATGTGCTACTTGTGCCCAATCTGAAAAGATAAATGTTAAAAATGCTAATCCTGTTAATAATATTGCAAAAAGGAGAACAAGTACATTTGCATCTTGTTTAGAATAACTTTTCAAAATTAATTCTAATTGTGCTTCTTGAATATAGCCTTCTTCTACCCATTTCTTTCCTTCTTTTTCTAATTTGGACAAATTCATAGTATCACCCCATTTACCTATATTATATAATTTAAATCGAATAATAGATAGATAAAAAAAAGAAAATAAGCTAATTTTAGCTTATTTTCTCTTTTTTATAAGTAGTGCAGCAAATGTGATTGCGGCTATTCCTAAACCAATCATTGTATTGGTTTTTTTAGTAAATACTTGTTTAACTAATAAATTAATATTTTGCGGACGTTCCGCCAGTCGCCTCATGAAATAACCATACCAATCTTCACCAAACGGAACGTATGAACAACACGCGTAACCTTCTTCTCTGAGTGAATAAAGCAAGTCTGAACGAAAACCATAGAGCATTTGAAATTCAAATTTATTTTTTGAAATGTGATTTTTCCGAACAAATTCTTTAACGTGATTTATAATATGATGGTCATGCGTACCAATCGAAGTAAATTTACCATTTAATAAATGTAATTCAATTAAATCAATAAAATTTTGATCAATTTTTTCTTGGTCTAAAAAAGCAACTTCAGGCGCCTCTTTATAAGCTCCTTTAACAATGCGCAATCTAAAGTCTTGATGTTTTTTTAAATCTTCTTCTGCTCTAAAAAAATAGGCTTGAATAACTGTTCCTACATTATTATGGTTTTTACTAAGCGTATCTAAAAGATCATAAGATAACTGTAAATGACGATAGCTTTCCATATCGATATTGATAAAAATATTATATTTATCAGCTTGGCTAACAATTTCTTCAATGTTTCCTAAACAAAAATCATAATCAATATCTAAACCTAATTGAGAGGGTTTTAGTGATATATGCGCGTCAACTTGGTTTTCATTAATTGCCTTAATCACTTGTAGGATTTGATTTTTAGCTTTTATTGCTTCACTCTTTTCATATACAAATTCACCTAAATGATCCACTGTACAACTAATTCCAGATTCATTTAACTTCTTTATCGTTTCCATCGTTTCTTCAATTGTTACACCTGCAACAACACGATTAGCACCAAAAACAAACCCCCACCGTTTTGCTGCAGAATTTAACATTTTATTTTCAGATAATTGCATAAAGAAATCTTTAACAGGATTATCCATAACGCGTCACCCCACATCCTATTTTACTAAAACATTTCTGACGTTGATTTTCCTTGCATATGATGAATTAAATAGTCTGGCCCTCCTGCTTTTGAGTCCGTTCCTGACATATTAAATCCACCAAAAGGCTGATAACCTACAATTGCTGCCGTACAACCTCTATTAAAATAAAGATTTCCGACATGAAAATCTCTTCGCGCTTGCTCCAAGTGCTCACGATTATTAGTAATGACTGCACCTGTTAAACCGTAATCTGTATTATTAGCAATTTCAATTGCTTCTTCAAATGATTTCGCTTTTGCGAGCGCAACAACTGGCCCAAAGATTTCTTCTTGCATAATTCGTGCATCGGGTGCTAAGTCGCCAAAGACAGTAGGTTGAATAAACCAACCATTTGAATCATCTCCATCGCCCCCTGCTAAAAGTTCACCTTCTTTTTTACCAATTTCAATGTAACTTGTTATTTTATCATAAGCGGCTTGATCAATAACCGGACCAGTAAAATATTCATTTGTTGCTGGATCGCCTGCCTTTTTTTCATTCGTTAATTCAACGACACGACTTGCAACTTCATCATAAACTGCTTCATGAATAACTGCGCGTGAACATGCTGAACATTTTTGTCCTGAAAAACCAAATGCTGAATCAACTATTGATTGAGCAGCTAATTCTAAATCTGCATCCGAATCAACTACGATAGTGTCTTTTCCACCCATTTCAATAATTGCTCGTTTTAACCATTTCTGCCCCTTATCTTCATGAACGACAGCTGCACGTTCAAAAATACGCGTACCCACCGCCCGCGACCCTGTAAAGCTCACAAAACGCGTACGGGGATGATCCACTAAGTAATCACCAACTTCACTTCCAGAACCAGGAACATAATTGACAACGCCATTTGGCATACCTGCTTCTTCTAACACTTCAATAAATTTATGGGCAATAATAGGTGTTGTACTTGCCGGTTTTAATACGACAGTATTTCCAGATACCATTGCCGCTGAAGTCATCCCTGCCATAATTGCAAATAAGAAATTCCAAGGTGAAATAACAACACCCACTCCTAAAGGAATATAGTCATAACGGTTCGCTTCAATCGGACGACTTTCCACATAGGCCCCGTCTTTTAATTCAAGCATTTGTCTTCCATAATACTCTAAAAAATCAATCCCTTCTGCAACATCCCCATCCGCTTCTTTCCAAGGTTTACCACCTTCTTTAACTAAATGAGCAGTAAATTCGAGTTTACGTCGTCTAATAATCGCTGCAGCTCGGAATAAAACATCCGCACGAAATACAGGGTCTGACTTCCGCCAAGATTCGAACCTTTCATCTGCTACTTCCATTGCATGTTTTGCATTTTCTTTATTTGCTTTTGAAACTATACCGATTACTTCATTTGGATTTGCTGGATTAACTGAAATGATTTTCTCTTCAGTTGTTATGCGCTCTCCATTAATAATTAAAGGGTATTCACCACCTAAATTCATTTCGACTTGCTTAATTGCGTTTTCTAACGCTTCTTTATTTTCTGCTACTGTAAAATCTGTAAACGGTTCATGTTTGTAAGGCACTACCATCAATAATCATCCTCCTATTTTTAATTAGCTAAAAAATATGTGTTGAATCTGATTGCTATTTACCTTACGAGCTATTGTTACATCAAACTTTAAAGCGCTATCATTATAAGTATACTATAAACGGCTTTAAATAATCTACTCAAGTTAGTAATTAAACTAAAAAAAGTAGAATTAACAAATAAATGTTAATTCTACTTTAAAGCATTTGATTAGTTAAAAATATGCACATTTAATTCTTTTTCCCCTGCTTCACGGTACAAAAGACTCTCTACTTGATCAACTGACGTTACTTTAATTTCTAACTCGTGGTTTTTAGAAAATGTTTTATCTGCTAAACCATAAATGTACTGGGTAAATCCGATGATTTCACTTTTACCTTGAAATTCAATCGGTATATTAATCGATAACGAAGTTAAATTATCATCTATATAAAGCCCTTCACCAATCACACCTACATAGTTAGGAAAATATTCTCCTACACCTTTTCCAAAAGTATTTACTTTTTCATAATCATCTACATAATCTGTTTTACCTTCTTTAGAAGGGAATAAAACATATTTTTCAGATATTCCTTCCCATTTTCCTAATTTATCAGCACCTTTTTTAACGGTAGTTTGCTGGACAAAATTTCCTGGAACTTGAGAAGCAATACTTTGTTCTTGATATAAAGCTATCATAAATGGAATCTCTTTTAATTCTTCTATTTCACGCAATTCTTTTACAATATCAGCGGCAATTTCTTCACCTTTTGCTAGTGCTTCTTTTTTACTAATTTTATATTCAAAATAAGGTCCGCCTTCTTCTAATTGATAGCGGTAAACAGATTTTAGTGCAATACCAAATGAAGCGCCACTTAGTTTAACATTATCATCTTTTGTTTTTTGTAAGTAATTTTGTTCAAGAATATGTGAAAATATTCTTGGGTTTTGTTCATGATCCTTTTTACTTTTTAACTTATCTTGATTTGGATTATGTTTTTCAATCACACTATAAATTAAATCACTCGTTAAATATTGTCCTTCTTCAAAAAAGTAATCGTCTGGATTAAATGATTTAGCAGAGTGACGTCTTAAACCTTCTTCCATCTCATCAATATCAAATCTATTTGCTACTTGATTTGTTATTGTACCACGCGCTTCATTTGGCTGATAAGGTAGCATGATTTGATACTGGTCATCTGTAACTTTATAATTTGGAATAATTGAAACTTCTTCATCTTCTTTAATCTCTTCTTCTATTTCTTCAGGTTCTTCTGACTCTCGTGTGGGCGCACAGCTTGTTACAATAAGTAATACGCTTAGTAAAACAATAAATTTTCTCAGCACCAAATCACTCCCCCTCTGTCGCTTTTATAAAGCTTTCTTCGTCCCATATTTCAACTTCTAATTTTACTGCTTGATCATATTTTGAACCTGAATCTTCACCGGCAACAACAATATCTGTATTTTTACTTACACTACTTGTTACTTCGCCGCCTAAGCGCTCGATAATTTCTTTTGCTTCCCGGCGTGTATAATGAGTTAACTTCCCGGTTAGGACAATACGCTTACTTGCAAATAATAAACTATCATCTTCTAAAGTTTCAAGTGCAGGTCCTTTATAAGTCATATTGATTCCAAGCTCTTTTAAATGAGCGATTAATTCTTTGACGTGAGGTTCATTTAAATACTTAATCACTGATGCAGCCATAATTTCACCAATTTCATCAATTGATACGATTTCTTCATAGCTTGCTCCTAGTAAATGATCAATTGTTTTAAAGTTAGCTGCTAAAATTGATGCTGCTTTTGCTCCAATATGACGAATCCCTAAGCCAAAAATTAATTTTTCGAGTGAGTTCGTTTTAGATGATTCAATTGCTTCGAGTAAATTATTAACCGATTTTTCACCCATGCGTTCTAATGTAAGTAAACGGGATTTATCAAGCTTATAAATATCTGCAATTGAACTTATCAGTGATTCATCATAAAGTTGTTCGACAACACGTTCACCTAATCCTCTAATATCCATTGCTTCTCGTGATACAAAGTGGATTAATCCTTCTTTAAGTTGAGCTGGACAATCTGGATTTAAACATCTTAAAGCAACTTCTCCTTCTAAATGAACAAGCTCACTATCACAAGCTGGACACGTTTTAGGCATTTCATAAGCGACTTCATTACCCGTTCTTTCTTCTTTAATCACACGGACAACTTTAGGAATAATATCGCCTGCTTTTTTTAAGATCACTTTATCACCAATACGGACGTCTAATAATTTTATCTGATCTGCATTATGTAAGGTCGCGCGACCAACTATCGAGCCGTCTATTAAAACAGGATCTAAAACAGCTGTGGGTGTGACAACTCCTGTACGACCAACGCTTAATTCAACATCTGTTAAAGTTGTTTTTGCTTCGACTGCTGGAAATTTATAAGCAATTGCCCAGCGCGGATTACGTGCCGTGTGGCCGAGTTCTGTTTGCAGGGCTATACTATTTACTTTAATAACAATTCCATCAATTTCATAAGGTAATTCATGACGATTTTCTGTCCAGTAGTTTACATAGTTAAGCACTTCTTCAATTTGTGAAAACTTTTGCCATTCTGGATTTGTTTTAAAACCAAGCTCACTTAAATAATTAAGCCGTTCACTATGAGACGCGTGACTTTTATTTGCTTCCCACTCGCCATAACCAAACATAAACACATCTAAATGGCGTGAGTCAGCAATTTTTGAATCTAGTTGTCTTAGAGAACCTGCTGCTGCATTTCGTGGATTAGCAAAAAGTTGTTCTTCATTTTTCAAGCGGTTTTCATTTAATTTTTCAAATGATTCTTTGGGCATATACGCTTCACCACGTACTTCAATTGAACCTATTTCGTTGATTTTAAGTGGTATACTATTAATTGTTTTTAAGTTAGCTGTAATATCTTCGCCAATTCTACCATCACCACGCGTTGCACCTTGAACGAAATAACCATTTTCATAGGTGAGTGATATCGCTAAACCGTCTATTTTAAGTTCACAAATGTATTCGACTTCTGTCGCGCGCTCTTTAACCCGTCGGTCAAAATCAAGTAAATCACTTTCTAAAAACGCATTACCTAAACTAAACATCGGTACTTTATGCTCCACCTTAACAAATTCAGATAATGGCGCGTCACCTACGCGCATCGTTGGTGAATGTGATAAGCGTAACTCAGGATACTCTTCTTCTAGTTTTATTAATTGTTGATAAAGTTTATCATAATCCTGATCAAGTGCCGTTGGTGAGTCGAGTACATAGTATTCGTGCGCGTACCGGTTTAATTGTTCAACTAATTCATTTATTTTCTCTTTTATTTTCTCATTCGTCATCAAGGCACCTTCTTATTCTTTCGTAATTGGAGCGAATTTTGCAAGCAATCGTTTAATACCTGTAGGAGCTGGAAAAGCTACGTCAATTTCCATTGCTTCGTCTTCACCTTGAACGCGCACTACGGTTCCAACACCCCATACTTTATGATTTGCTTTATCGCCTGTCTTCCATGCTTCATTTTCAGCACCTGTTGTTTTTGCTTTAAGTGCTCTACGTTTTGGAGCTTGTTTCTGTTTAAATCGATTGTCTGGACGTTTATTATACATTTGTTTTTGTTCACCAAATGAGTTATTCGTATTAAACATTGAACCTATTTCCTCTTCAACAGATTCAATTAACTCTTCAGGAATTTCTTTAATAAACCGGCTCATAGCGTTCATATTTGTTCGACCATAAAGCGTGCGCATCTGAGCATGTGTTAAGTATAGTTCTTTTTCTGCTCGTGTAATACCCACATACGCAAGACGTCTTTCTTCTTCCATTTCATCATTGTCTATCATCGAGCGACTATGTGGAAATACGTTTTCTTCCATACCAATTAAAAAGACAACTGGAAACTCTAACCCCTTAGCTGAGTGTAACGTCATTAACGTTACTTTTTCACTATTATCCGGGTCCTCTTCGTCATCCATCGAATCAATATCAGCGACAAGTGCAAGATCAGTTAAAAAAGCAATCAATGATTTATCTTCTTCGGCATTCTTTTCAAACTCTTTTGTTACTGTGATAAACTCTTCTAAGTTTTCGATTCGGCTACTTGCTTCAATTGTATTTTCTTTTTTCAATGCTTCGATATAACCTGTTTTTTCTAATACTTCGTTAACAATATCTGTTGCTGTTAAGAAGTCTTGTTGTTGATTAAAGTTTTCAATCATTTGTTGAAAGGCTTCAATTGTGTTTGCCGTACGTTTCGAAATACCTGTAAAATCAACTTCTTTAGCTGCATTATAAAATGAAATATCATGTTCTGTTGCATATGCTCGTAAACGGTCAACTGATGTAGCCCCGACACCTCGTTTAGGGACATTTACAACACGTTCAAAACTAATATCATCATCTGGATTGGTAATTAAACGTAAATAAGATATCATATCTTTAATTTCTTTGCGGTCATAGAACCTTTGACCACCAATCATTTGATAGGTAATATCTGACTTCATAAATGTATCTTCAATTGCTCGAGATTGAGCGTTTGTCCGGTAAAGAATAGCAATCTCATTTGGTGTATATTTTTTATCACCAATCATATTTTGAATCGTTTCTGTAATGAATAGTGCTTCATCACGTTCTGAAGATCCTTGGTAATAATTTATTTTTTTACCATCTAAATTGTCAGTCCATAATTTCTTTTCTAGTCTGCCTTTATTATTTTTAATGACTTCATTTGCCGCATCTAAGATTGATTTAGTTGAACGGTAATTTTGTTCTAAAAATATTGTGCGGGCGTTTGTATAATCTTTTTCAAATGATAATATATTAGCAATGTTTGCCCCTCGCCAGCCATAAATCGACTGGTCAGAGTCACCCACAACGCAAATGTTTTTATATTTACTAGCTAATAATTTAACTAAATAATACTGTGCATGGTTTGTATCTTGATACTCATCGACATGAATATACTGGAACCTATTTTGATAGTAGTCGAGCGTTTCTGGGACACGTTCAAATAAATAAACAGTTTGCATAATTAAATCATCAAAATCTAACGCTTCATTTTTACTTAGCATTGCTTGATACGCTTCATATATACGAGCAACTTCTTTTTCATGATAGTTATTTGCCGTTTTTGTGTATTCTTTTGGTGTGATAAGTTCATTTTTCAAATTACTTATTTGCCCAATCATTGCTCTTGGTTCAAAGCTTTTTGGGTCGATATTTAAATTTTTCAAAACTTGCTTAATAACCGTTTGCTGATCACTTCCATCTAATATTGTAAAGTTACGGTTATACCCAATTTGTTCAATATCACGCCGTAAAATTCTCACACACATCGAGTGAAAGGTCGATACCCAAATTTGGTAGCTATTTTGACCAACAAGTGATTCTACACGGTCTTTCATTTCTTTTGCTGCTTTATTTGTAAATGTAATGGCTAAAATATTGTATGTCGGAACCCGTTTTTCTTCGACTAAATAAGCAATTCGATGTGTTAACACACGTGTTTTTCCACTACCTGCTCCAGCCATAATAAGTAATGGACCTTCTGTATGTTTCACTGCTTCTTGTTGTTCTTTATTTAATCCTTGTAATAATTCAATCTGACTCACAATAACACCGCCTATATATATTTCATTTCTCATTTATTTTAGTTGTTTCGATTGCTTGATCAATATTTTCATATATAACATTGCCGACAATAATCACATCTGCGTATGCACTCATTTCTTTTGCTTCGTGCAATGTTTTAATACCCCCACCATAAAAAAGTAATGTTTCTTTTAATTCTGCTTTAACTGCTTTTACGATATCAACATCACCATATTTGCCACTATACTCAATATAAAAACTTGGTAATTTAAAGAAATTTTCTGCCATATATGCGTAAGCAACAGCATCTTCAGTTGTTGGTTTTTTACAATTCGTTTTTTTAAATACTTTAGCATCTTCATTAAAAATACAATAGCCTTCTAAAAAATAGTCAGCATAATCAAGGTATTCTTTATATTCTTTAATGGCATGATGATGAATATCCATCATCCACTTTTTATCTTGGCTATTTAAAACAAGCGGAATAAAGTAAAAATCAAATCCTGGAACAATTGCTTTCATTGTGGAAACTTCCAAAATAACAGGAAGTGATGTATCAGTTAGTCTAAGTAGTAAATCAATCACGTCTGTTGCTTCTATATTATCAGTACCACCGATGATTAAAGCATCTGTTTGTGACTGTTTAATTTTATTTAAATCGGCATCATTAATTGATTTAGCTGGATCTAACTTAAAAATGTGTTTCCAGCTTTTCATTTTTTCTTTTAACATGAGTAGCCTCCAAAATTTACACTCATTCTATTATAGCAAATAATTGGATGAGTATAGAATGATTTGCTAAACTTTATAAAAGAAGCAACCTTATTCTAATAATTAGAATAAGGTTGCTTCTAACTCGCTTATTTATCTTTCATTCTTTCTAAGACAATTTTGTATCCGTCGCTTCCATAATCCAGACATCTTCTAACTCTTGATATCGTAGCTGTGGATGCTTTTGTTTCTTTTTCAATTTGACTATATGTATCTCCATCATTCAACATTTTTGCAACTTGTAAACGTTGAGCAAGAGATTGAATTTCATTCATTGTTGCTAAATCATCAAATAATTGATAAAACTCTTCACGTGTTTTAATTGATAACATCGCATCAAACATTTGATCTAATTGTTGCCCTCGTAATTTATCTATTTGCACAAAAAAACCTCCTCGTGCTATTCATTCGTTATTGTGATTTCATTATTTAATTCATATGTTGTAGGAACAACATTAATCCATGTTTGGCCTTTTACAAAACCAATCTCTTTATTATCTTTTACAGGAACGATTCTTCCATCTGAATTTTCCCATTCGACAGTTTGGACTTTGCCTTGTTGAATCAAATAACCTTCGCCACCTGCTTCAATATCAATGGCGCGACGACCTTCTGAGTCGATTACTTCATGATCCATTTTAACAATAAATACATTTTCGACTTCAATCGGTGTCTGATCAGCTAATTCAACAGTTTGTTCATTATCATTATAACGTAGATACGTCTCATTTGTCGCATCATACGCAAATTCAACTAATGAATTAGAATAATTTATTGAAATTTTTTCTGCAGATTCACCTTCAACCTTATCACCATCATCTAAAAACGTTAAAGGTTTTTGTTTATTTTCAATTTTAAAATCTTCTTTTTCTGCTTGATCATATACAGCATCTAAAAACACATAAGAATTATGAGGTGCTACACGAAAATCTTCACGTTTAAATAATACTTTATCATCATCATGAAAAGCACCGTTAATCGAATCGACGCCACTTTTTTGTAAGAGTTTTTCTACCTTTTTAGCTGAGCCATGATACACATATAAAGCGTCATATCCTTTAGCAAGTTCAAAATAATATTCTCTGGCACTTCTGACTGGGCCCGCAACTTCTGGAATGTTACTTTGAAATAATGCTAAAAATCGCGTTACATTACCTTCTGATAAAATTTCAAATACAATATCAGCATCTGATAAACCCGTTTGCGGTCTTGCATCAGGATGATTATTAACCATCACACCAAGTGTCCGGTTGTTTGCATCATCTTCTGACTTTAAACCTGTTAATGGATAAGTTCCATCACCTTTAGAACACCCTACAAGAGCAAATAATAAAACGATAAACATGAGGCCAAGTTTCTTTTTCATCTCAAATAACTCCTTTTTTAAATTTAACGCATATTAGCTGGTACAAGCGTCACACGCTTTATCACGTCGTAAATACCTTGTTGAGTGATTCTTATATAAGGTAAATGTGTAGCTGATAAAAATAATAAATTAAAGACGGGGTTTCCATGTTTATAACCATATTCAATTAATACTTCTTTTAACTCTTTATCTTTTTTTATTAATGCTTCCATGCCACCAACAAACATTGAACCATTTAGTTCTAATTTTAATTCAAATATAATTTCGCCTTTATTAGCTAATACAATACCACCGCCAATTTCTTTTAATCTTACCCATGCGGTTTCTATATCACTTTTATTTTTACCAATAAATATTACGTCACCTGTTGTTGAGTACGAACTAGCAAGCCCGCCTAATGAATCTGTAAAGCCGTTAATTACTGAATTTACACGCCATTTACCATAACGGTCGATTAATAATAAAAATGCATCTTCTGTATTTTCTGGAAGGGTGTGAGCAGTAATATCTGCTCCAACTGCGTAAGGATTCATAATCACATCATTTTTTACTTGAAGACCGATTGGAATTGAAAATTGCAAGTCATCTTCTGAAAGATCCCAGTCATATTGAACGGGCTCTACTTTGTACTTAGACCAATCTATTTGCTTGTGAAAAGGTTCAACATAACCATCTCTAACTAGCCACTTACCCTTAGCTAAAACACTTAGTGGGTTAGGATCTGTTTGGTCATAAAGAATATTAATATTCGCTATTTTTCCTGGAGCAATACTTCCAATTACATCTTCAAGTCCTAAGTGCTTTGCTCCATTATAGCTCCCCATTCGGTAGGCTTCGATTAACGGGACACCTTGTGTAATCGCAATTTCGATACACATATTAATAAGCCCCTCTTCTAGAAACTCTGGTGTTGATGCATCAGTTGTAAATGACAAATCATCAAAATGAGTTAAACCTAATCGCTCGAGTTCAACTAATATATTAGGTAAATCTGGACGAAGCGATGAATAGCGCAAGCTGACATGATAGCCTTGCTCTAAACGATTAAATACTTCTTCACCTGTAATTGCTTCATGATCTGAACTTACACCAAGTAATTTCATTTTAGTTAACGTTTTTTTCGATGCTCCAGGCAAATGACCCTCTACAGGTTTGTTTAGTTTTTTTGTTTTTTGAATCCAATAAAGTAAACGATCATCTCCTGCGAGTAATTCTGGCCAAGCTGTAAGTTCGCCTCCTTGGATCACGGATGGGTGTTCTAACCAGTCAAATAAACTTTTTGTATTATATATCATTTCTTCATCACGTAAAGCCGTTTGGGAGTCATATCTTCCCCACCAATACATAGAGATAGGTAAATTTTGAAAAGCATCTAATAATGATAACGCTTTCTTTTTATTCTGTAAATTAAAAATCCCTAAGTTGTCATTAATCAATGTTGTCGTCCCAAATTTTCCAGCATGAAACCCTAACTCTTCAGCATTATATAACTGAAATGGATGTGCGTGTGTCTCTACATAACCAGGTACTAAATATTGCCCAAGACAATCAATCACTTCTACACCATCTATATTTTTAGGTAAATCTTCACCTACATAAATAATCCGGTCTTGATAAATCCATATATTTGCTTCGATCCATTTTTTAGTAAAGACATTTAAATAAACACCATTTTTTAAAATAATTGTCGGTGCAAGTTTTTCATCCATAATTGATACATGTTCCCTTAATTCTTTATTTCTCCAATATTGTCCATATTCCATAGTATACAACTCTCCAATAACTTGATATAAGTCTATTCTAGCACATATTTACAGTCCATCGCTACGAATATATGATAGATTTGTGAAAACGGTTAAATAATTAAGTTAAAAATAAAAAAAGCGTGCATAATCTATTTGATTTATGCACACTTTCTATAATTTAACGACTAATATCTGTACGATAAAAGAAGTCATCTGACTCATCGAACACTTTTAAGTAATCATATGCTTTATCTGAAGCTTGTTTAAGGTCTTTTCCAGTTGCACCAACTAAAAGAACACGACCCCCGTTTGAAACAATTCCAGCGTCAGTTTTCTTTGTTCCTGCTTGAACAACAAACGTATCTGTACCCGCTTCTTTAGTTGGTAAGAGTACACCTTTTTTGTAGTCACCCGGATAACCTTTAGATGCTACAACAACACCTACACACGCTTCATCTTTCCATTTTAACTGTGGATCTTTATTATCCATCACGTCAACGATTACTTGGAGTAAATCATTTTCTAAAAGTGGTAAGACAACTTGCGTTTCAGGATCTCCAAAACGTGTATTAAATTCAATTACTTTTGTTCCTGCTTCAGTTTGCATGAGTCCTGCATATAAAATACCCGTAAACGGTCTCTCGTCTTTCATTAAACCATCTGCAGCTTTTTGTAATACTTCACGCGTTGTATAATCTAATATTTCTGGTGTAATATCTGGTACAGGAGCAAATGACCCCATGCCACCTGTGTTTGGCCCTTCATCGTTATCGTATGCACGTTTATGATCGCGTGCTGCAATCATTGGGAATACATTATTTTCATGAACAAACGCAATAAGTGAAAATTCACGTCCATCTAAAAATTCTTCAATCACAATTTTTTGTCCTGCTTCAGCAAATGTCTTTTCAATCATCATCTCATTGATTGCTTCAAGAGCTTCGTCAACTGTTAAAGCAACAGTTACACCTTTACCTTCAGCAAGGCCGTCTGCTTTTATTACAATTGGTGCACCTTGTGATTCAATGTATGCTTTTGCTTTACTTGCGTCTGTAAAAGTTTCATAACGTGCTGTTGGAATTTCATGACGCATCATAAACTCTTTAGCAAAATCTTTACTTCCTTCTAAAATTGCTGCATTCTTACGTGGAGCAAAGATTTTTAAATTTTCTTTTTCAAATTGATCAGCAATTCCTGCATTTAATGGATTTTCTGGACCAACGATTGTTAGGTCAATTTCTGTATCTTTAGCAAATTTAATAAGCCCGTTAATATCCATTTCATCAATATCAACACAGCTTGCATGTTTTTCTATCCCACCATTACCTGGTGCAGCATAAATGTCACTTACTTGTTCGCTTTTTTCGAGATGCATAATAACACTATGTTCACGACCACCACGGCCAACAACTAATACTTTCATATGTATCCATCCTTTACATTAATGTTTAAAATGACGCATACCTGTAGTGACCATCGCAATTCCATGTTCATTACATTTATCGATTGAATCTTGATCACGTTTTGATCCACCCGGTTGAATAATTGCTTTTACACCAGCTGCAATTGCCGCTTCAACCGTATCTGGCATTGGGAAAAACGCGTCTGAAGCAAGAACGGATCCTTTTGCTTTATCTCCTGCTTGTTCAAGTGCAATCACTGCTGCACCAATACGATTCATTTGACCCGC
Organism: Caryophanales bacterium; assembly: GCA_029257405.1. GTDB lineage: Bacteria > Bacillota > Bacilli > Bacillales > Amphibacillaceae > Pseudogracilibacillus. The sequence goes on from JARIBO010000055.1 coordinate 248,029, forward strand.
GCCAATTCCAACTGTTTGTTTATTTTTCGCGAGGACAATCGCATTTGATTTCACATGTTTTACAGCTTTCCAAGCAAATAATAAATCGTTTATTTCTGCTTCTGTCGGTGCTACTTCAGTAACAACTTTTAATTCATCTTTAGTAATTGTTCCTGAATCATTCGTTTGAACAAGTAAGCCACCTTTAACCGAAGTCATTTTTTCATAAACTTTGATATCTTCTTCCATTGGAATTGAAAGTAAACGAATGTTTTTCTTTTCTTGAAGCACGTCTAATGCTTCTATTGTAAAGCTTGGTGCAATAATGATCTCTAAGAATATTTCTTTCATTTGCTTAGCTGTATCAAGATCTACTTCACGGTTACATGCAATAATCCCTCCAAAAATTGAGATTGGATCTGATTCATAAGCACGCGTAAATGAAGTCGCTAAGTCGTCAGCTAAACCAATACCACACGGATTCATATGCTTGACCGCAACTGTTGCAGGTTGATCATATTCTAAAACAATTTCAAGTGCTGCGTTAGCATCTTGGATATTATTATATGATAACTCTTTACCATGCAACTGGTTTGCTGTTGCTAAACTAATGCCAGAGTAATTTGGTATTTCATAAAATGTTGCTTGTTGATGAGGATTTTCACCATATCTTAGTGACTGAACACGTTCAAATGTTCTTGAAAAAGTTGGCGTAAATAAGTCCCCTGTTTCTTCAGTAAAGTAATTTGCAATCATCCCATCGTAATGTGCAGTATGACGGAATACTTCTGCTGCAAAGTTTTTGCGTACTTCTAAAGTTAATGCATCATTTTTAAGTAAGTCTAATGTACGCTCGTAGTTTGCTGGATCAACAATCACAACAACATCTTGATAATTCTTTGCTGCAGCTCGAAGCATCGTTGGTCCACCAATATCGATGTTTTCTACTATTTCTTCATGCGAAACGTCATCTTTAGCTAATGTTTCTTTAAACGGATAAAGATTTACAACAACAAGATCGATTGGATCAATTTCATTAGCTGCTAAGTCTTTTAAATGACTCTCATCACTTTTTTTAGCAAGCAATCCACCATGAATATTAGGGTGTAATGTTTTTACGCGTCCTCCTAATATTTCTGGAAACTTAGTAATATCATCAACTGCAATTGCATTAACATTTGCTTCTTGGAGTTGTTTTAATGTGCCACCTGTTGATAATATTTCATAACCTAATTCATTTAATCCTTTAGCAAATTCAATAATACCTGTTTTATCTGAAACACTAATCAATGCTCTTTTTGTCATTAGTAAGCCCCTTACTCTTTTGTTAATTTATTTAATACACGTGGATAAATATTATGTTCAACTTGTTGAATCCTTCTTTGGAGTGATTCTTTTGTATCATGCGGGAATACTGTTACCGCTTCTTGTGCGATAATTTCACCTGTATCAATGCCTTCGTCTACATAATGAATCGTGACACCTGACACTTTAACGCCTGCATCAAGTGCTTGACCAACTGCATCAATCCCTCTAAATGAAGGGAGTAATGAAGGGTGAATATTAATGATTTTCCCTTTATATTCATCTAAAATTGTTTCACCTAACACACGCATATACCCTGCTAAAACAATCCACTCTACGCGTGCTCTTTTTAATTGCTCTAATAATTCTTGCTCATATGCGCTTTTATCTTCATAGTCGCTCGGATCAAATACAATCGTTTGAATGCCAAATGAAGCAGCTTTACCAATCACATGTGCTTTTGGTTTATCACTCACAAGACGCACAACATCAAAGTTACGATCTGGTGAATTCATAATTGCATCAAAATTACTTCCTGTTCCTGAAGCAAATACTGCTACATTTGCGCGTTTTTCCATATTCATTTAAATTGAACCCCTTTTTGATCAATAATCGTTCCCATTTCAAATGCTGTTTCGCCTGACTCTTTTAAAATAGAAAGTGTTTGTGCTACGTCTTCTTGACTTACAACTAGTGCAATACCTACACCCATATTAAATACACCGTACATTTCTTCTTCTTTAATATTACCTTGCTTTTGAATAAAACTTAATATTTCTGGAACTTCCCATGTTGATTTATCGATTTCAACACCTAAATCTCCAGAAAGCATACGAGGGAAGTTTTCATAAAATCCACCGCCCGTTACGTGCGTGATGCCTTTAACTGTTAATTTATTTGTTACGTTTTTTATTGATTTTGCATAAATTCTAGTCGGTTCCATAACTGCTTCACTTAAAGTAGTTGATAAACCGTCATATGTTTTATTTAAATCCAAATCTTTTATGACTTGACGAACAAGTGAATAACCATTTGAGTGAATACCACTTGAAGCAAGCCCGATAATCGTGTCACCTTCTGCAATTGATTCACCTGTAATAAGTTTAGATTTTTCCACAATCCCTACTGCAAATCCTGCTAAATCATATTCTTCATTATTATACATACCAGGCATTTCTGCTGTTTCTCCGCCGATTAAAGACGCACCAGACTGGAGACATCCTTCTGAAACACCTTTTACAATTTGTTCAATAACTGCTGGATCATTTTTTCCACACCCAATATAATCTAAAAAGAATAGAGGCTCTGCTCCTTGAGCGATAATATCATTGACACACATCGCTACTAGGTCAATCCCAATTGTGTCATGCTTGTTTGTTTCAAAGGCAAGCATTAATTTTGTTCCTACACCGTCAGTACCCGACACTAAGACAGGTTCTTTATAATCCAATTTCGATAAATCAAAGAGTCCTGCAAATGCACCTAAACCACCAATTACTTCAGGTCTTGTCGTTTTATCAACGTGTTTTTTCATTCTTTCTACTGCTTCATATCCCTTTTCAACATCAACGCCTGCTTTTTTATATACATTTGACATTTTTTTCGCCCCTAATTCTTGATTGATTAATATTTTCTAAAGAAGTCTTTCTTTTCACCTTTTTCAAGCACAGGATAATCTCCTGTAAAACACGCTTTACAAAGGCCTTGATTTAATGTTTTTTCTCTAATAATTGATTTGTCCATTCCTTCTGGAGAAAGAAATGCTAAACTGTCAGCACCAATTAACTCACGCATTGCTTCTGTATCATAATTTGCGGCAATCAGTTCTTCTCGTGAAGACATATCAATTCCGTAGTAACAAGGATGTTCAATGCGAGCTGAAGATATTCTTACGTGTACCTCTTTTGCCCCTGCTTCTTTTAATAAACGAACAATTCGTTTACATGTAGTGCCTCTAACAATCGAATCATCAATCATCACTATTTTCTTACCTTCAATGATACCACGGACAGGAGATAGTTTCATTTTCACACCTTGATCGCGTAATTCTTGTGAAGGTTGAATAAATGTCCGGTCCACATATCTATTTTTTATAATACCCATTTCATAAGGGATACCACACATTTCTGCGTAACCAATTGCAGCAGAAATACTTGAGTCAGGAACACCTGTTACAATATCCGCGTCCACAATCGGTGCTTCTCTTGCTAACTCAATCCCCATTCTTTTTCTTGATGCATGAACATTTTCATGGTTTAAATCACTATCTGGTCGCGATAAATACACATACTCCATCGCACATAAACTTCTTGGTTCTCTTAATGAAAAACGTGTTGATTTAATCCCTTCATCACTTATCGTAAGTAACTCACCTGGAAGAACTTCACGCTCATAAGTTGCCCCAACAATACTAAAAGCACATGTTTCTGAAGCAACAACGTAAGCATCACCAATCCGTCCGAGTGATAACGGACGAATGCCACGTGGATCAAGTGCGACATACATTTTATCTTCAGTCATAACAATGTAAGCATAAGCACCAATTAAACGTTCAAGACCTGAAAGAATTGCTTCTTCTGTTGTTTTTTCGCCATTTTTTTTCATTAAGTGAGCAAGAATTTCAGTATCTGATGTTGTTTGTAAAATACTACCTGACTCTTCTAATTCTTTTCTTAACGTTTTAGCATTCACAAGCTCACCACTATGGGCAATTGCCGTACTACCTTCTAAGGTTCTAAAAACAAATGGTTGTACGTTATCAAAAGTACCATCATCTTGAGTTGCATTACGTACATGACCAACCGCCCCTCGGCCTGGATATTTAGAAAAATCAAAACGTTTGAAAACATCATTAACAAGACCGGTATCTTTATGAAGTTGTAATTTTTCACCGTTTGTAACGACTACTCCTGCACCGTCTTGGCCACGATGTTGCATTGCGTGTAATCCATAATAAGTTATTTCAGCTGCTTTGTCGTGCCCCCATACTCCAAACATGGTGTTTTCAAGTCTCCTCTAGTTATTTATTTTTAGACGTTTTGAAATACTTTTTCCCCATAATTGTCTAAGTGTACTTACTTCTTCATTGATAATTGACTCTTCATTTACATTCATTTGAAGTACTGAGTTTTCTGTTACTTGACCAATCACATGTGCATCTGTTAATAAGGCTTCAAACTTTCCTTTGTTTTCTTTATTTACTGTGACAACAAAACGAGATTGTGTTTCACTAAATAACTGTTCAGTTACGTCACCTGTTAGATTAACCTCTGCACCAAGCCCGTCTGCTCTTATAACTGACTCTGCTAGACAAACTGCTAAACCACCTTCTGAAATATCTTCAGCTGATTCAACTAAACCTGCTTGAATTGCTTTTAACAAGTTATCTTGACGTGACTTTTCAATCGCTAAATCAAGTTTAGGTGCTTTTCCTGTATATTCATTTTCTACTATTTTTTGAAGTTCACTTCCACCAAATGTTGCGTCAGTCTTACCTATCATATAAATGAAGTCACCTGAATTTTGGAAACTGTTTGGTGTAATATCTTTTAATGATGCAAATAGACCTACCATACCAATAATTGGCGTTGGGAATATCGCTTTTCCTTCTGACTGGTTATACATCGAGACGTTCCCACTAATAACTGGCACATCAAGTACTTTACACGCAGAACTGATGCCGTCAATACTTTTTTCCATTTGCCAGAATATCTCTTTATTTGTTGGGTTTCCGTAATTTAAACCGTCTGTAATTGCAAGTGGCTTGGCACCTGAAACAACGATATTTCGAGCAGCTTCTGCGACGGCGATTTGTCCGCCTACTTCAGGGTCGAGGTAAATATACCTTGAATTGCTATCTGCAGTAATTGCAATTGCTTTATCTTGATCATTAATTTGTACTACTGCTGCACCTGAACCTGGTCCTTTTAATGTCTTATTATCTAAGTTAGATTCAAATTGATTATAAACCCATTCTTTACTTGCGATTGTTTCTCTAATTAGTAAGGTTTTAAGCATCTCAGGATAATCATCAACTTCAGGTGTTGAACTTTCCATTGCTTGGAATTCTTGATAATATTTTGCTTCTTTAGAATCTAAATAATAAACAGGCGCATCTGAATCAAGCGCGTCAACTGGAATATCAGCCCAGATTTTATCTTCATGTTTAATTTTAAATACTTTTTCTTCAATTACTTCACCGACAATAGCCGCTTCAACATCGTGTGCATTAAATAAGTCGATAAATTCTTGTTCTTTTCCTTTTTTAACAACAAGTAACATTCTTTCTTGTGTTTCTGATAACATCATTTCATAAGCTGACATATCATTACCTACTTGAGGTACTCTGTCTAAGTCAAGTAGCATCCCTGTTCCAGCAGCACTTGCCATCTCACTACCTGAAGATGTTAAGCCTGCCGCTCCCATATCTTGCATCCCGATTAAATTTTTTGAATTAATTGCTTCTAAACAAGCTTCGATTAAACGTTTTTCTAAATGTGGATTTCCTGCAGCTGGTTTTGCGTCTTCTGAAATTGAATCATCTGAAGAATGCGTCGCTCCATGAATTCCATCACGACCTGTTTTTGCTCCTGCGTAAATAACTGAGTTACCAATCCCTGCAGCAATTCCTTTTTGAATATCTTTATGGTCGATTAAACCTACGACCATCGCATTAACAAGCGGACTGTCTGAGTAACAATCATCAAACTGGATTTCACCACCAACTGTTGGTACCCCTACATTATTCCCGTAATGTGCAATCCCGCGAACAACCTCTTTAAATAAATAATTTGTTCGTTCCGTACCTAAAGGCCCAAAACGAAGTGAATTTAGTGCCGCAATTGGACGTGCACCCATTGAAAACACGTCACGTAAAATACCACCTACACCTGTTGCAGCTCCTTCAAACGGATTAATTCTTGACGGACTATTATGACTTTCCATTTTAAATACAACTGCTTGCTCATCGCCAATATCAACAACACCAGCACCTTCACCAGGTCCAACTAGTACTTGGGGACCTTTTGTTGGAAATTTGCTTAACAATGGTTTAGATGTCTTATAACTACAATGCTCTGACCACATAACAGAGAAAATGCCTGTTTCTGTATAATTCGGTAAACGCCCCATAATTTCTTTTGCACGAGCGTATTCTTCTTCAGACAATCCCATTTCTAAATATACTTTTTTTGCTTCAACTTCTTCAGGTAACATATTATGTGCCATCAGACATTCTCCTTTAAATTTCGTTTATTTTTTATATTCATTTTTCATTTCTGCGAGTTGTGTATAATCATCTGCGATAAACGTGACGTGACCCATTTTACGTTTTTCTTTTACTTCAGCTTTACCATATAGATGAACGAACGCATCTGGTTGATTTTCTAAAGCACGTAAAGCAAATGGCATATCTTCGCCTAAGACATTCAGCATTTTTGCTTTTTTATGTAAAGTAACTTCTGTTAATGGCAACCCACAAATTGCGCGAATGTGCTGTTTAAATTGTGAAATATTACATGCTTCAATTGTATAATGTCCTGAGTTATGTGGACGTGGTGCCATTTCATTAATAAATATCCCATCTTTTACAACAAATAGTTCCAAAGTAAACGTTCCGACAATCAGCATCGAATCAGCAATTGTACGTGCTGCAACAACTGCTTTATTGTAGACCGATTCACTTATTTCTGCTGGAGCAGTTGTTTCTGATAAAATATGGTCTTTGTGATCATTTTCAGCAATTGGGAACATTTTAAAGTTACCATCTGCTGTGCAGCTAAAGACAACTGATACTTCTTTATCAAACGGAATCCACTGTTCGATGATATATGTCTCAAGTGGATCCATAAATGCTAAAGCTTCTTCAAAATCTGCTTTTGTTTCAATTTTAAATTGACCTTTACCGTCATACCCGCCTCGGCAAGTTTTAATAACCGACGGAAGTGGTGCGTCTTTTAAAACAGCTTCACATTCTTCTTTTGTTTTAACAATCGCAAACGGTGCAACCGGTAAACCTAAATCACTTAAAACGGTTTTTTCCATCTCACGGTTTTGTGTTACTTCTAAAGGATAAGCACCTTGAGGAAGCTTACCTTTACTTTCAATATATTGTGCCGCTTCTAAATCTACATTTTCAAACTCATAAGTCACCACATCACTTTCTGCGGTTAATTCTTTGATTGCTTCTATATCATCATAGTTACTTATAATATGTTTATCTGCTACTTGAGCAGTTGGGCAATTTGGAGTCGGATCTAAAACGGCGACCCGGTAACCCATATATTTTGCTTCAATCGCCATCATTCTTCCGAGTTGTCCTCCGCCAATAATTCCAATTGTTTTGGGTGGTAAAATCACTTTATTTTTTGGCAAGTTGATTCCTCATTTCTACTACATTTTCTTTCATTGTTTTTTGGTAGTCATTTAATGACTGTTCTATTTTTTCATCTGTCACACCTAATATTTGTGCTGCAAATAATCCAGCATTTGTTGCACCAGCATTACCTATTGCCATTGTTGCTGTAGGTACACCACCAGGCATTTGGACAATTGATAATAATGAATCAATCCCACTAAGCGCATTAGACTTTATGGGCACACCAATAACAGGTAAAGTCGTCTTTGAAGCGACCATACCTGGTAAATGAGCAGCTCCACCCGCTCCTGCTATAATAACCTTGATTCCACGTTCACGTGCAGTCTCTGCATATAAAAACATGTCTTCAGGCGTCCTGTGCGCTGAAATAACTTCTTTTTCATAAGCAATTTCTAATTTATCTAAAACTTGAATTGTATGTTCCATCGTTTCCCAATCTGAAATACTACCCATAATAATTCCGACCTTTGGCATTTTAAAACTCCTCTAATTTTATCTTAAAATTAAAAAAATCTATTCTTTTACATATAATAATATATGAAAATATGAATAGATTTAATAGTCTTTACTAATTATTTTAAAAATAAATAGTAGATATTAAATGATCTGTATTCAAATTTTCCATAGTCTGATATTTACGGTATCAGGTAGATACTTAAAGCCTTATTCTTATAATTATATGGAAATTAATTTTGGTAAGCTAACTTAATTTCATAAAACAACAAATAGTCATTATGAAATGTATCAACCTTATTAATTATAACAAACATTGTTTTTAACAGTCAATTGAAAAGCGAACCTTTTCTTGCTTTTATAATTCATTGTTCGTGTTTTGGTCTTTTTCTAACTCTTTTTCTTTATTTTCAATGATTTCTTGTTCTTTTAACTCTTTATTTAAGTTTCTTCTGCGAACTTGACGCACCCAGAAACCACCTTGAATTTGTTTTGGTTCGTATGAAATGATAAAGGCACGTGGATCAATTTCATTAATCGCTTCGTATAATTTCATTTCACTCTTTCGTGGTGTCAGGACTTGCATCGACAAACGACTGCCATCCATTCCACTTGCTTCCCAACTTGTTACCCCATACCCTTGATCGCGTAATCGTTTAGAAAAATCTAACTCTGGATTTGATGAAATTACATTCACTGTAATATATCCAAGTGCTAAACGTTCTTCAATTAAAGATCCAACAATAATTCCTGTCGCAAAACCAGCAGCATATGCGATGACGTTTTGTATACCATCTAAATTATCTAAGACGAGGCTTAGTCCGATAATATACATAATTGTTTCAAATATACTAACAAGAGCTGCTAAATATCGTCTGCTTTTTAATGTTAAAATCATTCTTATTGTAAGTAACGACACATACACAATATTTACGACTAAAATTATTGCAACGATTACTAGTGCATTATACAATGACGCTCACTCCTTAACTAACTATAAAACATGACATCTGAATTTCCATTCTTAGCTCAGCTTTCTTACATATGATATAGTAAAATAACTTACAGTTTCATATTACTTGAAATGCGCACTTTTTTATAGTATTTAACTGTACTTATTTAATTCTTTCTGAGGTGAGTTATGTCTAAGACAACAGATTTACGTAAATTAAAAATGCTTATCTTCTTTTTTCATGTAACAAATACAATTATAATTAGTTTTTTACCTCTATATTTAAAGTTTAAAGGACTCTCAGGAACTGAAATTGGCTGGGTTCTTGCTGTAGGTCCGCTCGCTTCAATTATATCGCAACCTTTTTGGGGATTTCTAAGCGACAAATATCGAACGGTCAAATGGGTATTAATTATGACCATCATCGGGATGCTTATTTTTAGTATTTTGTTTTTCCAAATGAACGAGTTAATTTTCATTCTGTTTTTTGCTGCTTTCTTTTATTTCTTCTCTTCACCAGTCGGTGCACTAGGAGATAGTTTAGCGCAAAGGCAAGCAGACCTTTTAAACATATCCTTTGGTTCAATTAGAACTTGGGGATCGATTGGTTTTGCTTTATCCTCACTTTTCATTGGTCAATTACTCGATTTATATGGTGTTGAATTTATGCGCTTTCCTTATTTAATTTTTGGAACAATTTTACTCGTTGTCGCTTTTCAAATCGATGACATTAAAACCACAACGCATGAACAGACAGTTGAGTTAAAAGACTTAAAAATACTAGTAAAAAATAAACCCTTTATTTATTTTTTACTGATTATGATGTTAATTACAATTACCCACCGAGCGAATGATAGTTTTATTGGTCTTTTTATTACTGAACTTGGTGGTAATGAATCACTTGTTGGAATTGGTTGGTTTATTGCGCTTGTAAGCGAGGCGTTAATTTTCGCTTTTGCTTATCTTTGGTTTAAAAGAGACCGTGCTTTATTTTTTATTATTTTAGCAAGTATCTTATATACAATAAGATGGATCTTGTTTGCTCTTTCAACAGACCCAGTCTTTGTTTTAACCGGTCAACTTCTTCACGGACTTACTTTTGGTATATTTTATTTAAGTTCACTTGATTATGTGACGCGGATTATTCCAAATACACTTAAATCGACTGGTCACTTAATATTTTACTCTGTCTTCTTCGGAGTTTCAGGTATTATTGGATCAATTGGTGGCGGACTCTTAATCGATCATTTCAGTGGGAATCATTTATACTTTGTACTTGGTTTAATGACCGTGATTGGAACAGTTTTACTCATTGTTTATAAATTAAATGTAAAAATAAGTAAATAAAAAACGAGGCGAAAAATCGCCTCGTTTTGCTTATCTTTTATTTATTCCAAGCTTCTTTAATCTAAATGGTGCATAAATTAAAGCGACAATTAAGAATAGTCCCATATAACCAATCGTTGAGTATACTTTAGAAACTAAATCAGTAAATCCAACAAAACTAAGGATAAATCCAATGATTAATGTTACGCCTGATGCAATGAAAAAAGTCTTTGTTTCTGGTTTAAAGAACCGGGCAACAAAACCATAGAACATACCTAGTCCTGTGTTAAAGATCATTCCAAATAGAATAATTGACATGAGAAAGCCTAAAATAGGTGATATATCATTAACAAGTGATAATAAAGGTAAGTCATAAGCTGCAATAATATCAACTTTAGAAAATATTGCTAAGTGAGCGAGCATAATTAAGACTCCAATTCCAAGCCCACCAAGAAGACCTCCAAGTGCTGCAAGGCGTTCATTCTCTTCAGCACCACCCATAACAATCGCCATACCTGCTCCTACTGCTATATTAAATGAGGCATAGTTAACACCTGAAACAAACCAATTTGGAAAACTCTTTTCTTGTTCTAACGCAATCGGATTTAACTCACTAAAACTCAAATCCATTGTAAAGATACTGTAAATAGCGATTCCGACAATTGCGACTAATAAAAATGGTGTAATACTTCCAATAACAGCAATTACTTTATCAACCTTTAACGTCATTGCCATCATGAGAAGAATAATTAAAAGTAAACTACCAACAAAGACGGGCAAACCAAATTGCTGATTTAATGATGATCCAGCTCCTGCGACCATAACGACCCCGACACCAAATAAAGTAAATACTAAAATTGCGTCAACAATAATTCCTAAATAACGGCCACTAATTGTATAAATAGCGTCTTTATGAGATAACGTTTGCAAACGACTCCCAATTTTAGTTAAACTCATCCCTAAAAAGGCAAATAAAATAGTCGATACAATGGCTGCTAAAATACCCATGTATCCAAAGCTTGTGAAATATTGTAATATCTCTTGTCCTGAAGCAAAACCAGCTCCTACAATAACTCCAATGAAAGCACTTGCAATTTTTATTACTTTAAGCATAAGATTCTCCATTCCACCATTTATTTTAAATAACATTATGTATTATTCAGTTTTTTTAGAAAATAAAACTGTTCCTTTATCATACACAAAAAAAAGAGAAAACTCCAAACTTTTATAACATTTTTAATAATAATATTTATTAAAGAATAAACGAAGCTATCTATTAAATAAAAAGACTCACATTAATTAAAATGTAAGTCTTTTTAGTGATTATGTTAAAAATGCAAAGTATAAAATAAAGATAGCAAACATACCATAAATCATTGGGTGTACTTCTTTAATTCTTCCAGCCATTAACATCGTAATTGGATAGAAGATAAATCCTATAGCAATCCCTGTTGCAATACTTGAAGTAAGCGGCATTGCAATAATAACAAAGAAGGCAGGTACCGCTATTTCAAATTTATCCCATTCAATTTGTTTTAATGCTGTTGACATTAAAACACCGACAATAATTAATGCGGACGCGGTTACTTGTGGCGTAACAACATTTAATAAGGGTGAAAAGAATAATGCTAAAATAAAGAAGAGCGCTGCAAATACTGCAGTTAAACCACTTCTTCCCCCAACAGCGACACCTGTTGTTGATTCTACGTAGGCTGTAGTTGTTGATGTACCTACTGCTGCTCCGACAACTGTTGCTGTTGAGTCAGCAAAGAGCGCACGTCCTGCACGAGGTAATTTATTATCTTTCATTAAACCTGCTTGATTTGCAACTGCAACGAGCGTTCCAGCTGTATCAAAGAAATCAACGAATAAAAAGGTTAAAATAACAACAAACATCTCTATTGTAAATATATTTCCAAAATTAAGAAATGCTTGTCCAAAAGTTGGTGCGATACTTGGAATTGCTCCAACAACATCACCTGCACCTGTAATTTTTGGGACAAGTCCAAAAATCATTCCGACAATTGAAGTGGCTATCATTGAGTAAAAGATACCACCTTTAATTCCTTTACTTAATAAAATAACAGCGACAATAAGTCCAAATGCTGATAATAATACGAGCGGATCTGCTAAGTTACCTAAGGTTACTAATGTCGAATCATCAGCTACAATGATACCTGCATTTTTAAATCCGATAAAAGCAATAAAGAAACCAATCCCAGCACCAACGGCTAATTTTAAGTTTTGTGGAATTGTATTAATAATCTTTTCTCGTAAACCCGTAACTGTAATAATTAAAAAGATAATTCCTGAAGCAAGTACCCCTGATAATGCTGTTTCCCAGGGAATTTCATATGTTAAAACGACTGTATAAGCGAAAAACGCGTTTAAACCCATACCTGGAGCAAGTACGATTGGATATCTCGCAACAATTCCCATCATTAACGAACCAACTGCTGCTGCAATTGCTGTTGCTGTAAAGACAGCTCCTTTATCCATACCCGTTCCTTCTGGTAACCCTTCTACACCCGCTAAACTTAGCATCTCAGGGTTAACAAATAATATGTATGCCATTGCTAAAAATGTTGTGAGCCCTGCCATAAACTCTGTCCGGTAATTCGTTCCGAGTTTATCTAACTCAAAATATTTCTTCAAATTGTTTCCTCCTATTAAATTAAATCTAAAAACAAAAAAACACTCTTAATAAGATAGAGTGTTTCATTTCTAAGTAAAAGAATAGCTTTATCCATAGATAAAAGCTAATCTTTATACGTAGGCAGACGATTTACGGGTGTCTGGTAGAAACTCTTAAGCCTTATTCTTAAGATTATACGTAATGAATTTAGTTGTTTTTATTATACATTTTATAATACGGTTAAATCCATGATTAGTCAATCAAAATAACGGCTTCAAACGATTGATTTTAGTTATTTTTCACTTCTGTTGAATTTCGATTTAATAACCATCCTCCTGCATTTAAATAAGCTGCAAAAGTAACCCAACAAATATAAGGAAGTAACATTAATCCAGCGACTTTATTCTCCTCATAAAACGTAACGGTCGTTATAATAACTGTCGATAAGAGTGCGAATATCTCTATTAAAGCAACCCCGCGTAGTCTCAATCTAAAATATAAAAATGACCATAAATAGTTCAGACCAAGTTGTGTGTAATATATGACTGAGACATTTTTATTTGCACTGCTTTCTTTTACAATATGATAAGCAATGCCCATCGCTCCATATAAGGCAGACCACACAATTGGAAACACGATACCAGGAGGTGAAAGTGGTGGTTGTTTTAACGTTTCATACTGCTTCGAACTACTATTCATCGCAAATTTACCAACAAGACTACCACCTAATAATACAAGGCCAACTCTTAATATTAATTTAATGATCTTCATTTAAAAACTCCTTTTCGCTTATTATAACCCAAGCACCATGCTTTAAACATTGCTAACTCTATTTTATCTGAATATTTATTATGATATAATATCACTTATTCTGCTTAAAAGGAGAAAATTATGAATAAACAACTAAAAATAAATCATACTTCTAAAAACATTGCTTTAATTTCATGTTCTAAAATAAAACAAACAGATGAAAATGAAGCACAAGATATGTACTTAGGCGATTTATTTAAATTATCGCTCGCTCTAGCACAGAAAATGAAGTTGGACAAAATATATATCCTATCTTCTGAATACGGCATTTTAAATCCAGATGAATTAATTGAACCTGATTCTGTCTGCTTAATGAAATTTAACAAGCAAGAAAAAGTAGCTTGGAGTGAAAAAGTGATTAATCAATTAGCTAAATATACTGATCTAAGTAAGGATCACTTTTATATTTTTGCAGGCATTAATTACCGCGAACACCTTTTAAATTCCCTTACACACGTTCACATTCCAATGGAAGGATTAAAAGTGGGCCAGCAACTGAAATTTTTAAAAGAACAAATAAAACTTTATGAGATTGATGATAAATCAGACCAATTACATAAACTGTTTAATCAAGCAACACGTTACAATCACTCATTTAATCCTGACGAACTCATTAATAATGGAATTTATATTTTATTTGAAAAAGGCGAAAAGTATGGAGATATCGACCGAGTTGTTCGAGTCGGCACCCATACAGGTGAAAATAAACTACCTGCCCGTATGGTTCAGCATTACCAAATTGAGACAAAAGACCGGAGTATTTTTAGAAAGAACATCGGCCGGATCTATCTAAATCAAACAAACGACTCTTATATAGATATTTGGAATGTGTCGAATACTGAACGAAAAAATCGCTTGCGTAACCTACCATACCGAGACTTGGAAAAAGAAGCGGCTTTAGAAGAACGTATTACAAAAGAAATAAACGATAACTTCACCTTCTGCTTAATTGAAGTAAACGATAAAATTTACCGCCTTTATTTAGAAATGGCAATTATTGCTACAATCGCTCAAGGTTCGTCATCACCCTCATCTACTTGGCTAGGTAACGATAGTCCAGTAGAAAAAATTAGAAACTTCGGCCTCTGGCAAGTCCAAGGATTAAAACGTGAACCAATAACGGATGCTGATTTAGAATATATTAAAAAACATGTTGTGATTGATTAATACCGGTAGTTTGAAAAGAGATTTACAGGATGATTGAAATTATAAAAATGCATGGGATGGTCATTACTCAATTTACTAAAAAAAGCCTTACGTTGATTTAGATTCGATCACTCTAAACTTTATCAACGTAAGGCTTTTTTTTGTACAAATTCTACTCTAAGTTAAATTACTTTAAGATTCAGTTGCAATTTCTTTTGCTTCAGCTGTCCACTTCTCTACTTTATCTTGATTGTCATCTACCCAAGCGCGCGCAGCATCTTCAGGTGTTGCACCTTCTTGAATTTCTAACATAACACTTTCAATGTCTTCTACTTCCCACTCGAAGTTTTCAAGCACTGAATAAGCTATTGGATCGTCTTCTTTCAAACCAAGACGTGCAAATGTTTCGATATCTTCATCCGCGCCAATAATTCCTTGAGGCTCTTCTAAAAACTTCAGGTCATATTTCTGGAATTTCCAGTGTGGCGTCCACCCTGTTATAACAATATCTTCTTCGTTTTCAATCGCTTGGCCAAGTTGCGTTGTCATTGCACCTGACGAAGAAGTTTGAACTTCCCAGTCTTTAAGGTTGGGATACGTTTCTACAACTTCCTCTGCTGCTGCAACTGTACCTGACCCTGGTTCAATACCAACGACTGTTTGATCTGCTTCAGTTGTTAAATCTTCAACCGAATCAATATCCATATAAGCAGGAACGACAAAACCGATTTTCCCACCTGCGAGATTAACGCCTAAACGATCTATCTCATCACCATACTCCTCTAATTGAGGTTCATGAGTAATAGGTAACCAAGCAGAAACCATTGCATCTGCTTCTCCTGAAGCAATTGCTTCCCACATAATTGCGTTATCTAATGTCGTAAGTCTCGTATCATATCCTAAATCATCTAAAACTGCCCCAACAACATGTGTAGAAGCAACTTCTGTATCCCATGTTACGTAAGCTAATTCAATTTTTTCTCCATCTACCATCGTTTCAGCTTCTGTCGTATCATCACCACAAGCTGCAAGTAATAAAGTAAATGCTAACAACACAATAAATCCTAAACCTTTAAAGTTCTTAATCATTGAATCTCTCCTTAATATATTTTACCTCAATCAATTTTTATATTTGGCAATTTCATCTGTATTCAAACAACACAATGTTAAAAAATGCCAAACCAATTGATACTCTCTAATATCTATGATAGACCTAACCATTTCAAGCTAATGCATTTATCGAACTTGTTTTTCATTTAATTATAAATACTTGCATCTACAAGTATCACTAGATATAATACAATAGTACTTGCATATACAAGTACTATTGTAAGAAGTGATTCTTATGAAAGATATCAAACGGAGGGATGTAGATGAAAGAAACTGATTTATACGAACGTGAAGATCTACCAGGCTTTGTTATAAACCAAACAGCAAAGTTAATCATCGATTTATTACATAAAAACTTTATATTAGCTAATCAAGAAATCACACCCGAACAGTGGATTGTTCTCGATGAACTATGGCGTAATGATGGTTTAACTCAGTTGAAAATAGCACAATTAACCTTTCGCCAGCAAACGAGTACATCAAGAATTCTTGATAATCTCGTAAAAAGAGATTTAGTCTACCGTGCAAAAAATCCATTAGATAAACGAAGTAATCTTATTTATTTAACAGAAAGAGGAAAAGGTCTGCAAGAATCATTACTTAAAACAGTTAAAAAAACAATGAATGACGCCGTGAGTGAAATTGATGAAAATGATTTAAAGAAATGTATGGAAGTGTTAAATAAAATTTCAGCTACCGTTTCTAAGATGTGATTTATAAATTAAGGAGTGTATATAATTGGGAATAAGACTTATTAAAATATCAAGTTTATACTTTGTAATTGGTGTGGTATTAGGTATGGTTATGGGGATGGCAAGTTTGTATCAATTTATCTCGACTCACGCGCATGTTAATTTATTAGGTTGGGTTTCGATGACCTTATTTGGCTTAATTTATCATGCTTTCCCTAATCTCACAGAAAACAATTTAGCTAAAACTCATTTTTGGCTTCACAATATTGGATTACCAATTATGTTAATTGGCTTAATTGCTTTTGGACTTGGTAACAATGTGTTAGGCATTCCAGCAATGAGTGTTGGTGGTATCTTAATCGTTATTGCGACTATTATTTTTACGATTAACTTATGGAAAAACTTGCATCAAACTGCAAATTAATTTTATTTAAGGAGATGTAAAATGCAAAATAATGCTGAAAAAATAAACTTCTTTAAAGAAGCAATGTCAAATTATCCCACAGGTGTTAATGTTGTTACAACAGTTGATGAGAATCGTGAACCTTTTGGATTAACTGTGAATTCATTCGCTTCTGTGTCGTTAGACCCGCTTCTTATTTTATGGTCAATTGACAACACTGTTTCTACTTTTGATAAGTTTATGAATACTGATACATTTGCAGTTAATATTCTAGCGGAAAACCAAGCAGAAATAGCTTCATTATTTGCTGGAAGTGAAGAAGGTAGATTTGAAAATTGTGAGTGGAATTACTCTAAACACGATTTGCCGATTATTTCTGGAGCAATGGCATCGTTACAATGTAAAGTGTTTAATAAAGTTGAAGCGGGTGATCATGTGATTTTAATTGGCGAGATTTTCCAGATCGACGTTCAAGAAAAATCACCGCTTCTATACCATAAAAGAAAACTCGGAGCTTTCCCAGCAAGTTTTCATGAAGAATAAAGCTTATTTTATGTAATCTAAAGTATGGGTTACAAGCATTGTGACAGCTTAATAATAAACGAAAAAACACAGATTTTAAAACCTGTGTTTTTTACTGTTTAATCCATACATAAAAAAACTATATCAGTTAGTAAATAGAATAAATCCCCACAGTAACAAAACATATTTTAAAGACGCTATTATTGATCCTCTAGATTCTCTTTATCAGGAATGATAATGTTGAGTACAATAGCAACAAAACATGCTATCGTTATGCCAGATTCTCCAAATATTAACTTAATAATGTCTGGAAATGCATTCATAGCATCTGGTACTTGACTTAATCCCAGACCAAAGACTAATGATAGCCCAATTATAATTTTTGCTCTTTCATTTAAAGGTTCTGACGTCAATATTTCAATACCTGTTAATGTAATTTGAGAAAAAATAATGACTGACGCACCTCCAATAACTGCTTGTGGGAGTGTAGATATAAGCGCCCCAAACTTAGGTATAAGACCAGCCAGTATCAAAAACACAGCGCCAAGCGCGACAACATATCTACTCATTATTTTTGTAAATGCTATCATACCAACATTTTGACTAAAAGATGTATTTGGCAAAGAATTAAAAATTGCCGAAAGAGATGATGTAAAACCATTTGCTATTACTGAACCAGAAAGTTCATCACTCGTAGGTTCTCTGTTTGCTCCTCCACTCGTAATTGCTGTAACATCTCCCACTGTTTCAATAGCTGTCACTATAAACATAATTAACATAGGTAGGATAGCCCCCCATTTAAACGCCAAGGGAAAATAAAAAGGTGTTGGAACTGAAAACCAAGCAGCTTCTCTTATGCTTGAAAATTCCACCATATTCAGTGGTAGAGCAATCATATATCCAACTACAATTCCTATTAAAATTGAAGATGTTTTAGCCATTCCCTTCGCATATGTATTTAGAAAAATAACAACTATTAATACAATTAAAGCGACTATCCAGTTTTTGGCTGATCCAAAATCTTCGGAACCATTTCCTCCTGCCATAGCTATAATACCTGTAGGTAAAAGTGACAAACCTATCGTAAGAACAACTGTCCCTGTTACAATTTTTGGAAAGAATCTTCTTAATTTCTTTAGATAAAATCCAAGGAAGCCAATAAATAAACCTCCGACAAGACTTGCACCTAATAATCCTGATATGCCATAAGAACTTGCTATTGTGATGTTTGTCGGTAGAAATCCAAAACTAGTACCCATAACGATTGGGAGTTTTGCCCCTACCCTCCAGATCGGATAACATTGGATAATCGTTGCAATTCCTGCCATAACCATTGCACTTTGTACTAGTACGGTTAAATCAGACCCAGTGATACCAACCACACCTGCGATTATTATAGGAACGGCAATATTACTTAAGAACATTGCAAAAATATGCTGTAACCCCAAAGGGATTGCTTCTTTTAAGGGCGGTCTACCATCGAGATCATATTTATTTGTATTAGGAACTTTATCATTATATCCAAAGATTCTTTTCATAAAACACCTCGTTTTCAATTGGATTAATCGTTTATTCTATATCCAATATTATTTTTGCTGCATAATCTGTCCCTCTTTCTCTTGAGATGTTTTTCCAGTACAATAAATCATCTTTAGAAATCTTTTCCATATTATTAAATGCCTGCGATAATTTTTCTTTGTTAAAATTATTTGGATCCAAGACGCTTCCTAAATTATTCTTTTCAATATCATATGCGATATTAAATTGGTCACTAGAAAACGGTAATATTATCAGGTCTTTTCCATAGTACATAGCTTCTGTTAAGGTGTTACATCCTCCGTGAAATACAACGATATCAACAAAAGGCATAATGGCTATTTGAGGTAAAAAAGCTTCTATTATTGTATTTGGCGAACTATATTTTTTTAATTCTTCAACATGGCTACCCGCAGAAACTATCAGTAAAGCACGAGGATAAATTTCTCTCGCTAGTAAGATGAGTTTTTCTAGTACATCTTTTCTATTAGATAAAAAAGTTCCTAAACTTATCATGATTATTTTTTCTTTTGTATTTATTTTTTCTAACCATTCTTCATCTAAACTATCTGCTTCAAATGAATTTCCTATAAATATTTCTTTTGGCTTTTCTTGAGTGTTTTGAGTGTTATAAAAGTCAAAATAGTTGTAGATAACAGCTATTTCAGAAACCAAACTAAAGGCATTACTAATTTTTTTAATAGATTTATTTTCACTAATAACATTGTTAAAAACATCTGTAAATTCTTTTTCAGTTTGAGTTGAAACATGTTTTAATTTCTTTAAATCATCTTGCTTAATATCTATAGCTTTAGGCCAGCTTCTAGGAACATTAAAATATGCTCCTTCTTTTGGAATCGTATTAGGATGAGGCGGACAAAATGTTATAAAAGGTAGACCTAAAAAATACAAACTAAGCGTAACTGAGTAAGATAATATATCTACCACGTAAAGATCAACATCGATTAAATCATCGATTAATTTTATCTTTTCTATAAGTTCATCTGGACTATAAAGCATATCAGCCTTTCTGTGGTTCGACTGCGTGATAAGTGTTTCCGCTGCACTTATTTTTGTCGACGCAAAAAATTCTTCTAATCTTATCTGCTCTGCATTTGATTGTACTCCGTTTTCACCTTCTCCAAGATTTTTATTTGTATTTATATCTATTTCATAAAACTTTAAATTTTCTTTTAAAATTTTTTCCTTAAATTCTATACTGCAACCAAATGTCACTTCTACACCATATTTTTTAAAACTTTTTGCTAAGACTAATAGCGGATTAAAATGCGAATAAAAAGGTGGACTGATAAAAAATATTTTTTTATATTTCATAATCTTTTTCTCCTTTTAAAGATAAATAAAATGATACAAATTCCTTTGATATTTTTTTCACAGAAAAGTTTTCATCCACCGTTTTTCGTCCTGCTGCTTGAATTTTTTTAAATTCAGTTATATCCATCTTAGAGTCATAAATATGATTTTCCGCTTCTTTAGCAATCGTTTCCCAATTACTAGTATCGATTAAAAATCCGTTTTCGCCATGTCTCATATAAGTTTTAACTCCACCCTTTGTAGGACCGAGGGTTAGAAACCCTTTAGACATAGCTTCTAAAATGGCTATGCCAAACTCTTCTTTTACACTTGAGCAAAGATATATATGAGGATAGTTTAAGTCTTTTTTAATAATACCCTTTTGAAGTAACCTGATATCCATATTCGACATGGCTCCTTTGTGTATGAACCTGCCTTTGAATTCAGGACTTCTTTGTAAATAACTTTTAAAAAAATCAATAATCATTTTTTCTTCTTTATTCGGTTTCTCATAATCTCCTCCGATTATGAGGAGATTATGAGTATCAGAAAGCTTAGAGTTTGACCACGCTTTTAAAAGTTCGATTTGTCCCTTTAAAACAGAGAGTCTCCCTACGTTCAAGATGATAGGTTTTTTAAAAAAATCTCTATTCGTTTCACTTAATTCAATAAGTAGATTTGAATATATATCTGTAGCCAAAACATTCAATGATTTATCTATTTGTATGCCTTCACTTATCATTTTTATTTTTTTATTGATACTTTCATCTTTAAATTGAGGAAAATAAATATCAAGTTCTTTTTTTACATTTGTATCGCCTATACCAATTATTCCATCGCTAAGATAGATTAATTCATCACCTATTTTTATCTTATTAAGTTTTTCAACCAGCTCATTAAATTTCAGTTCTTTTAATTGACCTGACTTATCAAACATATTTCTGTGTGGGTCGGGTGTTAGTGTAAATACAAGTTTTTTATTTAGCTCTTTACATAGCTCGGCTACAGCTTTAGATGCATTATCTAAATACCTTATATGAAAAACATCTGGCTTTATTTCTGACTGTTTTAAAAAATTACGTATATATCTTTTTATAAATAATTCTCTTTTTATAAACTCGTCTGATACAGACTGATCTAAATATATTGGCAACCTAATAAACAAGTGTTTAGCATCATAATAACTTATAAACGGTTTATTTAATTCTTGAGTTATAGTAATAGTAAACACGTAAGCTACACTAGTGTCTTTTGATATCTCCTCACCCAAATCTTTTAATAAAACCGCTAATCCCCCATTATTTCCCTTTCCACTATCTTCAAAATCGCCATAAAACATTGACTGTAAAATTGAAATACCTTGCTTTTCAAACTTTAAATCTAGATTGGAAAAATTAAGATAATGATCATAAAACACTTTATTCTTCTCATCTATTACATGGTGCTTTAGAAATGATTTATCTAAATTTTCTAGTGAATATAAATTTTTCAATAAATTTAACAGTTGAATTTTTATATTATCAGGGTAATCTAGCGTCAATAGTTTAGATAACTGACTTTTAAACCCTTGCCTTTTAAAATGATCCATGTAGTCCGTTAAGATAGAAACTAAGTCAAAATCTAGTTTATATTCTTGGAGCATAAATAATAATTCACTATCACTTAAAACATCTAAATCACATTCAATAGAAATATCTAAAACGTGATATAACTTTTGATTGTTATACTGCTTTTGTGAAATTAAATCTTCTATTTTTTTCTTTAATATTACCTTTATATCATCATTGAATAATTTTAAAATAATATCTATTATAAACCGATCTACATATGAATTATTTCCTAAAATAGAGCATAGTTCACCTATCTCTTTTTCTCCTAGCTTCTTTTCAAACTCTATTTGCTTTATAATTCGAATTTGGTTTATTAATTCTCTTGTATTTATGGTTTTACTTTTAATTATATAATTTTCTAAGAATAGGAATGGATAAACAGAATTATTCGCCTCATAAACAAGATTTCTAAACTTAATAAACTCATTCATTTTCTCACCTTCCTATATCTTTAATTATAAGTCTCTTATTACCTATACTTATAACTAATAAACTTGATTTCAATCTAAAAATTAAAATGTATTGAATCCTCTATCTCTAAAGAATTCAATACATCATTTAAATCGTTCCAACTTAATCGCAGTTTGCTGTTTAATATATACACTTTAATTATTTGTAATTTTCCGTTAATTTAAATTAATGTTAAGACTGGTAAATAGTCTTATAAGTATATCATAAATACACTTATTACCATTACTTCTTTTTAATTTTTTTGTATTCTGATCTTAATGACTATTTAAATTGTTCGAATACGAATAACCCTTTATTGCATTGATAGGATTATGTCTAATATGGTAAGATTTAACTAATATGAACATTCTACTAACGAGCCCTTTCGTTTAATTAGTAAAGATACATTATTCTTAATATGTAAAAGATGTTTGACATTTCTTTTACACTGAATACTACTGTAGACGAGTTATTTATAAATAAATAATAGTTAAATTGAGCGTTTTATGACTCATATAAAAGGAAGGATATTTTAATGAAACGAATACTTTATTGTTTGACGATATTGTTAATTGTTTTTTTAGTTTCCTGCAGCACTACATCTGATGACTTCGTAAAAAGCTTTCCTGAATTAATACCCAAACACAATGATGAGTATCTATTGTACTCGATAGAAGATGAGATCACTTTCGAACAATTAAAAAGTGAAGACATCTATATTTACGGTATTAATAATAGGTCATCTTTTGATGATTTTAACGAAATGTATCCTGAATTAGATTTAGAACAATCACCAGCCTATATATTGTTTGATAAAGATGGCTTGAATTATAAAACTTATAA
>JARIBO010000019.1 GCA_029257405.1 Caryophanales bacterium
AAAAACTAATAAGAAAGAGGAGATAATATGAAGTATTTAATGACGATTAATGGCGAGTCTGTTGGAGAAGATTTAGAACAAATAGAAATAATTAATCCGGGAACAAATGAAGTAGTTGGAACAGTTCCAAAAGGGGCAGAAGCGGAAGCGGATTTAGCAATCAAAGCAGCTCATGATGCATTTGAAGAGTGGGCAGATTTAACGGCTTATGACCGAGCGAATTATTTAAAGAAATTAACTGATTTATTAATCGAAAATAAAGAAGAGCTTGGTCGAATTATGACGCTAGAAATGGGGAAACCAATTACTCAGTCGATTGGTGAAGTAGTGTATGCAGCGTCATTCCTTGAATGGTACGCTGAAGAAGGAAAAAGAATTTACGGACAAACAGTTCCCGCTCACGTACCAAATAAACGCATGCAAGTATGGAAAAAGCCTGTAGGTGTTGTCGCGGCTGTAACCCCGTGGAATTTCCCGCTTGCGATGTTAACACGTAAAGTAGGTCCAGCACTCGCAGCTGGGTGTACTGTGATTATGAAGCCTTCAAGTGAAAGTCCGTTAACGGCAGGTATGTTTATGGATTTGATTAGTGAAGCCGGTTTTCCTAAAGGTGTTGTTAATTTAGTTACAGGTTCATCAAGTAAAATTGTCGGAAGAATTATGGAAGATGACCGCGTGAGAAAACTCACCTTTACTGGATCAACAGAAGTTGGAAAGTTATTAATTAAGCAAAGTGCAGATAATGTTAAGCTATTATCGCTCGAATTAGGGGGGCATGCACCATTAATCGTTTTAGATGATGCAAACCTCGATGTCGCTGTAAAAGGGGCAGTAGATTCTAAATTTAGAAATACAGGACAAACCTGTGTCTGTGCAAATAGAATTTATGTTCAATCTGGTATTTATGATGAGTTTGTAGAGCGTTTTTCAAAAGCAGTTCAAGCACTTAATGTTGGAGATAGTTTAGATTCTGAAGTGGATATTGGGCCATTAATAAATGAAGATGGTTTAGAAAAAGTAATCCGTCACGTTGAAGACGCTGTAGGTAAAGGAGCGGGCGTTGTATCTGGTGGTAATCGCATCGGTAAGTCAGGCTTGTATTACGAACCAACAGTTATTCGAGATGTTGATAAATCAATGGTTATTATGCAGGAAGAAACTTTTGGACCCATTGCACCCGTTCAAAAAGTAGAAACAATCGAAGAAGCGATTAAATTTGCTAATAGCACAGAATATGGCTTAGCGGCTTACGTGTTCACAGAAAACCTTGCACAAGGGATGAAGCTGATCGAAAAGCTCGATTTTGGAATCGTTGGGTGGAATGACGGCGCACCTTCAGCAGCGCAAGTACCATTTGGAGGTATGAAAGAAAGTGGAATTGGTAGAGAAGGTGGAGCAGAAGGTATTGAAGCCTTTGTCGAATCACAATACGTGTCAATTGGTTTAAATTAAAAAGAAAAATATCCCTTCCTCTTTATTTAAGAAGAAGGGATATCTTTATACTTACTCAGCAAATGCTTTTTCTAAGATATCTAAGCCTTTATTTAATTCGTCATCTGTTATAACAAGTGGCACGAGGAAACGAACGACATTTCCATGAAGCCCAGACGATAAGAGTAATAAACCATGTGTATTTGCGTATTTTAATATTTGATCGGCTTTTTCTTTATTAGGTGATTTAGTTTCTTGGTTGGTAACGAGTTCAACTGCAACCATTGAGCCCACACCTCTTATTTCACCTAGATAATCATGTTTACTAGCTAAAGCTTCTAATTTATCAGTAATTTTTTTACCAATTACATTTGATTGATTAACTAAATCTTCGTCTTTAATGACTTCAATCACTTCAAGTGCTGCTTCACAGGCTACTGGATTACCCGCATAGGTTCCACCTAGTTCACCTGGTGCAATTGATTCAAATAATTCTTTTTTACCAACAACACCACTTAAGGGAAGTCCTGCTGCGAGTGATTTTGAAATGGTGATTAAATCAGGGACGACATCAAAGTGTTCCATCGCAAACATTTTACCTGTTCGACCAAATCCAGTTTGAATTTCATCAGCAATAAAAATGATTTTGTTTTTCTGACAGAAGTCAGCAACATGTTGGACGAATTTTTTGTCTGGAATAATAAAACCACTTTCACCTTGAATAGGTTCCATAACAACACAAGCAACTTCGTCTTTAGAAACAGTGTTTAAGAAGAATTCATCAAATTCATTGATAATATCTTGCACATATTCTTCGTCTGTTAGTTTAGCGTTTTTGTGATAGGTATACGGGAAAGGGGCTTGATAAAGTTCAGGTGTAAAGGGCCCAAAACCTACTTTAAAAGGTCTTACCTTACTCGTCATACCCATTGTTAAATTAGTACGACCATGAAATCCGCGATTAAATGTAACGACTGCTTTTTTACCTGTGTGATGACGCGCAATTTTTACAGCGTTTTCAATTGCTTCTGCTCCTGAGTTAAAAAATGCTGCTTGCTTAGCCATTGTACCAGGTGTAATTTCACAAACTTTTTTAGCAAGCTTAAGATAACTTTCATACATGATCACATTAAAACCAGGATGGAGAAACTTATCAACTTGTTCGTGGACTTTCTTTGTGATTCTTGGGTGCGAGTGGCCTACATTTAAAGTACCAATTGCACTTGCAAAATCAATCCACTTTTTTCCGTCGATATCTGTTACTGTGGCACCGCTTGCATAATCAGCAATAGCTAAATTACCATTTCCGATTGCCTTTGGAACGAATTCATTTCTCATATCTTGTAGTTCTTGCGTATTTAGTTTGTTAGTAGTAGTCATATTCATCCTCCTTTTATTATACTTTTATTATGACAGTGATAAAAAATAAAAAAAGGGTCAGAAAAAGTAATAAAAAGGTATCAGATAAGGAGGTAGGCGATGATTAATTTAAATCTTGAAAATAAAAAAGGGTTTATTTATAAGCAAATATACCGTGCAATCAAGCAGTATATTTTAAATAATGAATTAAAAGCAGGAGAAAAGTTGCCCTCAAAAAGAGAGTTAGCTACACAAGAAAAAGTTAGCCTAAACACCGTATCAAATGCTTATGATCAATTACTTGCTGAAGGGTATATTTATTCAGTAGAACGCAGGGGTTATTTTGTTGAAGAGATTGCGCCATTTAAAGATACTGTCTTATCAAACAGTGATTTTCCAGAAGATTTAAAAGAAAAGGATTCAAAACTGACAGGTTGGTTATCTTTATCGCATAATAAACTTGATTTAACAGATTTTCCTTATCAAAAATGGTTAGATCATCAAGAAATTGTTTTTAAAGAAAACATTGATGATTTACAAGCAATACCTAATATGCAAGGTCCTTTAAAAGTAAGAAAAACAATTGCTCGTATGCTTTTATTTAACCGCGGGGTAAGGTGTGAACCAGAACAAATCGTGCTAGGTGCAAGTACCCAAATTTTATTAAAGCAATTAATGGAACTTTTCCCTAAAGAAAGTTTAGTCGGGTTAGAAAATCCCGGGTATCCGAGGTTTAATCAATTATTCAAGGGAATGAATAAAAAAATAAAGTCAATTGAGTTAGATAAAAAAGGGGCTTCAATTAAAGCAATTAAAAGAATCAATCCAAATATTATAGTCATTACCCCTTCGCATCAATTTCCAACAGGTATTATTATGCCTGTTTCAAGAAGAATTGACATTTTAAACTGGGCGCTACAAGATGAGAAGCGGTATATAATTGAAGATGATTATGATAGCGAGTATAAATATGAAACAGATAATATTCCGTCCTTACAAAGTCTAGATAATCATCAATCTGTCATTTATACAGGCACATTTTCTAAAACCTTATTAGCAGGAATTAGAATAAGTTACATGGTACTTCCAGTTGAATTATTAAGAAAATATCAAGAAACTCATCGCGATTTAATGTGTACAAGTAATACGGTAGAGCTTTATACATTAAGTCGTTTTATTGAGCAAGGTGATTATTTAAGTTATGTAAAAAAAATGAATTATAAATATGATATAAAAAGAAAGAAAATAATTCATATGTTAGAAAAAATCTTTAAAGATCACATTCAAATAAAATCAATTCCTGCAGGTCTTCATTTTATTGCAAAAATAAAAACGCATTTAAGTTATGAAATATTTACAAAAAGAGCAGATCAGCTAAAACTAGAGTTATCAACATTAAGTTATTTTAAGCATGAACATGTTAAAAAAGATCTGGGGTTAAGTGTAATTATTGGGTTTGCACATATTGATATAAAAGATATCGAAGAAGCGGTTATGCGGTTATATAGCGCCGTTTATGACTAGAGGAAAAAAAGTTCCTCCCCTTGTAATTGTTGCGAAGACAGAACAAGGGGCGGTTGTTTAGAGGTTTATTCATACTTTCCTTTTAGTCTGACAAAAGCAACATCTTCAATCGACTTAGAAGTAATATTTCCTTTATCATCTTTATCGATTACTCGTAATTCCTGGATATATGATTTGCCAATCGGTATAATCATTCTTCCATTAAAGCTAAGCTGGTCTAAAAGTTCTTTAGGTACTTCACTTGCTGAGGCTGTGACCATAATTCGGTGATAGGGGGCATGTTCTTTCCATCCTAAACTACCATCACCAAGTTTAAAATGAATATTTGAATAACGTTTTTCTAAGCGTTCTTTTGCAGTTACATGTAATTTTTCAATTCGTTCTAGGGTAAAGACATTTTTTGAAAAAGCTGCCAGTAAAGCTGTTTGATATCCAGAACCCGTACCAATTTCTAATACGTTTAAATCTTTATCTAGATTAAGTGCAAGTGTCATATTTAAAACGAGTGAAGGTTGTGAGATTGTTTGACCATGACCGATTGGTAGTGGGGCATCTAAATGTGCTTTTTGTTTGTTTTTTTCACTAATAAAATAACTTCGATCGAGCTGATTGAAATAATTAATTATATCTTCTCTTTGATTATTCATCATCAACACCCTTTTATCATTATTTTATTTGGTTATATAACGAGCGAAATAAATTGCAAAACCTAAGCAAATACACGCAATGAAAGACGCAATAATCCCACTCCAAAATACGTCAATTAAATAAATGAAAATTAAACTAAAAAGTCCGAGTATGATAAAGATAAAAGTTAAGTATGGTTTCATATGCGCCCTCCGTCTATCTAATATAAACCATAATTTAACATCTGACAATAGTAAAGCGCTTTCATAAATTCAGATTAAAACTTAAATTACTGGATTATTTATTAACAATTTTTACAAGTTATAGTATTATAAAGGAAAGGGGTGTTGCTTGTGTTTATTTATAATGAAAAAGAAATAAAAGAAATAGATAAAAAAGCAACTGAACAAGGTATGACTATGTACATGTTAATGGAAAATGCGGGGCGCGGTTTATATGAAAAAATAAAGAAAAAAGTATCCAAACAAGATAATATCGTTATTTTAAGTGGCACTGGAAATAACGGAGGAGACGGTATCGTACTTGCAAGACTTTTAAAAGAAAATGGCTATCAAGTTCTCTTAACTTTTCCACTTGGGAAACCAGCTACTGATATTGCAATCCGTCATCTTGCATATTATGAAGAGCAAGGTTTTAAAGTAAGTATGTTTGATTATTACCAATCGTATGATGTTATCATCGATAGTTTAATTGGGATTAGTTTAAACCGTTCACCCAATAAATTTTTAACGGAACTTTTAAGTTGGAGTAATCGTTCAAATGCTTTAAAAATAGCAATTGATCTACCAACAGGTGTGAGTGCAGATAGCGGCGAAGTCGTTCAAGCTTTTAAAGCAGATTTAACAATTAGCTTGCATGGTGTAAAACCTTCTGCATATTTAGTTGATACAGCGCGTTATTTTGGAGAAATTGAAGTTGTAGATATTGGAATAAAACAAACAAGTTTGAAAAAAGTAGTAGAAGAAAGTGATGTAAAAGAGTCACTGCCAGAAAGACCATCGCATGGACATAAAGGTACTTTTGGGACGAGTTTACTGATTGCAGGGTCTAAAGAAATGCCCGGAAGTGCTGCTTTAAGTAGTATTGGTGCGATAAGAACAGGAACGGGACGTTTAACTGTTGCGACTGAGGAGTCTGTTATTTCAGCGATTGTCACTCACGTACCCGAAGCAACATTTAAACTTATTGATCAGCCAATAAATTTATTAAAATATGATGCATTAGCGATTGGTCCTGGTATTAGTGAAAGTAGGCAAACAGGAAAAATAATTAAAGAAAGTTTGAAAAGTGAGTTACCAATTATTATCGATGCGAGTGCGCTTCATTCATTTAAAGAGTGGCTTTATGAAGTTAAAACATTTAAGTCACCTGTTATTATCACGCCACATCCTGGTGAATTTAGTATGATGACCGGTTATTCAATAACAAATATTATGAAAGATACCATCGAACTTGCAAGTGAATATGCGACGATTAACAAATTGATTGTTGTTTTAAAAGGTGAACATACTGTGATTGCTTTTCCAGACGGGATGGTCAGAGTAAATACAACAGGAAATAGCTCACTTGCAAAAGGCGGTACAGGGGACGTATTAACGGGTATGATTTTAAGTATGGTTAGTTTTTATAAAGATATTAATCAAGCAGTCATTAACGCAGTTTACATCCACGGCCTAGCAGCAGAGCTATGGAGTGAAAAGTACAGTAAAGCAACGATGACAGCGTCTGACTTTAATTTACTTTTACCACAAGTACTTAAACGGTTAGAAAAATAAAGCCATCAGCTTTTGATGGCTTTATTTTTTTGGTGGATTATCTTTATCTGGTAAATGAATCACGACACCACGCGCGTAGCGGATGTTTTTTAACCTATCATCGTCACCGTTATCTTCTTCCTCTTTACGCCATTTGATTAAGATAAACAATAATGCAATAGCGTAGCTTGAAAGTTGAAATAATTTTAAAGAAGCACCGGCAAGTTGTTGATCATAGATTGCTGTAAATCCCGGAATAATGTCTCCTGCGACTGCTGAATACAAAGAAAATTGCGCTTTTTGAATAACGATATAAAAAAAGCCAATTGGGATTAAGAAAACAGAAGCAAAGAAAATGTAAGCAGCTCTCAATATATAAGGTAATTGAGTCATTTCTGGTAATGGATTAATAATGATCCACCACATAAAGATACCATCTACAAATAAAACAATTCGAGCGATTACCATAAGAATGAAGTGTTCTTGGAAAAAGCTAT
Organism: Caryophanales bacterium; assembly: GCA_029257405.1. Taxonomy (GTDB): domain Bacteria; phylum Bacillota; class Bacilli; order Bacillales; family Amphibacillaceae; genus Pseudogracilibacillus. Next base: position 7,214 of record JARIBO010000019.1, read on the forward strand.
GCACACTTGGTAGTAAAAAGACCGATAATAAACCACTAAACAAAAATAAAGTTAACCACGGATGTCCAGCTATATTAAGTACAAATTTAATACGGTAATCCCAGATGTTTCTTCTATAAAAAGCTCTTGGAATACTTAAAATTAAAAGAGGGATTACAACAAAAAATTGTACAGCTAATTGTAAGACGTAAGCACTAAATAAATAATCATTTCCAATTACATCAATCGGTGTACTAGATACTAATAAAAATGAAATAATAGCGGTAAAGAAATACTTTTTTTGAGTAGACGTTACCTGGTAAGCTGGAAAACGAATTATTTTTTTATAGTAAAAGTAAGTTACGAATATAGCTAAAACTATCCAATGCGGTTTAAAAAGAGCGTATAAACTATAATTGTCAATTAAAAGTTTCCACATAAAATCACTCCCTATATAAAAGATAATGAAGTTATCATTCGTCTTAAGTAAATTAGTACCTTCTAAAAATATTTTTTGCGTTTCTTAATAAAAGTGGTCCGACGATAAAACCACCAATAAATCCGAATAGATGGGCAGAAATATTAATATTTGACCGGAGTAAACTCATGACAACTCCTAATACAAAGATTGTTTTAATTATTTGACTGTCAGCTTTACTAATCAAATCTTTTCTAAATAAGACCATAAATATATAGATACCAAATAATCCATAAATTGCACCTGAAGCACCTAAATGAGGGATAACAGAATGCATATCCATAAAGAAAGTACCCACATTACCAATAATTCCCGTTAATAAGTAAATTAAAACAAATTTAAAACTTCCGAGCATTTTTTCAAGTGCTGGTCCAAATAAAACAAGCGCAAATGTATTAAAGATAACATGACCAAAGTCAGCATGTAAAAATATAGGTGTCACTAAACGCCAATATTCATCAAATAAAAGCACTGTTAAATTATGTCCAATACCTAAGTCGTATATTTTTAAGCCAATAGGCAATTTTAAAAAACTAATAATAAACCATAGGCCTAAATTAATAAGAGCTAAAACTGATACAACTGGATAAAATTTTAAAAATTCTTGGATACTTCTTTCCGTTCTAATAAACATAGATAACCTCCGTTCAAACTAATTAATTTGTAATTAGTTACTATGTTACCATAAGGGTCAGTATAATCACGTTAATTGATTATTATGATTGACTTAAAGTGAATTTTATTTATTATTAAAGATAAGAAAACAAGGGAGATTAAGAAATGATCTTAGGTATCGGTATCGATTTAGTAGAATTAAAGCGGATAGAACAAGCGGTTATAAAAAATGAACGTTTTATTGCACGTATATTAACTAAGAGTGAACAACAAGTATATAATAAATTACCAACATTTAAAAGACAACTTGAGTTTTTAGCAGGACGTTTTGCAACAAAAGAAGCATTTGCAAAAGCTGCAGGAACAGGAATTGGAAAATTAAGTTTTCAAGATATCGAAATATTAACAAAAGATACGGGTGCACCATTTATTAATGCTAGCGGATATAAAAAAGAGCAAATTTTAGTATCGATTTCACATAGTAAAGAATATGCAGTTGCCCAAGTTATTCTGCATAATGATTAAGAAAAGAGGTTTGATTGATGCAAAGTATAATGTATCGTAATACGTATGCAAAAATAGATTTATCTGCTATTAAACATAATTTGGATATTATTAAAGTGAATTTAGGTGGTAAAAAGAAAATTATTCCTGTCTTAAAAGCGAATGCTTATGGGCACGGAAGTGTGGAAATAGCTCAGTTTTTAGAAAATCAAGGTTATGATTTTTTTGCTGTTGCTTTATTAGAAGAAGCAATTGAATTAAGAAAGTCAGGAGTTAAAGCAATTATTCTTGTTCTGGGCTGGGTTGCGCCGCGTTATGCATATTTAGCGATTAGGCATAACTTTATTTTGACTGCTTTCCAAATAGAGTGGTTAGAAAGTATTCAGAAATTAAATTTACAAGGAAGACTAAACATACATCTGAAAATTGATACAGGTATGGGACGAAATGGGTTACGAACAGAGTTTGAAATTATGGATTTCATTAATAAATTAAAAAGTATAGAAGAAATCGAACTGTCAGGTGTTTACACACATTTTGCAACGGCAGATGATATAGATAATACGTACTATAATGAACAAGTACATAATTTTCACAGGCTAATTAAAGTAGTAAAAACAGCTTACCCTCATAAAAATTTAGTTATTCATATTGGAAATAGTGGTGCGTCGATTCAGTATCCAAACGATATGACAGATTATTCGCGAGTGGGTGTTTCAATTTACGGCATGTATCCATCTATGTCGGTTAAAGAATCTGCAAGCATGAAACTTAAACCAGCATTAGAATTAAAGAGTGAAATTACGCACGTTAAACAAACGCGTGCAGGAGATAAAATAAGTTATGGAAGTACTTATATTACTAAAAAAGGGGACTGGATAGGTACAGTTGCAATAGGCTATGCAGATGGGTGGTTGCGTCGATTACAAGGAACGGAAGTACTTGTTTCTGGTAAACGTATGGAAATAGTCGGACGTATTTGCATGGATATGTTAATGATTAAATTAGATCAAGCCTATGAAATTGGAACAGAAGTTACCTTAATTGGTAAAAATGGTGACGCGACAATTTCAATTGATGAAATCGCAAGTAAGCTAGAGACAATTAATTATGAAGTTACCACAAATTTATCAAGTAGAATACCAAGAATTTATGCTTGGTAAAGGCTTGTTTAAATAATAAAGCAGACATAACAATTTAAGTATTCCTAAATCACAGATACCTTTTGCAAAGCAATCGCTAAAATGCTACTATTGAGTAAGTATTTGCACTATATATCTATATTTCATTTAGCGGGGGTGTAGTCTTGACAGACAAGTTAGAGGAAGTCTTGCTTAAATTACCAAAACACTTTTTTCAGGAAGTTTGTGGGATTGCAGAATATGAGGAAGTAGAAATAAATGACTTTATTTATCAAGCTACGAAAAATTATGTAGAGTATAAAAAAGAGATATTTATTCTTCATGAACAAATGCAAAAAGGTTATCAGGAGATGGCGCCAATTAATTTGAAAATCTGTTCAGAAGCTTTTTTAGCTGAAGAAGAAGCCAATCATACTGGAAATCGCTCCGTGATAGGGGTGTAGTGCTTTGAACGTACAAAGGGGCGAAATTTATTTCGCTGACCTTTCTCCGGTTGTCGGATCGGAGCAAGGAGGAGTAAGACCAGTATTAATAATTCAAAATGATATAGGTAATAGATTCAGCCCAACAGTCATTGTAGCAGCGATTACTGCAAAGATTCAAAAGGCTAAGTTACCAACTCATGTTGAAATTAGTTCAAAAGATTATAATATTGAAAAAAATTCAGTGATTTTGCTTGAGCAAATTAGAACGCTTGATAAGCAAAGACTCATTGATAAAATTACCGTCCTTGATTCAAATAAAATGAAGAAAATTGACCAAGCATTAAAAATTAGTCTTGGTCTCGCATTTAATAACATGTATGATTAGGCACTCCTTGTTTTTAAAAAATGGGAGTGCTTTATTTATCTAAAGGAGACGTTTCAAGTGGAAAAAGAATTAAAAATCTACGCAGACTTGCTGCGGCGTTATATAACAACTTTGGATAAACAATTTTTATACCGTGCCGAACAAATCAGTAATGTTTTTATCAGAAATGAAGTTTTACCAGCAGAACTTGTTAAAATTCATTTAAAAGCAATGAAACAAGAAAATATTGAAATAAATAAGCAGGCAACTTATGCGATGGATTTTTTATTAGAAGCAATGATCGCTTATGGGGTTGCGTTTGAAAACTATAATTTAATAAAAGAAGAGCAACTGATGTTAAAAAATGAAATTCAAATTGCTGCAAATATGCAACAAGAATTTTTAGAAACAGAATTACCTACATCAGAAGAATTAGAAATAGGTGCGCTTAGTATGCCTTACAGTCAAATGAACGGAGACTATTACCATTTTATTAAAAATGGTAATGGAACACTAGGTGTAGCTATTGCAGACGTGGTTGGTAAAGGTGTTCCAGCAGCTTTAAGTATGTCGATGATAAAATATTCCTTAGATAGTATTGGAGAGTTTCACAACACACCAAGAGAAGTTTTAAAACAACTTAATCGTGTTGTAGAACGAAACGTTGCGTCTAATATGTTTATTACAATGTTTTATGCTGAATATAATTCGAATACAAACTTATTAACTTATGCTTCTGCAGGTCATGAGCCTGGCTTTTTTTATGACGCTAAAACAAAGACATTTACTGAAATTGAAGCAAAAGGTCTTGTATTAGGTGTTTTAGACCATACTGACTATACAGAACACCAAAGACAGATGCATTCAGGAGATTTGATTATCTTGTTAACAGATGGTGTAACAGAGTCTAAATACGAAGGACGATTTATTACACGTGATGAAGTACTTGAAGTTATAAAAAAGTTCATGAATTTATCACCTGAAAATCATGTTGCTGCTGTTTACAATCATTTTAGCAATTTAGATGCATTTGAATTAAATGATGACTTTTCGATCATTATTTTAAAAAAGAAATAAGTATCTTTAATTCACGTTTTTTGTTTAAATAAGTGAAAACTGGGTATTAATATTTACGAGGTGATTATAATGAACTTAACAATTGATGTTGAACAAGAAAATGCTCAAAAAATTATGACGTTAAAAGGTGAAATTGATATTTACACAGCAACAAATTTAAAAGAGAAACTAAATACATTAGTAAGTGAAAAAGAAACAGATGTAATTGTTGATTTAAAAGACGTTACATATATGGATAGTACAGGGCTTGGGACTTTTATCAGTGCGTTAAAACATTCTAATGATTCAGATTCGACACTTAGATTAATTAGAGCAAATAGCCGTTTATATAGATTATTTCAAGTAACAGGGTTAGATGAAGTAATTGATGTGCATGCAATAGAGGAAGGTGGTTTGGATGACTAAATTTGATTATATTGAAATGAAATTGCCAGCTAAATCAGATTATGTTAGTGTGGCGCGACTTACTACTTCAGGAATTGCTAATCGAATGGGTTTTGATTATGAATCAATTGAGGACTTAAAAGTAGCTATTTCAGAAGCGGCAACGAATGTTGTTAATCATGCTTACCAAGAAAAAGAAAAAGGCGAGATTCTAATCGGTTTTGCTATTTATGGTGACCGAATTGAAGTTATGATTTCAGATCGTGGTGAAAGTTTTGATATTAATGAAATAAAACACGATTTAGGTCCAGTTAAAAATGTTAAAAAAGCTGATGAACTAAGGGAGGGTGGATTTGGTTTATTTTTAATTAACGCTTTAATGGATAAAGTGGAAGTTAATAATAAATACGGTGTGATTGTCCATATGACAAAATATCTTGATGGAGTTGGAGTGGATAACGGTGACAAAGCAACAACCTCATAAAGAAAAAGATATTTATGAATGGATAAAAATCATTCAAGAAAATCCAAATGATCAAGCTACCCAAGAAAAAGTAGTTAAAGCTTATGAAAAATTAGTACATTCAATTGCTCATAAATATTCAAAAAATCAAACACATCATGAAGATTTATTTCAAGTTGGAATGATTGGCTTACTTGTTGCAGTTAAACGGTATGATCCTGAATTTGGCGGTACTTTTGAGACCTTTGCTATACCTACTATTATCGGTGAAATTAAACGATTTATTAGGGATAAAACATGGAGTGTTCATGTCCCAAGAAGAATTAAAGAATTAGGACCGAGAATTAAAGCTGCGACTTCAGAACTAACAGAAGTTAATCAAAGAACCCCTCAAATAGATGAAATTGCCGATTATTTAAATGTCTCAGAAGAAGAAGTGTTAGAGACAATGGAAATGTCAGGGAGCTATAAAGCGTTATCCGCAGATACCCCTCATGAATCAGCAACAGAAGAAAGCAACGTTTCAATATTGGACTTAATTGGTAATAACGAAGCTGGGTATGATAAAATAGATACGCATCTTCTTTTAGAGAAAATTTTACCTGTTTTACCTGTGCGTGAACAACAAATTTTGAAATGTATATTTTTTGATAATATGAGTCAGCAAGAAACAGCAGAACTGTTAGAGTTATCACAAATGCACGTTTCAAGATTACAACGACAAGCATTAAAAAAACTAAAAGAAATGTTAGAAAAAGAGGGGATTTACCGATTTTAAACGGTATCCTTTTTTTGTTAGATAAAAAATAGAGGTGTTAAGATTGGATAATGAAATTATTGACCTTGTTACAAAAGAAACGGAAATAAAGGCTCCAATAGTAACGAAAGTAATGGAACTTTTAGATGAAGGAAATACTGTTCCGTTTATTGCACGTTACCGTAAAGAAATGACAAGTGGATTAGATGAAGTAGAAATTAAATTAATTCAAGATACATATGAATACGCCCTTCAATTAAAAGAGCGTAAAGAAGAAGTAACACGTTTAATTGAAGAACAAGATAAATTGACTGAAGAGTTAGCTAAAAAAATCAATGCTGCAACAAAATTACAAAGACTAGAAGATTTATATCGTCCCTACCGTAAAAAACGTCGTACGCGGGCAACAATTGCAAAAGAAAAAGGGCTCGAACCTTTAGCACTGGAAGTATATAATCAAGCATTATCTGATATAGATTCAGCTGCAAAAGAATACTTCTCCAAAGAACATGAGTTATCTACAATTGAAGACGTCTTAGCTGGGGTAAATGATATTATTGCTGAGTGGGTTTCAGAAGATGCGAGTTACCGTGAATATATTCGTACTGAAACATGGAAACGTGGGAGTCTAGAAACGGCTGTAAAAGATGAATCATTAGATGAAAAACAAGTATTTAAAATGTACTATGAATACAGTGAACCAATTCGTTCGCTTGTTTCTCACCGTACGCTTGCGATCAATCGTGGTGAAAAAGAAGATGTCTTAAGAGTTTCAATCAAGCCGCCTGTTGAACAAATAATCGGCTTTTTAGAACGCCAAGTTATTTCAACTCGTAAAGAAGAAGCGTGTGCGGTTCTTTTAGATGCAGCAATTGAAGATAGTTATAAACGACTCATTGAGCCTTCTGTTGATCGTGAAATTCGTAATCGTTTAACTGAAGAAGCTGAAATTAAAGCAATTGATATATTCTCAGAAAACTTAAAAAATCTATTATTACAACCTCCCCTAAAAGGACGGATGATTCTTGCGCTTGATCCTGCATTTAGAACAGGGTGTAAATTAGCTGTGATTGATGAAACGGGTAAAATGCATAAAGTAAGTGTTATTTATCCAACAGCGCCACGTAATGATATAAAAGGTTCTGAAAAAGTTGTTTTAGAATATATTGAAAAATATAATATTAAATTAGTCGCAATAGGGAACGGAACAGCTTCACGTGAGTCAGAACAGTTTATTGCTGATGTTATTAAAAATAATAATTTAGATGTCGCTTATATCATTGTAAACGAAGCAGGAGCAAGTGTTTATTCAGCTTCAGAGCTTGCAAGAGAAGAGTTTCCGACATTAGAAGTTGAAGAAAGAAGTGCTGTTTCTATTGGCCGTCGTGTACAAGACCCATTAGCAGAACTTGTAAAAATTGATCCAAAATCAATTGGAGTTGGGCAATATCAGCACGATGTGACACAGAAGCTTCTTAATGAATCGCTTGATTTTGTTGTTGAAACAGCAGTAAACCAAGTTGGAGTAAATGTGAATACAGCATCAGCTCCACTTCTAGAACATGTTGCAGGATTAAGTAAAACAACAGCAAATAATATTATTAAAAAACGTGAAGAATTGGGGAAATTTACATCGCGTAAAGAATTGAGTGATGTGCCACGTTTAGGACCAAAAACATATGAACAAAGTATTGGTTTCTTAAGAGTTATCGACGGGAATCATCCTTTAGATCAAACACCAATTCATCCTGAATCATATAAACAAACAGAAAAATTATTAAAATTGCTTGACTGTGAACTTGATGATATTGGAACTGATAAATTAAATGAAAAAATAAAAGAAATGAATATTAATGAGATGGCTACTGAACTTGATATCGGAGAGCTAACACTTAAAGATATTACAGATGCATTAATGCAACCGGGAAGAGATCCACGTGATGATTTCCCACAACCATTACTTAAACAAGGTGTATTATCACTCGAAAATTTAGAACAAGGTATGGAAATGCAAGGAACGGTTAGAAACGTTGTCGACTTTGGTGCCTTTGTAGATATTGGCGTTGGACAAGATGGACTCGTTCATATATCTAAACTTTCTGATCGTTTTATTAAACACCCAATGGATGTTGTTTCAGTTGGGGATGTTGTAACAGTTTGGATTGAAGAAGTAGATACCCAGCGGGGACGTATTGCTCTTACAATGAAAAAAGCCAAATAAAAAAACTGCGGAATTTAATTCCGCAGTTTTTATTTGTTTACCAATCTCTTTGTTTTACAGCTTCTTCAATTTTACTCATCGAAATTCCAGCAGCTTTAGCTACTCCTTCACCATATGCAGGATCTGCTTTATAGCAGCTTACAATATAGCGAATTTTAATGAATTCTTCTGCTCCATCAAAGTTTCTTGCTGTGTTCTCAAAAAGAACTTGTTGTTGTTCAGGTGACATTAGATTGAATAATTTACCAGGTTGTTCGTAGTAATTATCATCATCTTCTCTAAAGTCCCAATGTGTTGCATCACCATTAATTTTTGTTGGTGGCTCCATAACTTCTGGTGAATCATTCCACTCACCATAGCTATTTGGCTGATAATGTAGTTTACTGCCTCTATTACCATCTGTACGCATTTGTCCGTCACGGTGGAAGCTGTTTACTGGACATTTTGGTGCGTTAACTGGAATCTGATGGTGGTTAACACCTAAACGATAACGCTGTGCATCTGGATAAGTGAATAGACGTGCTTGTAACATTTTATCTGGTGAGAATCCGATTCCAGGTACAATGCTTGCAGGTGAAAATGCAGCTTGTTCAACATCTTGGAAGTAGTTGTCTGGGTTACGGTTTAGTTCAAACTCACCAACCTCAATTAATGGGAAATCACCTTTATACCAAACTTTAGTTAAGTCAAATGGATTATAAGGCATATTCTCAGCTTCTTCTTCAGTCATTACTTGAATATACATTTTCCATTTCGGGAAGTTTCCTTCTTCGATATTTTCATATAAATCTCTTTGGTTATTTTCACGGTCATCTCCAACAATTTCAGCAGCTTCTTGGTCTGTTAGGTTTTCGATACCTTGTTGAGTACGCATATGGAATTTAACCCAAACACGTTCGTTATTAGCATTAATCATGCTGTAAGTGTGGCTTCCAAATCCGTGCATATGACGTAATGATTTTGGAATTCCACGGTCACTCATAATGATTGTTACTTGGTGAAGAGCTTCAGGTAATAATGACCAGAAGTCCCAGTTGTTATTAGGTGAACGCATGTTAGTGCGTGGATCACGTTTAACAGCATGGTTTAAATCAGTGAAATGCATTGCATCTCTAAAGAAGAATACTGGTGTATTATTTCCAACTAAATCCCAGTTACCTTCTTCTGTATAGAATTTAAGTGCGAATCCGCGGATGTCACGCTCATCATCTGCAGCACCACGTTCTCCTGCAACTGTTGAAAAGCGAGCGAACATGTCAGTTTCTTTCCCAATTTCTGAGAAGATTTTTGCTTTTGTATACTTCGTGATATCATTTGTTACTGTAAAAGTACCGTGTGCGCCTGAACCTTTTGCGTGCATTCTACGCTCTGGAATTACTTCACGGTTAAATTGTGCTAATTTTTCATTTAACCAAAAATCTTCTGAAAGTAGCGGACCTCTTGGACCTGCTGTTTTTGAGTTCTCATTATCTGGAACAGGCATACCTGTTGCAGTAGTTAGTTTTTCTTTGTTTGAATTGTTATCTTTTGTCATTTAAATAGCCTCCTTGTTTGTAATGATTATTATAACAAAAAAAATATTCACTATCAAGATAATAAGCTTAATTATTTAAACACAGACTAAACCCCTTTATATTAGGTTTTTTATTATCAATTAGAATTACATGAATGATAATCAATTAGAGCTTTAGTGAAAAAAATACAGATAAAATATCTATCTCAGCAAAATTCAAGTATAATAAAGAAAGTTAAGATAGGAAAGGAATTTGATTAACATGCATTGGAGAAATCTTTATCGTGGTTTTTTTATGGGAGTAAGTGATATTGTTCCTGGAGTAAGTGGGGGGACAATTGCAGTACTACTTGGAATTTATGATAATTTAATTGAAGCAATTAATGGTTTGTTTTCTAAAGAGTGGAAGCGGTATTTAGGATTTTTAATCCCGCTTGGTTTAGGTGTAGGTATTGCATTATTTTCATTAAGTCATTTAATGGAGTGGTTACTACAAGAACATCCTGTCCCAACATTTTTTACCTTTATTGGTTTAATTATTGGAGTACTTCCATTCTTGTTTTATGAATCAGGCGCAAAAGCTAATTTTAGATTGATTCATTACGTTCTTTTATTAATTGGGATTATAATTCTTATCTTATTACCAGAAGCACCAGGTGAAGGTGATATTATTTTTGACCGTACGCTTAGTGTGTATGTGATGTTGTTTTTTTCAGGATTTATCGCTAGTGCAGCAATGATATTACCTGGAATAAGTGGTTCACTTATATTAATGATTATTGGGGTTTATGCAACAGTAATTAATGGATTAAAAGAATTAGATCTAACACTTATCTTAGTTGTTGGGTCTGGTATCTTTATTGGTTTAATGACGATGAGTAAAATCATTCATTATTTTTTAACACATTATAGATCAGCTACATTTGCTCTTATTATTGGATTTGTTATCGGTTCAATATTTGTTATCTTCCCCGGAACCCCTATTGGAACTACAATGTGGTTAACGAGTCTTTTGACCTTTATAATTGGACTTTCGGTCGCTTTTATTTTAGGGAAAATCGAATATTAAAAAAGTCGCAGAAATTTTTCTACGACTTTTTTTATTCGATTTTTAATTCGAGTCCATTATCATCTTTAAAGATAAGTGTTGTATTTTTGAGCCGGACTGAATTTCTTAAACGTTTTTTAAAGGGTAAATTATATATATGTAAGAAATTTTCTAAACTTGTACCGCCATACTTAATTTCTGTAATTGCACTTGGATTTACTAAACTGACATTAATTCGTTCATTTTCTGGTTGATCCCATTCAATTAAAAAAGGAAGAGTTTCTTTTTTATAATCATAAGTCGGAAATAACATGCGCCACGTAATTGTTTTTCCGTTAGTTAATTTTCTACTACCATTGTAGGGGCCTGTGTAAGGAATATTATTTTTTTCAAAGTGTCTAAGATATTGATCTAAATTCTTTGTTTGTAAAGCAAATTGAAAAAGTCCAATTTGATTGTTTTTTAAATGATAGGTAAGGTGTTTAATTAAAGGAGAGTCAGACGCATTAGCTTGCTTTAGGTTATTAATACCTAACCATTCAATGTAAGCATTATTTGAAAAGTAAGCAAGATAGTTATATGTACCCCATGCTTCATGGTTTCCACCAAAAACAGCTTTTAAATTATATTTACTACCATAAGCTGCGCTCATTTCTTCAATATCAGTTCCAGCAAAAACAAGGTGATCTAATGTTAACATTTATAACAAGCTCCTTTTCTATAATCATCGCTTTAAATTAATTAACAAGCAAATATAATGAATGATTTTTTTGTAAAATGATGTAAAATAGAACTAAGTAAAAAGATTAATGATAAAGGTATAGGTGATTTTATGATAGGGTGTTTAATTATACATGGGTATACAGGCGGTCCTTATGAAGTAGAGCCTCTTGCAAAATATTTAGATGAAAAAACCGACTGGCAAATTGAAGTACCCGTATTATCAGGACATGGACCTGAGTTGAATTTAGAAGATGTCCATTATGAAACGTGGATTAAAGATGCAGAGAATGCATTACATAAATTAAAAGAGACGTGTGATACGATTTATGTTGTTGGATTTTCAATGGGAGGAATGATTGCAGCTTATTTAGCAGCGAATTATCCGATTGACCGTTTAGTATTACTATCTACAGCAAGAAAGTATTTATCATTTAGACACTTAAGTGCTTATATTAAAAGTGGTATCGAACTAAGTTTAAAAGGTGAATTAAGAGAAAGTAAATTGTATAAACATTATAAATATAAGTTTGATGTTGTGCCATTTAGTGCAAACATTGAATTTATGAAGTTAGTTAATAAGACAAAACCTTATTTAAAAAATATCCAGTCACCTGTTTTTATTGCTCAAGGACAAAAAGACGCTGTTGTTCCAGCTAGAGCAGCTTATTCTTTACATGATGAAATTGGTTCAACCGATAAAGAAGTTGTTTTTTTCGAACGATCAAATCATTTAATTTGTCTGGGATCAGATCATGATGTATTAAATGTCATGATTTATCAATTTTTAAATAAAAAATTAGAGAAGTAATAAAGGGATATGAAGCATATTTGCAAACATATCCCTTCTATTATTCTTTTTGTGATATTGTAATGACTCTTTTTTTAGACGTACTCATAATGAATAAAAAGAGCCCGAAAATGACGATAAATCCACCGAGCCACTGCGAATCTGTAATTATTTCACCTAAGATAAAGTAAGCAAGGATAGAAGCACCTATTGGCTCAAATACAATTGCCATTGAAATTCTTGAAACACTGACCCATTTTAAAGCCCAATTAAATAAAGTATGGCCTAAAAATGTAGGGAAAATAGCTAAAGCTAAGAAAATTAACCAATGGTTTTTTGTATAACCAGTAAAATCATTACTTAAAATAAGGTTATAAATAATGAGCGTTATCGAACTCGTACCATAGACAATAAAAGTATATGTCATAAGTGAAAGGCTACGGCGCAGTTGTTGGCCAAGTAGGAAATAACCTGTAATAGCAACTGCCCCTAAAAGAGCGAGAATATCTCCGTAAAAAGCCATACCACCTAATTGAAAATCACCCCAACTAATGATAAAACTCCCAGTTAACGCTATAAACATGCTAATAACTGCTCCAAGCGAAAAGCGTTCACCGAAAATAAGAAAGGTTCCTAAGAACGCAAATATAGGCTGTAATGTTACAAGTACAACTGAACTTGCAACAGATGTATAATTTAAAGATTCAAACCACAAGATAAAATGAAAAGCTAAAAAGACACCAGCTAAACTTGTCAGTATCCAATCTTTTCTTTTAATAATTTTTAATTCATGACGATATTTCAGTAAAACAATCGGTGCCATAATTAAAACAGCAAGTAACAATCGATAATTTGCGATTATACCAGCAGGAACCCCAGCAGCTAATTTAACTAAAATAGCTGAAGAAGAAACAGATATTACACCTATGGCAATAACAATAAAAGGATTAAACGGAGGTAACCTCAAGATTAAAAACTCCTTTGTAAGTATAAAAATAACTTCACTCTTATTTTATCACGATAAAATAGAAATAACATATTTTAGACTGAGGGTACTAAAAAGAATTGAAATGTGTTATACTTAAAGATGATATTATGATACATGAGTATTTTGGGTAGGGCTCAGGACCAATTAATTTGGAGGAAGCCGTTCGGTACTTTAAGAAATATATGCTAAGTTTGATACTTATGCGTTAATCGTAAGTTTGTAGTATATGAATTTAAAATGAAAAATATGTAAATAAATGTATTAAAACATTATTTACTAAGCGTACGTTCAAAAGGTCAACAAAATAATTAAAAACATAGATTATAGTCTTCTGTTGTTTTTAGTGAGTTAACTGTTGTAATTTATACGCGATTTTTTGAACGACCTCTTAAAGTTCTTAAGCAGGTTTCCACTTATGTAAAGTAAAATTTACAAGGTAGAAAAAGGAGAATACTAATAAATTGACAACATTTAAAGAACTAAATCTATCAGAACCGATTATGAGTGCATTAGAGAAAATGGGTTTTGAGGAAGCAACACCAATTCAGGCTGAAACGATTCCACTTGCAATGAAAGGTGAAGACGTGATTGGCCAAGCACAAACAGGAACAGGGAAGACAGCAGCATTCGGTATTCCAATGATTGAACGATTTAACCGTAATGAAAAAGGGGTTAAAGGTTTAGTTGTTGCACCGACAAGAGAGCTTGCAATTCAAGTAGCAGCTGAAATTGACCGTTTAGGTCGTAACAAAGGTATTAAAACACTAGCAGTATATGGTGGACAACAAATGGGCAGACAAATTCGTTCGCTTAAAGATGGTCCTCATATTGTAGTTGCAACACCAGGTCGTTTACTCGATCACATGCGTCGTCGTACAATTAAAATGAGCGAAATTCAAGTAGCTGTTTTAGATGAAGCAGACGAAATGCTAAATATGGGATTCATTGATGATATTAAAGATATCTTAAAAGGAATTCCTAAAGAGCGCCAAACGTTACTTTTCTCAGCAACAATGCCGAGACAAATTCGTGAAATTGCAGCAACAATGATGAAGAGTCCAAAAGAAATTAAAGTTAAAGCAAAAGAAATGACTGTTGAAAATATTAAACAATCATTTATTGAGATTCCAGAGCGCTTTAAATTTGATACATTGACAAATCACTTTGATATAAATGCTCCAACACTTTCAATTGTATTTACACGTACTAAAAAACGTGTTGATGAAATCGCAGAAGGTTTACAAGTTCGTGGTTTCCGTGCAGAAGGTATCCATGGTGATTTAACTCAAGGTAAACGTGAAAGTGTACTAAACCAATTTAAGAGTGGTCGTGTTGAAGTACTAGTTGCAACTGATGTTGCGGCACGTGGACTTGATATCAGTGGTGTAACACATGTTTATAACTTTGATATTCCACAAGATCCTGAAAGTTATGTACACCGTATTGGTCGTACAGGACGTGCAGGTCGTACTGGTGAAGCAATCTCATTTGTAACACCGCGTGAAATACCACATTTACGTTTGATTGAGAAAGTTACGAAAAGTAAAATGGAGCGTATTGTACCTCCTACAAATACTGAAGCAGCACGTGGACAACAGCATGCAGCAGCAGAAAACTTAATTAAAGCAATTAGTGAAGGTAAATTACAAGCATATCAAGATACTGCTAAAGAACTACTTGATGATCACGATTCAATCAGTGTAGTATCAGCAGCATTAAGCTTATTAACAAAAGAACGTAAAGATGTACCTATCCGTATTTCGTCAGTTCAGCCAATCGCAGTAAGAGGCGGCGGCGGTGGTGGAGGCGGTCGAAATCGTCGTCCAGGCGGCGGTGGCGGCGGAAGAAATCGTCGTTCAGGTGGCGGAGGCGGCAATCGTCAAGGTGGAAAAGGTCGTAGTAGTAATCGCGGCGGTTCACGCAATGAAGGCCGAGGACGTTAAGTAAATAAAAAAGCTAGAAGAGAAAATTCTCTTCTAGCTTTTTTATTTTCTAATAATAACTTGTATGAGATGACATTTACCATGATGTCTATATCCTTCGTAGCGTTCTGATTCTCCATAATAAAAATGTAAACATTCATATGGTTTAATTATTTCTAAGACAGCTTTAGGGTCATACAAATATTCGACTCTTCCTGGACCACCTGTATTATAGCTAATTTGTGCATCAGAATAAACTTCAAACATGATTAATCCATCTTTTTTAACTGTTTGAATAAGGTTATTAATGAGTTTAGCTTGATTGTCTTGATGAACGTGACCAAAAACTAATATGCCATAATCGTAGATATTCTCTGGTAAATTTTCTTCTATAAGATTTATTTGTTTTGTCTTGATCGACACATGGTTGTTTTCTGCTAAACTTTCAGCTTTTTTTAGTCCAACACTCGATATGTCATAGGCTGTCACGTCATGGCCAAGTTTTGCAAGATGGACTGCGTTTCTCCCTTCACCTTCAGCAAGACAAGCTATTGTGCTAGCGGATTTAAATCGTTTTGCTTCTTCTTTAATAAATACATTAGCTTCTCGGCCATAAACAAAATCATCAATTTCAAAAGATTTATCCCATACGTTTTCTACCAATATATTTCCTCCTATATTTACTCTTTTTATTTTACAATATCATTTTTTTCTCGTTCTGTAATGCTTCTTTTAGATTAGCAGAACGAGGCTTCTAATGTCATGAAGTATGCTTAGCTAAAAATGTGATTAACTTTTAAAGCTTACACTGATCTAAGTCTTAAAACTGATTTATTATGCTACTAAAAAGAATATATGAGTTCTTTTTATGTTAAAAAACAAGGTTCTCTCAAGATGTTTAAAGCAAAGAAATCGTTTATGCTATGGGTACTTTAAGGAGTGATTATTATGTTTTTTAGTTCATCCATGCAAGTCACCTTTAAAATATTCATGAGTGTTTTATCATTGATTATTCTATTTAGTTTTCAAACACCAAAAAATATACTCTTAACTCCATTAATCGAACAAATTTATAATCTGTCTGACGAAAAAGAACTTAAAAGAGGAATTGTCGATCGTATTATTAATAAAAAACAAGTAGTTGTTTTACTAGAAGATGAACTCGAAGAAATAATTATTGAGCAATCAGATGATAAATTATTAAAATCAGGTGATGTGATTAATTTAATTGAAGTTGACCAGTCATATAAACTAGTGAATATAAATGAAAGTGAAACAATAAGACTAAAAAAAGAGATGCGAGAATTAATTAAACAACTAGATGAAGCGAGTGATTAATTTAATTGTATTTCATTTATTGCATAAAACGATTAAACTAAGGAGGAGGTAATATTATACACATTTAAGTAATAGGAGTTGGTAAGATGGCTCAAGTTAATAAACTCGAGACAGAGTCAGTTCGTGTGAGCTTTTTTAAATATTTGATACCATCACTTATCGGAATGGCACTGATGTCGATAAATATCGTTGTGGACGGGGTATTTGTCGGTCACGGCGTTGGTTCAACAGCTTTAGCAGGGATTAATATTGCTGTACCTGTGTTTTCAATTATCCTTTCAGTTGCATTGTTAATCG
Source organism: Caryophanales bacterium (assembly GCA_029257405.1). Classification (GTDB taxonomy): domain Bacteria; phylum Bacillota; class Bacilli; order Bacillales; family Amphibacillaceae; genus Pseudogracilibacillus. The sequence continues at coordinate 24,239 of JARIBO010000019.1, forward strand.
GTGTAGGTGGTGGTGCTGTTTATTCGCTTGCGCTTGGTGCAGGTAAGATAAAACATGCGCAGCGCATATTTACAACGTCGATGAGCTTGGTCACTCTGATCGTTATTTTAATTACGGGAATTAGTTTATTATTTATTCAAGACTTAGCTTACCTATTTGGGGCAAATGAAGATACATTAGCTTACGCATTAGAGTATATGAGGATATTACTTATCTTTGGTTTGTTAATGGCTTTAGAAACTTCGCTAAGCGTTTTTATAAGAAACGATGGTAATCCAAATCTTGCAATGATTGGATTAGTATTAACGTCGGTTATCAATATTGGTTTAAATTATTATATGATATTTATATTAAAGTTAGGTGTAACCGGTGCTGCAATCGCAACGATTATTGCAACAACGATTGGTTTACTTGTATTATTAACTCATTTTTTAAGGAAAGATGCTATTTTAAAACTTGTCCGGATAAGGTGGAATAAAAAAGATATCAAACGGATAAATACAATTGGTTTTCCAAGTTTTGTCTCAGAAATTGGTATGGGTGTATTTACAATTGGTTATAATATAACAATCGTTTACTACGCTGGGACAACGGGTCTTGCAGCGTTTTCAGTACTTAACTATTTACATACCTTTATGTTTTTACTCTTTATGGGAATTGGTTCATCTATTCAACCGATGATTAGTTTTTATTATGGGGCTGGTTTATTTGATCATATTAAAGCTACGATTAAAATTGCCGAAAAAACAGCTATTGGTATAGGTGGTTTATTTTTAGTGATTGGTTTCTTTGGGGCCAATATGCTTGTTTCAATGTTTGGTGTTACTTCAAATGAGATTACTGAACTTGCAGTAACAGGAATACGTCTCTTTTTTACCGGGTACATATTTATGGGCATTAATTTTATATATTTAACTTACTTCCAGTCAATCGGTCATGTTAGGCCTTCATTAATGATTACTTTATTTAGAGGATTTATCTTACTGATAATCATGCTTTTAGTATTGCCAAAAGTAATTGGTATTAACGGTGTTTGGTTAGCATTACCTGTATCAGAAGCGCTCGTTGCCCTCTTTTTATTATATTACGTAAGACTGGATATTGTTGGTCGTAAGCTTGAGTAGTTGCTTGGTTAGGCGATAGTTTAGTTAAACTAATTTTTTAGGCAAAGGCTAGTATGGTAGACTAAAAGTAATTCTACTTATTAAAACATTAATAGATAGGAGCTTAATCATGGATTTAAATAAAAGAAAATTAACTGAGCAATTAGAAGAAAGATTTAAAAAAGATAAAGCACCTAGTGTTGCCCTCCAAGTTAAAATAAATAATGAAAAAGTATATGAATATTTTTATGGTTCTTTTGACGAAGCGGGGAATAAACCAACAGCGTCAACGCTTTATGGTGTTGCTTCACTTACAAAATCAGTTACAGCTGTTGGTATTATGAAGTTAGTTGATGAAGGAAAGTTACGAGTAACAGACCTAGTTAGTGATTGGTTACCTGAATTAAAACTACCTGATTCAAGTAATGAAAAAATAACGATTCATCATTTACTTACTCACACTGCTGGTTTTCCAGGAATGACTGCGCTGAATCTTGCGCGAATAGAAAGTTTAAACCGTGATCCAGATGGTGAATATTTATTTGGTGAATTGCCCGAGTCAAAAAAACAAGTCGTAACAGTAACAGATATGATCGAAGCAATGAATGAATTAGATTATCAATTAATTGCTGAACCAGGTGAACTGTTTAATTATTCAAATGAAGGTTATGCGTTATTAGAAGAAATTATTAAAAGAGCAAGTAAGGATTCATATGTTAATTATATAAATAAAAATATTTTTATCCCACTTAAGATGACCCATTCAGTTTTTACAGTAGAGTCATTAGAAAACTTTGCTGAAGTAGCTCGTCCTTATGCCTTCACTAAAGATAAAGCAAGAGATGTATTTTATTCACCGACCTGGTGGGAAATAGGTAAGATTTATGGTGCAGGTGCTTTAAAATCAACGACAAGTGATCTTTTAAATTATCTTGAAATATTTAAAAGCAATCAAATATTAAGTCCTGATTCTGTAGAAGCAATGACAACAAGTCATATTAAAACGCCAAATGAAAATGAATATGGTTATGGTTTAATGGTTGGTGAATTTGAGGGTAAAAAGGTAATCGGTCATGGTGGCGGGGTTAAAGGTGTTTCATCTTATATGCTTGTTTGTAAGGAACTAAACTTTTCTGCAGTTGCCTTAACGAATATTCAAGAGTTAGCTGCTGAAGATTATTTATTATCAATATTTAACGAAATAACAGGTACGAATGTTAATTTACCTGTAAATAAGTCAAATGACCCAACTGAGTTGGATAAATATACAGGAGAGTATGCGACAAGCGAAGGTAATAAAATCAACGTGAGTCAAGTAAGCGAAAATATCTTACAATTAGTTATTGATCATTTAACGATTGAAGTGGAACATGAAAAAGAGAATCTATTTATATTGCCAAACGGGAAAAAATTAGCCTTTGTTACTCAAGATGGCGAAGTAACAGGCGTTTTCCGTGGAATGCGTTACATTGAAAAAGTTAAGTAGGAGTGAATAAAATGAGACGTGATATACAAGCAGAACTTGAACATTTAAAAACAGTTAAAAGAAAAGAAGTAAGAGAAAAAATAAACCAAGCTCAAAAGTTTTGTGATGTACATGAAGATGCGTCATACAAAGATTTTATTGATGAACAATACCGAATCGAAACTAAAATTAAAGAGCTTGAAACAAAACTTGCTAAAGACTCAACTTTAGATGCAGCTGATTATGCATTATTAAATCATAAAATTAAACTAAATTGGCTTTTAGATAATTTAGAAGAAACGTATTGTTTGGTTAGTCCAATCGAAGCAAATATAGAAAAAAATTACTTGTCAGTCGAATCTCCACTTGGAAAAGCATTAGCTGATGCAAGAGTTGGAGAAGTTATTACAGTAAATTTACCAAATGGTAAAGAAGACGTAAAAATCCTTGAAGCAAGTCAAATGAAAAACAATTCGCATTAAAAGACTATGAATTATAAAAGATTTTATGTATACTATAAAAAAAGAGTAAGGGTGATGAGATGAAAGTAGTTAATAATATAGCAGATTTAATTGGCGAGACACCACTTGTTAAATTAAATGAGATTACCTCAAGTTCGGGTGCAGATGTATATGTTAAATTAGAATCGATGAACCCAAGTGGTAGTGTAAAAGACCGCGCAGCTTATAATATGATTATTGAAGCTGAAGCGTCAGGTGATTTAGTAAAAGGCGCCACAATTATTGAACCAACATCAGGTAACACGGGGATTGGACTTGCAATGAACGCAGCTGCTCGTGGTTATCAAGCTATTTTTGTTATGCCTGATAATGCGACAAAAGAGCGCATTAGTTTAATGCGTGCCTATGGTGCAAAAGTCGTTTTAACACCGAGTGCAGATAAAATGCCAGGGTCAATTAAAAAAGCAGAAGAACTTGCAAGTGACATTAAAAATAGCTTTATTCCGATGCAATTTGAAAATAAAGCAAATCCAGACGTTCACCGGGTAACAACAGCACGCGAAATTATTGAAGCAACAAAACAAATGAACAGAAAGCTAACTGCTTTTGTTTGTACAGCAGGAACAGGTGGAACGGTAACAGGAACAGGTGAAGCATTGAAAGAACACGATGAAAATATCTCGATTCATGTTGTTGAGCCATCAGGTTCAGCAGTACTTTCAGGAGAAAAGCCAGGAAAACATAAACTTGTAGGAACAAGTCCTGGGTTTATTCCCAAAGTTTTAAATACAAATATTTATAATGAAATTATTAAAATCGAAGACGAAGAAGCTTATAAAATGGTTCATGATCTAGCGCGTAAAGAAGGATTACTTCTCGGACCGTCAGGCGGGGCGTCAGTATTCGCTGCGATTCAAGTAGCAAATAAATTAGCTAAAGATGATTTAGTTATTTGTATTGCACCAGACTCAGGAGAACGTTATTTATCAAGTGACTTATTTGATTAATTAAAAATTAATTTTAACGCATGCTTAACCAATCAATTGGTTAAGCATGCGTTTTTTTGTTTGAATCAACTTATTTATATAATCGCACTTGACAAAAGTTGTGAAATAAGAGAATATATAAACATACTAATCATACATATTTAGTATGGATTAAATAAAGGAAGGAGCAATCAGATGTATTTAAAGTTAGAAAATGTTTATAAAAAGTTTCAAATTGATAAACATAATGAATTAAATGTATTAAATGACATTAATTTATCAGTTAAAAAAGGCGAATTTGTTTCATTATTAGGTCCATCAGGTTGTGGTAAATCAACATTACTTTATTTAATTGCAGGTCTTGAAAAAGTGAGTGAAGGCAAAATGACACTAGATAATAAAACAATTGATAAACCTGGACCAGACCGCGTTGTCGTATTTCAGTCAGATGGTTTGTTCCCTTGGATGACTGTTTTAGAAAATGTCTTATATGGCTTAAAAATAAAGAAAATGCCAAATGAAGTAGCAAATAAAAAAGCCCACGATATGCTAAAAATGGTTCATTTAGGTAAATATATTGATTCATATCCCCATCAATTATCAGGCGGGATGAAACAACGTGTAGCCATTGCAAGGGCACTCGTGATGGAACCAGATGTACTCTTAATGGATGAACCCTTTGCTGCATTAGATGAACAAACACGGATGGTCCTACATAAAGAATTACTTGATATATGGCGAAAAACGGAAGTAACGATTGTTTTTGTGACACATAATATTAGAGAAGCGGTATTGTTATCAGAAAAAATTGTTGTGATGGCGACTCGTCCTGGAAATATTAAAAAAGTATTTGAACCAAAAAGTTATTCAGATGGCATTACCCCAAATGATATAACGTTAAAATTAGAAAAAGATATCATGAAGGTCTTACAAGAAGAAATAGAGAAAGTGTTAAAGGAGGAAATGGGAGATGACTACAGTTTTAAGGCGGATCATATTCATCGTGATACTAGCGGTGATTTGGGAAGTCACATCTAGATTTTCTGAACTGCCTGAATTCATGTTTCCGAGTTTCTTCCAAGTGATGGAAACAATTGCTACTGGTATTTTAAGTGGTCAAATTCTTTCAGCAATCGGTATCAGTATAGGAAGATTATTAATTGGTTTTACTATTGCTGTAATACTTGGACTTATTTTAGGCTATTTAATTTGGCAGTATAAATTAATTGAAGATACATTAGGCTTTTTAATTACTGCTTTACAATCGATACCGAGTATTGTTTGGTTCCCACTTGCAATTATCTGGTTTGGACTAAATAATTACGCTATTTTATTTATTGTTACAATCGGCGCGACGTGGACAGTGACCTTAAGTGCTGTTAGTGGGTTTAAAAACGTTCCGGTCCTATACCAGCAAGTAGCGAAAACACTTGGTTCAGGCGGATATCACTTTTTAAAAACAGTCATCTTCCCAAGTGCTGTACCACAACTCATTTCAGGTTTTCGAATTGCTTGGGCATTTTCCTGGCGTGCGCTAATGGCAGGTGAGCTACTCGGAGCAAGTAGTGGACTTGGTCAACTGCTTGACGCCGGTCGTTCGCTTGGTCAAATGGATTTAGTTATTGCTGTTATGATTATTATTGGTGTTATTGGAACAATTGTCGATCATTTAATATTTACTCGAATCGAGAAAAATGTTCAAAGAAAATGGGGCTTAAACTAATAGGGGGAATTCATAATGAAAAGAAAAATTGGACTTATCGTATTATTAATACTTGCAGGCGTGCTCGCTGCATGTGGTGGCAGTAATTCAGAAGCACAAGAAAAACATGTAAAAATCGGTTATTTTCCTAACTTAACGCATGTCGCAACAATTATTGCTTTAGAAAATGACTACTTCAAAGAAAGTTTTGGTGAAGATGTAGAAATTGAAACAAAAACGGTTAATAACGGTGGCCTCTTTATGGAAGCAATGGCAACAGGAGCAATTGATGTTGGGACAGTTGGACCGGGTCCATTATTAAATCATTATGTTAAAGATCCAAACTATTTTATAATTTCAGGCGCAGTAAATGGTGGTGCGGTATTGGTAGGTAGTAAACATAGTAATATCGACTCACTTGCAGACCTAGACGGAAAGAAAATTGCGATTCCAGTCATTGGAAGTACACAAGACGTCATGTTAAGAAAAAGTTTAAATGAAGTAGGTTTAAAACCAACAACAAATGGTGGCACGGTTGAATTATTCCCAGCTGCTCCAGCAGATACAGCAACCTTATTTCATCAAGAGTCAGTTGACGGAACAGCGACACAAGAACCGTGGGGCTATATTTTAGAAAGTCAGGCTGATGGTGAGCTTATTTTAAACTGGGATGAATTTGCTTGGGGGAAAGACTCAACAAATACAGTTGTTGCGGCAACAAAGGATTTTAAAGATAACACAGCACATACTGAAAATTATTTAAAAGCGCATATTAAAGCAGTAGAGTTTATTAAAGACAATCCCGAAGAAGCACAAAATCTCGTTATTGAACATATTAAAGATTTAACGAGTAAAGAAATTGATAAAGAAGAGTTAGAAGTAGCCTTTGAAAGATTAGAAGTCACAACCTATGTCAATGAAGAAGTCGTTCAGGAAATGGCTGATATTAGTAAAGAAGCAGAATATGTTGATAGTAATGATATCGACGGATTAATTGATTTAACAAGCTTAAATAAATTAAAGTAAACGTGAAGCACCTTGAATGATGAGGTGCTTTTTTTTAATGTATGGTATGGTTTAGAAAAGGAGCTGTTTAATAATGAATGTAAATGAATATATTAAAAAAGATGCTGTTGAACTTGCAGATTTAATTAAAAGAAAAGAAATCTCACCTACTGAGTTAATCGATTTAAGTGAACAACGGTTGAATGAAGTCGGTGCTGACTTAAATCCAGTAGCAAGTAGCAGGTTAGAAAAAGCAAAACACGAAGCAAATGAACTAACTAAATTTTCACGTCCCTTGTCAGGCGTGCCGTTTTATTTAAAAGGCATCTCACAAGGCATAAAAGGTGAACCATTAGAAGGTGGAGCAAAACTGCTTGAAGGTGTTGTTGCGAGTGAAACGTCTCACTTTTCTAAAGGGATGCTTGACTCAGGCTTACTTTGTCTTGGTCATTCGACAACGCCTGAATTTGCGTTAAAAAACATTACTGAAGCCGAAAACTTTGGTCCTACACATAATCCGTGGAATAAGATGTATTCGCCAGGAGGATCAAGTGGAGGCGCAGCAGCACTTGTTGCTTCAGGAGTTGTCCCAGTTTCAGGAGCTAGTGATGGCGGGGGTTCAATTCGTATACCAGCGTCATTTACAAGTCTTGTTGGGTTAAAACCTACCAGAGGGAGAACAGCAGTCGGTCCAGGTGTTGGTCGTCAGTGGCACGGAGCAGCAATTGACTTTGCCTTAACTAAATCAGTTCGTGATAGTGCCCGCTTATTAGATAATTTACAAGTTGTTCAAGAAACAGCTGCTTTTCAAACGCCACTCTATCCCTATTCATATGAAATAGAGATTGAAAGAAATTTTGATAAAAAATTACATATTGGCTTTACAACAGAGTCACCAGTTGGCACACACGTTACAAACGAAGCAAAAGAAGCGGTATTAAAAGTTGTAAAATGGTTTGAAACTGAAGGCCATCACGTGACTGAAACTGATAACGGGATTGACGGTAAAGAAATGATGCGTAATTATTACTTAATGAACAGTGGCGAAGTTTCAGCAACAATCGCAGGGATTGAAGGGCAAATGAAAAAAGAAATTACTGAAAAAGATTTAGAAATAGAAGCGTGGTTATTAAACCTAGCAGGAAAGTCAGTTTCTGCTGCAGAATTTTCATTAAGTCTAGCGTCCTGGGATACAGCAGCTGAAAAAATGAGTAAGTTTCATGAAACATATGATTTATATATTACCCCAGCAGCTGCGTCAACTGCACCAAAAGTTGGCGAATTAACGCATACACAAACAGAAGCGGAAAGTTTACGTGAAAAAATCGTGATCGCTACGCCAGAAGAGCAGCAAGAAATTATTTATGAGATGTTTTTACCCAGTTTAACATATACACCCTTTACCCAGCTTGCTAATTTAACAGGACAACCAGCAATTAGTGTCCCAACTCACTTAGCTAAAAATGGTTTACCTATTGGAGTTCAAATTATGGCAAGAAAAGGTGCTGACCACCAGCTTTTAAAAATAGCAAGACAATTAGAGAAGTCACCTTTATGGGTTGGGGTTAATGAATTACTGAGTTAAACTAGAACTTGAATAAATTTGAAATGGTAGTAAAATAAGATATAGTTAATTTAACGCTTTAGAATTGGAGACGATAAAATGGAAACGCAAGATACAATTTTAATTTTAGACTTTGGGAGTCCGTTTAACCAAGAGTTAACAAGACGAATTCGTGAAGTAGGGGTATATAGTGAACTACATCCTCATGATATGGAAATAGAAGCAATTAAACAATTAAATCCGAAGGGAATTATTCTTTCAGGAGGACCACACGCAGTAGGTGACGTGAATGATTACCAAGCGGATAAAGCAATTTATGATTTAAACATTCCAATTCTAGGTATCTGTTACGGTATGCAATTAATTACAACAGAGTTCGGCGGCAAGATTCAAGCAATGACTGAACGTGAATACGAAGAGGTTGAAGTTGAGTTAAATCCTTCAGCTCGCTTGTTTAAAGGATTGAATAATGAAGAAACTGTATATTTAAGTAAAGGTGTTGAATTTACAGTAAGTGATGCGTTCAATATCGATGGTGTAGATAAATTAGACCATCCTGTTGCTATTTCACATAAAGAAAAAGATGTTTATGGGCTCGGATTTTATCCTGAAAGAGCAGAAACACAAAATGGTTTAACTATTCTTAAAACATTTGCAATCGACATTTGTGGATGCGCAGGCAGTTGGACGATTGATTCATTTATTGAGTCTGAAATTGCCGAAATTAAATCAGTTGTCGGTGATAAAAAAGTATTATGCGGATTAAGTGGTGGTGTTGACTCATCAGTTGTTGCAGCTTTAATCCATAAAGCAATTGGTGACCAGTTAACATGTATTTTTGTCGACCATGGTTTATTACGTAAAAATGAAGCGAATGAAGTTATGGCTTTATTCGGTGAAGATTTAAAAGTTAATATTATTAAAGTAGACGCCGTTGACCGTTTCTTGGGTAAATTAAAAGGTGTAGCTGATCCAGAAGAGAAACGTAAAATTATCGGAAACGAATTTATTTATGTGTTTGACGACGAAGCAGATAAACTAACAGAAATTGATTATTTAGCGCAAGGGACATTATATAGTGATGTGATTGAAAGTGGTTCAGCAACAGGTGGAAAAGTAAAATCTCACCATAATGTTGGTGGATTACCAAAAGATATGCAGTTTGAGCTGATCGAACCTTTACGTTCATTATTTAAAGATGAAGTACGTGAAGTAGGGGCAGCGTTAGGCTTACCAGAACATATTGTTTGGCGTCAACCATTCCCAGGACCTGGACTTGGTATTCGAGTGTTAGGTGAAGTAACACCTGAAAAATTAACAATCGTAAGAGAAGCAGACGCAATTTTACGTGAAGAAATTGCAAATGCTGGTCTTGACCGTGATATTTGGCAATACTTCGCAGTGCTACCAGACATTAAAAGTGTGGGTGTAACAGGCGACGCACGTTCATATGATCATACAGTCGGGCTTCGTGCAGTCCATTCAGTTGATGGCATGACGTCAGACTTTGCAAAAATCCCGTGGAACGTCTTACAACTTATCTCAGAACGTATCACACGCGAAGTAGCTCAAGTAAACCGCGTAGTGTATGATATTACGAGTAAACCACCAAGTACGATTGAGTGGGAATAGGGGAGTAAGAAATCAAAGGTGACTTGCCTTTATTTAGATCGATTTAGAGGGATTTGGTTTGTTTAGACGAAAGTTTAAGCAGATAGTTCCCTGCTTTTTACCCTGCCGAAATGGATTTATGACCAAATATAGAGAAGTAAATTAGATAGAAAAAGGAGCTAAATCTTGAGGGATTTAGCTCCTTTTTTTGGTTAATACAACCCATTTTCATATTCATATCGCAAAACCTCTTTAAAATACTCCGATAAAGCTCCATTTCCTTGGAATTTATTTTTAAGACCAACTTGAAGCTTTTGAATTACATCATTATATTGTTTTTCGTCTGAATTTGAAAAAGATGCTAAGTAAGAATATTTATACACTGGTTCACCTGGACAAATTTCATAAGCACGCTTTAACATGGAAAAACCTTTTTCTTCCCAATAATCAAATTCACCAAAATAATATGGGAATAATGAAATCATATAACCAAAAGACCATAAAAAGACCTCATTTGCTCCAAAATTAGCCAACCCAAAATCTGTAACCTGATGTAGTATAGTCTCTAATTCATCAAAATCTACATCCTCTTCCTGAATATTTAATGGTCCCTCTTCTACTAGAACATACCAACAAAGAAAGCCAAGACGAATAACAGTTTTTAAATCATTAGGATTTTGATTCCAGTTTTCTATCAAAAGTGATTTTGCTTCATTCCACTCACCTTTATTTTCTAATGTATCAACTTCAACCCAACGCCAGTCAATCATTGAGAGTACACCTCACATCCTAAATGCTGACTCTACATTTCAAAGCAATCATCTCTTTCTCTATTTAGATCTTGTTGAATTTAATTATATCGCTCGTTTGTTGAATTAAAATTTTAAAACATATTAAGTTAATAATATCATAGTAGACACATTACCACCAATGTAATAACTGAAAATACGTATTAAAAAAGTTATTAAAAAAGTTATTAAAAAATAAAAGTACAATAGATTTAATTCAATGAAAATCCTAGCACTTTTATCCTATTGTCACTGATTAATTAACATAGATACTTTCATTCATTTCAAAATCTATCTAATCCCTAATTCCTTCTAGTGAGTTAGGGGATTTTTGTGTTTACAATTTTTACTTACTTGTTTTTCAAACATATATTATTCGTTTGATAGAAGCCATAGAATTTTATAACAAATCACATGGAGGAATATATATGAAGAATAAAGACAAGTTGTACGATCAAGAAGATAGTAATCAAACAGAGAAGGGAAATGTACCAGCTAAGAGGGTTAAATGACTAATAAATTACTTTTTTAAAAATTGTTATAAATGTAAAATCATGGTAATATTAAATTGTCTATAAAAATATTTAAACAAGGAGGAGTTTAATTGAAAAGAATTTTATCAGTAAAAAGTATCATTGGATTTGCTCTATTTGCATTTATATTTTCTTTTACAATGTTTGCAACGGTTACTAGCGCAGATGCTGCAAGTAGTACAGCCAATGTAACTCATGTTGAAGTCGACGGCCATGGAAATGGGCTTGGAACACTTAAAGAAGAGAGTTTTTCATATCCTATAGGTACTAGTTATAAAAGTTATATGACGCGTTTTGATGGGTATCAAATAAGTGGAATAAGTGAATCTAGTATTAGTGTTGGTGGACGTGAGAGAGTGGTCGCAAAAATCGAATGGCAAAAAGTAGAAACAAAAGAAGAACAAAAAACAGAAGAAATTCCTTATGAAACAACAGAGAAAGAAGATCATACTCTAGATGAAGGTAAAACAGTAGTAGAACAAGAAGGTGTAGTTGGAGAAAAAACGGTTACTTACGAAGTCAATTACATAGGTGGTATTGAGCGTAACCGTTCTATACTCTCAGAAAATATTACTGTAGAACCAACAAATGAAATAGTTCGAGTTGGGACGAAAGTAACAGAAGAAATAGAAGAACAAGAAACAGAAAAAGTCCCTTACGAAACAATAGAAAAGAAAGATCCTACTCTAGATGAAGGTAAAACAGTAGTAGATCAAGCAGGTGAAGCTGGAGAAAAGACAATTACTTATAAGGTTACTTATGTAAATGGTGAAGAAGTAAATAGAGAAGTAGTCTCAGAAGAAGTAACAGTTGATCCAATAGATGAAATAATCTTAGTTGGTACAAAAGTAACAGAACTAAAAGAAGAGCAAGAAACGAAAGAAATTCCATACGAAACAATAGAGAAAGAAGATTCTAATATAGAGTATGGTAAAACAGTAGTAGATCAAGCAGGTGAAGCTGGAGAAAAGACAATTACTTATAAGGTTACTTATGTAAATGGTGAAGAAGTAAAGAGGGAAGTAGTCTCAGAAGAAGTAACAGTTGATTCAGTAGACGAAATAATCCTAATTGGTACTAAAGGATTAGAATTAAAAGAAGAACAAGAAACAAAAGAAATTTCATATGAAACAATAGAAAAAAAGGATCCTACTTTAGAGAAGGGTGAAAAAGTAGTAGACCAAGTAGGCGTAGTTGGAGAAAAGACAATTACTTATAAGATTACTTATGTAAATGGTGAAGAAGTAGATAGAGAAATTGTTGGAGAAGAAATAACACTTGAACCTAAAGAAGAAATAATAAGAATAGGTACAAAAGTAATTGAATCAGAAGAGGATACTGAAACTGGAAACGGTGAATCAGAAGGATCAGAAGAGGATACTGAAACTGGAAACGGTGAATCAGAAGGATCAAAAGAGGACACTGAAACTGGAAACGGTGGATCAGAAGGATCAGAAGAAGACGAAGAAGATAGTGATTTAATTGGAGCTGTTGTAGGTACAGGCGCTGATAAAGGAGAAGGTACACCTACTAGTGTTGAAGAAGATACTAGTAATGCGAATGAAAGTAATCAATTACCAAATACAGCAACATCAATATTTAATTGGTTGATAGGTGGATTCATAGCTCTAATTTTAGGTGTAGTTGGGATATTTACAGTGAGAAAAAGAACTGTGAAAATACAATAAGCTTAATAATACATTAATAAAATAAAAAGAAATTCAGTATAGAACTGGATTTCTTTTTTTTTTTTATATTTACTTAATGTTAAAAGAATTTTAACAGATTAGAATTAAGCATTTTGTGATTTAAAATTCAATAGTAAGATTTTGTAGACTTACTATTGGTAATCTATGTTAGATGATTGATTTAAAAATGAATCTAATAAAAATTAGGAGGTATAATATGGCTTATGAAATTTATATTAAAAGTAAATTCGATGGCAGTCTCGCTGAAACTGATGGTGAAGTGTATGATAGTAAAGAAGACGCAGAAGATGCTTTAGATGATGTTATTAATAATTTTATGACAGGAGCTGAGGTCCTTGAATTATCAGGAAGAGACTTTAGTGATCCAGATAATTATACATTTAAAATAAAAAAAGTTTAACTATTTATCATAACATTTATAGTCTTAAAATAGCAAAGAATAATCTGTTTTCCCCTGCCGTTCACCCTGCCGATTATTTCAAAAACTTGTTATATCAATGGTTAAGCGGTCCAATTACACATTGAGTGGGAATAATTTAAATAGTGTATTCAGTTATTCTGATTGTCTCATATTAATTTAAATGGAGCCTGATGTCTCCATTTACTTGTATTATCCTAGATAAATCAGTTAAAGTGTACTCAATTTGTATTTTGCTTTTATATAATTATAGAAACTTTATCAGAGTATTTGAATGACAATTAAATATGCACTAAGTCTGATTTACTTTTGACTTAGTGCATATTTTTTTCTTGTTTTTTTTAAAAGGTCACTTAAGCACAATATGTTCATCTGACTTTGCAAATAGAGAATATCCTTTATTGACTTTAATTTTACTTCCATTTAATTCAAGTATTCTCTTTAAAACTATTATTCGTAAATTGTATTCTATTTACCGTTTTTATAACACCCACAACCTGTAATACGTTATTGCTAGTTACTTGAGACTTGTTTGTATATAGGTCTGATTGTATAATTATAATAAGATTTGGT
>JARIBO010000044.1 GCA_029257405.1 Caryophanales bacterium
AGTGGACACTTGCTAATCAAAAAGATACAAGAGAAATTATTAATCCTTTTAATCAGGAAGTGATTGCTATTGTTACAGAAAGTGATCATACAGATGCAAAAGATGCTGTCTTAGCAGCAAGATATGCATTTGATAAGGGCGAGTGGCCAAACCTTCCTAATATAGAACGTGGCAGAATTGTAAGACGAATTGCAGATTTAATTGAACGAGACGCTGAAGAACTTGCAGTACTTGAAACATTAGATACAGGTAAAACGCTAGAAGAAAGTCGTTGGGATATGGAAGATATCGCTGAAGTATTCCGTTATTATGCTGATATTGGCGATAAAGATGGCGGAGAAGTTATTCCATCTCCTATTCCAAACTCTGTCAGTCGCGTTATAAATGAGCCTGTTGGGGTATGTGCTCAAATAACGCCGTGGAATTATCCATTACTTCAAGCTTCTTGGAAACTTGCTCCAGCACTTGTAGCTGGAAATACTTTAATTATGAAGCCGAGTGAAATTACGCCACTTACGACAATTAAAGTATTTGAACTCATGGAAGAAGCAGGACTACCAAAAGGTGTTGCAAATTTAGTTTTAGGAGATGGATTAGCAGTCGGCAGTGAGCTTTCTAAACATAAAGATGTCGATTTAATTTCCTTTACTGGTGGACTTGAAACAGGTAAAAAAATTATGCAAGCAGCAACAAGTAACGTTAAAAAAGTAGCTTTAGAATTAGGCGGAAAAAACCCAAATATAATCTTTGCTGATACTGATTTTGATGTTGCCGTTGATAATGCATTAAATGCTGTTTTCTTCCATGCTGGTCAAGTTTGTTCAGCTGGAACAAGACTAATTATTGAAGATTCAATTCATGATGACTTTATAGAAGCATTAAAGAAACGCGTAGAAAAAATCGTCCTAGGAAATGGAATGGATGATAATACAGAAATGGGACCACTTATTTCTAAAGAACATTTACAACAAGTAAGTACTTATGTAGAAAATGGAATTAAAGAAGGCGCAACACTTCTAGTTGGTGGTAAACAACCTCATGACAGCTCATTACAAAAAGGGTTCTTTTACTTACCTACCGTGTTAACAAATTGCACAACTGATATGGATGTTGTTCAAGATGAAGGGTTTGGACCTGTTATCACCGTTGAGCGTTTTACAACAGAAGATGAAGCAATCAAACTCGCTAACGACTCTCTTTACGGGCTATCAGGCGGAGTTTGGACAGAAGATTTAGCAAAAGCTGAACGTTGCGTAAATAAAATGCGTATGGGTACCGTTTGGATTAATGATGTAAACAATTATTTCCCACAAGCACCATGGGGTGGTTATAAACAGTCTGGATTCGGACGTGAATTAGGAACAACTGGTTTAGAAGAATACCAAGAACAAAAACATATATTTACAAACCTTAAACCTGAAGCGATGAATTGGTTTGGAAATAAATAAACTAATTTTTTAACAAAAAGGAGCATTT
Organism: Caryophanales bacterium; assembly: GCA_029257405.1. Taxonomy (GTDB): domain Bacteria; phylum Bacillota; class Bacilli; order Bacillales; family Amphibacillaceae; genus Pseudogracilibacillus. Next base: position 1,477 of record JARIBO010000044.1, read on the forward strand.
TAATGAAAAAAAACATACTAACGATTGGATTAATAACATTAGGATCTATTTTGTTGTTTTCTCCTCGTTCTAGAAATGCAATTTGTGACGTTGTCAATGCAGATTCTATAGATAAAATTTATGAAATGAAAAATGTTTTAGCAGATTTCAAAAAAAATAATTAATATACGGAGGCTTTTATATATGGAAAAACACTATGATTATATTGTAGTAGGTGGCGGCAGCGCGGGGTCTATTTTAGCAAATCGCCTAAGTGAAGACAGCACAAAAGAAGTTTTAGTTTTAGAAGCAGGTAGAAGTGATTATCCGTGGGATTTGTTTATTCAAATGCCAGCAGCGTTAATGTTTCCTTCTGGTAATCCATTATATGATTGGGGTTATAAATCTGATCCAGAGCCATTTATGAACGGCAGACGCATTGCTCAGGCACGTGGTAAAGTACTAGGTGGATCAAGTTCAATCAATGGGATGATTTATCAGCGTGGTAATGCAATGGATTATGAACGATGGGGAGCAGACAAAGGAATGGAGTCTTGGGATTACGCTCATGTACTTCCTTACTTTAAGCGTTTAGAAAATACAATTGATTCACCAAATGATGAATTCCGTGGTCAAGACGGTCCAATTAAACTTACAAGAGGTCCTGCTAAAAACCCATTATTCAATGCTTTCTTTGAATCAGGTGTTCAAGCTGGATTTTCAAGAACTTCTGATGTAAATAGTTATAAACAAGAAGGTTTTGGTCCTTTTGATCGTCATATTTATAAAGGAAAAAGATTATCTGCGTCACATGCTTATCTTGATCCGATCAAAAACCGTAAAAATTTAACAATTGAAACATTAGCATTTGTCACTAAAATTAATTTTGAAGGTACTAAAGCAACAGGCGTTACATACAGAAGAGGTAAAAAATTAATACACGTTTCAGGAAGTGAAATTGTCCTTGCGGGTGGCGCAATTAATACTCCTCAATTGCTTCAACTATCAGGTGTTGGAGATGCTGAACACTTAAATAGTTTAGGTATTGATACAGTCGTAGATTTACCAGGTGTAGGTGAAAATTTACAAGACCATTTAGAAGTATACATTCAGCACTCTTGTCCAAAACCTGTCACTGAACAACCAAGCTTAAATAAATTTAAAATGCCTTGGATTGGCTTACAGTGGCTAGTTGGTAGAACTGGACCTGCTGCGAGTAGTCATTTTGAGGGTGGTGGATTTGTTCGTTCGAATGAAGATGTTGATTATCCTAACTTGATGTATCACTTCTTACCACTCGCTGTACGCTACGATGGCCAAAAAGCAGATACACCGCATGGCTTCCAAGTCCACGTGGGACCAATGTATTCAGATGCCAGGGGCTCGATTAAAATTAAATCTAAAGACGCTTCGGTACATCCGAGTATGATTTATAACTATCTTTCTACAGAACAAGATAGAAGAGAATGGGTTGAAGCAGTGAGAATTACACGTGAGATTATTTCACAACCAGCTCTTGCTCCATACAACACAGGTGAAATTTCACCCGGACCAGACGTTCAAACAGATGAAGAAATTTTAAATTGGGTAGCAAATGACGCTGAAACTGCTCTTCACCCATGTGGAACTGCAAAAATAGGTGATGCATCTGATCCAATGGCTGTAGTCGATCCTAATACAATGAAAGTACATGGTTTAGATAACGTGAGTGTCGTTGACGCTTCTGCTATGCCGTATGTAACGAATGGAAACATTCACGCTCCTGTACTTATGTTAGCTGAAAAAGCAGCGGACTTAATTATTGGAAATAAACCACTTGATCCGCTCAATTTAGAGTATTATAAACATGAAAATAATAAAGTGAAGTCGTAAAATAACTTTTATCTATTTAATAAACTTGAATGTTGAGGTGAATAATATGTCAAAATCATCAGATCAGCAAGCTGAAGAAAAAATTTTAGATGCCAAGAATGAAGTAATCGGCGCTATTTCTGAAACAATGGACTTGTATGGTGTCACACCATCTGCTGGTACCTTGTATGCTACTTTATACTTAAGTGATCCAATGAATCTCAATGAAATGCGAGATGAACTTAATATGAGTAAACCAAGTATGAGTACGAGTGTCCGTAAACTTCATGATAACGGTATGGTTAAAAGAATCTTTCAGCAAGGAACGCGTAACCATACATATGCAGCAGAAAAAGATTTCTTTAAATCTTTTATGTCTTTTTATTGCAAAATGTGGATCCGCGAAGCTGAAATGAATCTAGAGGCAATTGAAGAAGCTAAACAACATTTAAACGAAGTAATTGAAAATGAGAATGTTTCTGAAAAATTAAGAGATAATGCCAAAGAACAATTTGAATTAATCGATCACTCTACAGTGTATTACAAATGGCTTAAACGATTAGCTAATAGTGTGAAAACTGAAGAAATATTTTCTTTTTTACCAAAAGAAGTAACTAATAAAGATGATTAATAAAACATATTATTAAGGGGATATAAATGAATATAAAACGTATTTTTCAAATGTCGATAATTCTTGTACTTTCAGTCGTTTTAGTAGCTTGTGGTGATTCTGACGAAGCGGGTTCAAACGAAGGTAATAAAACAAACGATAAACCAATCTCTATTGGCTTAATTAATTGGCCAGAAAACGTAGCTGTAAACAACGTATGGAAAGTATTACTTGAAGAAAAAGGCTATGAAGTAGATCTGCAACAGCTTGAAATGGGTATTATTATGGAAGCATTAAACACTGGCGATTTAGATGTTGGTATGGAAGTTTGGCTTCCTGTGCAAGATATTAGTTATTATGAAAAATACAAAGATAGTGTGAATTTTAATGAAACACCATGGTTTGAAAATGGAAAAGTAGGTCTAGCCGTTCCTGACTATGTTGATGAAGTTGATAGTATCGAAGATTTAAATGAACATAAAGATTTATTTAACGGAAAAATCATCGGATTTGAACCTGGAGCAGGAACAATGGAAACGGCTGAGTTAATGATAGAAGACTATGAACTTGATTACGAACTTCTACCAAGTTCTGAAGGTGCAATGCTTGGAGCACTTAAGGATGCTGTTAACAAAGAAGAACCGATTGTTATTCCTATTTGGCAGCCTCATGGTATATTTTCAGAAGTTGATTTGAAATTCTTAGACGACCCTAAAAAATCATTCGGAGAAGTTGAAGAGATTTCTTTAGCAACACGTGATGGTTTTGCAAAAGAGTATCCAGAGGTACAAGAATGGTTGTCTAACTGGTCAGTTGATGACGACGAGACAATGGGAGAACTCATTAATTTCGTAAACGAAAACGATAATCATCTTGAAGGTGCGAAAGAATGGGTTGAAGAAAATCGTGACTTAACTGATGAATGGGTTAAATAATATAAAAAAAAGATTACGCTCTAAAATTATAGAGCGTAATCTTTTTTTACTTAATTATTTTAAAATTACTCTTTTATTAGATAATTATACGTTGTTTCTTGAATTTCATTTTCTAAAACTAAGTTCATTCGCACAATCGGTCTTTCTTTATTATTGTTGTCTAAAATGGTTGTTTCTTCTGCTGTTTTTATTTTCGGATGTGCTTTACCTAAATAATAAAAATCAGTACCTTCATCATCGTCTTTTTTCACAAATAGATGAATCACGTTTTTATCTTCATCTGCATTTAAAACTCTTTTAACTTCTTTTGATTCTAATGTGCGTTGATTTCTTGTATACCATAGTAATGTATTACGATTTAGAAATTCATCACCATAATTAACACTTGATTCCACATCATCATGTTTATGATAAGTAATGAATATTGGTGTCGTATTATGCTTGGTTCGATATCCATACATCGTTCCCTTTTCGTCTTTTTCCCAATTTAATAAACGACAAACATCTTTTTTTGTATATTTTTCATATAAAGTAAGTTGTTTATTTAGTAAGTATTCTTTTCCCTTTAAAAAACCTGTTTGGATAGCATCGTGAATTAACATTTTGAAATTCTGATTTTTCATTAATGATGTCTGAATTTCCTCATTAAAATAAATTGCTTTTTCTTCAAAAAAGACAAGAGGCTTCTCGCCGTATTTTTTTACATCACCTTTAGTATAAAAATCGAGGCTCAAAATACGTTTAACTGATTCAAGCGTTTCTTCGTTGTAAAAAATATTTCTGTTATTAAGTTCACTTAGATAACTAACTTTATCTACTTTGTTATTTTCTAATAATAACTCTAATAAAATAAGCTCATGAAGTCGCTTCCCGTTTACAAATTCTAATGAAATCATGGATAAAACTTTATCTTCATATTTTTCTAAATTAAATATCTCTGTCTCGCCACGTCGTAAAAAATGATAATGATTATTGAATTTACTCAATATACCTATTGGATCAATTGAATTAAATTCGTGAAAATCCCGTAAATATGGGATTCGACCAATTTTATTTTTTAAATTTTTATAAGCTTCATCATAAACTTTCATAGCTGTTAGTTTAGCACGATTAATTGATTCAAAAATCCGCTTCCGTGCAATTTCTTCAAAGTTTATATTGGAAATCCCTTTAATATAGCTTGTATCTTGTACGTGTCGCCTTAAATTATCTTTATTTTGAGACTCGTCTCCTGACAAGGCAACTGGGATGAGATAGTTATTATTATAATTAGCGATAAAATCAATAATTGTCACGTAATCTTTTGATTCATGTTTCCTTAAGCCACGTCCTAATTGTTGAATAAAAATGATACTCGATTCAGTTTGACGCAACATAACAATTTGATTCAAACTAGGGATATCAATCCCCTCATTAAATATATCAACTGTTAAAATATATTCGAGCGCGCCATTTTCTAACATTTCAATTGCTTCTTCACGCTCTTCTTGATTATTTTCACCAGTTAAAGCACGGGTTCGGTAGCCTTTATTATTTAATGTTTTTGATAATTCTTCAGCTTCTAACTTACGACTGCAAAAGATTAATCCTTGAACTTGTTTACCCGAATAACCATAATACGTTATTTTCTCAATCAGATGCGTGACACGTTCTTCTGTTACAAGCTTTGAAATAAGTTGTGCATCATTCGTTACTTCACCAACGTACTCTAAATCTGTCACGCCAAAATAATGAAATGGACAAAGCATATCTTCTTCTAATGCTTCTTGAAGTCTAATTTCGTAAGCTATGTTATAATCAAATAATTTATATATATTGTAATCATCTGTTCGTTCTGGTGTTGCTGTCATTCCTAATAAAAACTTTGGTTCGAAATGAGCAAGTACACGTTCATATGAAATAGCTCCCGCTTTATGAACTTCATCAATTAATATGTAATCAAAATCTGTTGCCTTAAAATGAGCTAAGTACTTATCTCGAGAAAGTGTTTGGATTGTAGCAAATAAATATTTAGCTTGATAGTTTTTACGCGTTCCTGATAAAATGCCAAAATCTTCATCTTTTCCACCAAGTACACGTTTAAAATCTTCTTTTGCTTTTAATAAGATCTGTTCTCTATGTACAATAAAAAGCATTCGCTTAGGCTGATAAGCTCTCACGTCAAATGCTGAGAGATAAGTTTTACCTGTTCCTGTAGCGGAAATAACTAAACCTTTATCTAAGTTTTTTTCACGTAAACCTGCTATTTGTTCTAGCGCCGCTTCTTGCATTTTATTTGGTTTAATTTCATGAGCAAGCTCTAAACTATTTTCTGATTCATAAATTTCATTAAATGTCGTATTTACACCATTAGTTAATTCGTTCTTGATTGAATACTTTTCATAAATGATTCCATATTCTTCTATCCACTCTAGTGTTAAAGGTGTTGATTCAAACCAAATATCAGCAAATTGCTCTTTAAAATGATTAACAAACTCTCCTTCATTTAATGAGTTGAGCTTAACATTCCATTCATAATTCACTTTTAATGCTGAGGTCGTTAAATTAGAGCTACCAATGATTAAAGAATGATAATTTTCTTGCTCAAAAATATATCCTTTAGCATGAAAACCTTTCGCAGTCGTTACGCGCAAACTAACATTTTCTAATTTTAATAGTTCTTTAAACATTTCAGGTGTATTAAAATAGAGATAGTCTGACGTTAGAATACGTCCTTTAATACCACGTTCTTTTAATTCTAATAGATGTGTCTTTAAAGTAGCTAAACCGTCTTCAGTAATAAAAGCTACAGAAAATATAAATGAAGTACATGTATTTAGTTCATGAATTAAACTATTTAATACATTTTTATTTTTAGTTTGATTATTAATTAGCAACTCTGGCTTATACATTGTGCGTTCGATCATATTTCGATCAATAAATCCTTTATGTAATGAATCTTTAAATGATTGAACGAGATTTCTCAAAAGATAGTCCCCCTACTAAAACGTCATCTTTTCAAGCTTTTTAATCGCTGGGATATCAGCTGGTGCCCAGTTTAATTTACCGATTTCACTTGGAGCGAGCCATTTCACTTGTTCATGTTCGGTAAGTTTTAGTTTTCCTTTTGTAATCCTACTTATGTAGGTTGTTAAATGAACAATACCAAAATCGTACTCATAGACTGTGTAGTCAA
>JARIBO010000056.1 GCA_029257405.1 Caryophanales bacterium
TAGCAAAGAAGTACCTGCATTTCTTGAACCTAAACCCGGTCACTTTGTAGCGTGTCACATGCAAGATGATCGTTATAAAGATTTATTTAAAGAGTAAAAGAAGCTGATTATCAGCTTCTTTTTTTTAGAGAATATCATGACTGGATGGGGGGAGTGTAATTGAAGTTTAAAAAAACACCTGTAATTCTAATTATTGTATTTTTAATTCAAAGAATAATCTTTAGTAGAAAAAATAAAAAAATAAAAGCTAACGTAATAAATAAGATAAAGAAAATAAATAATAGTGAGCAAGTTATTCTTGTTACGACAAAAAAATATAATACGAATCATGGGCAGTTAAGGTTATTTGAAAAGAAAGATAAATGGAAGCAAATATTAAGTACGCAAATATATATTGGAAAAAACGGTTTTACAGATATTAAAGTAGAAGGCGATCAAAAAACACCTACAGGAAAATACACCATTAGTCATGGTTTTGGTTATAGAGAAAATCCTGGAACTAAGTTGGATTTTAAAAACGCCTCATCAAATGATGTTTGGGTTGATGACCCTAGTTCAAAATTTTATAATACTTGGCAACAAAAAAATAATCATAATAAAGATTGGAATAGTGCAGAAGAGATGACCCATGTCTTATATAAATATGGCATAATAATTAATTATAATACTGAACAAATACCTGGTAGAGGAAGTGCAATATTTATACATACAGCTGCAGGTTATACTAATGGATGTATAGGAACAAAAGAAAGTGACTTAATTAAGATTATGAAATGGATTAATCCAGATAAAAATCCTCTTATTATTCAGACACCTCAAGATAAAATAAATAATTATTGATAGTCTATGCAAATGAAAAGGAGTAGAGCTATGAATAGGCATAAATTAAGAGAACTAGGTATAACAATCGGAATGTTGCCAGTAGGAAATAAAAACTGTATTACAGATGTGCCCGGTGTACACGTTGGCCACACAACACTTCATTATCCACTTGAAAATAAAGAACATGTAAGTACAGGTGTTACGGCTATATTACCACATGGAGGGAATCTGTTTCGTCAAAAAGTAGCTGCTTCATCACATGTGTTAAATGGTTATGGAAAAACAACAGGTTTAGTTCAAATGGATGAGTTAGGTAGATTAGAATCTCCCATAATGTTAACTAATACATTTGGTGTACCTGCCGTTACACAAGGGACGTTGGAATGTTTATTAAAAGAGAGTCCTGAAATAGGAGATACAGTTGGAACAATCAATGTAGTTGTTGGCGAATGTAATGATAGTTACTTGAATACGATTAGAACTTTTCCAGTGCAGCCAAAGCATGCAAAAGAAGCAATTAATAATGCCACAACAAATCCAGTAGAAGAAGGGTCAGTTGGTGCTGGAACAGGCATGGTTTGTTGTGATTATAAAGGAGGAATCGGTACTTCATCTCGGTTAATTCAAGTTGATGAAATTGATAAAGTGTATACAGTAGGATGCCTTGTTTTGAGCAATTTTGGTCGAAAGAAAGATTTATTACAACATAAGATTTTTTCAAAAAAAGATAACCATACCGAAGAAAATTCAAACAAAGAATCAGATGGTTCTATTATGATTATATTGGCAACAAATGCTCCTTTAAATGAACGTCAATTAAATAGACTAGCTAAGCGAGCAGGAATTGGTCTTGGAAAAGCAGGAAGTCGTATAGCACATGGCAGTGGCGATATTGTTATTGCATTTTCTACAGCACAAATATTTCCCGAAGAGACTTTAGAAGTAGAAGAAATACTCACACAAATACGCGAGGATCATCCTGTTATGAATGAATTATTTAGTGCTGTTGCTGAAGTAACTGAAGAAGCCATTTTAAACTCTTTAACAAAAGCAACATCGACCAAGGGAAGAAAAGAAAGAGTTGTTGATGCACTCGATTACAGTTTAATATCTTTAAATAACTAGTAAATTAAAACAATAGAAAAAACTATACTTATAATAGTTAACATTATTCCTGTAATAGTAATGGCTGCAATTAAAGAAAACTCAAAAAAAGGAAGATTAGAAAATTCATCTTTTCTTTCCAGTTGATTTGCCAATTGTCCAGATTTACTAAACTGACTGAAAATCTTTTTAAATTGATGCACATACGTTTGAAAAAATCCTGAACTTAATATATGCATACTTGCTCCAATTATTGTTAATATTAAAGAACACGCAAACATAGTGTTCCAAAATGTAATTAAAGTAAAAGATGTATCTTTCCAAATTGTAATAATAAAGCTAAGCGTAATTATAAAAATAATTAAGAAGCTGATTTGTTTCTTCACATGCTTTCCTCCTTATATTAAAGCGCCTTAATTAAACCATTCATATTTTATTTTATAGGAAGCTAACATACAAGTACACCTATAATCGATAGGAAGTTCTTTTTAATCAAACAAATAATATTAATAAAATACAGATGTAGCTTAATAAAAAGTTGAAAAGAAAGACCTTATATTTAATTTACCAAATCTTGCAAATTATTAAAAAACCTTGTATAGTAAGAACATAAAAATAACTTGTAAGCGCAATCATTCGTTAGGTAATTATTCTGCTTTATTGCTTTATAGGATTGAAGAATGATCAATTAAAGGGGGAATATTTTTGAAGAAATTATTTATATTATTAACTATTGTCTTTGTATTTTTAATCGTGGGTTGTGGGTTTGAAGATGAATCAAAAAAGTCAGAAGAAACTGACTCAGGATCAGGAGATAAAGCTGCAACAATTACTTTAATGGAACCTTCAGAAATTCCAACACTAGATTCATCACATGCACATGATTTTGTTGGATTTACTACATTAAATAACATCAATGAAGGCTTATACCGTGGTGATGAAAATCACGAACCTCAACTTGCAGTGGCAGAAAAGCATGAGATCAGTGATGATGAAACTGTTCATACATTCACATTACGTGATTCAAATTGGAGTAATGGTGAGAAAGTAACTGCAAATGATTTTGAGTATGCTTGGAAGCGAGTTTTTGAAGTATCTGGGCATTATAGTGATATGTTTGTTACTGCCGATGTAAAAAATGCTCAAGCTATACTAGATGAGAAGATGGATCCTGAAGAACTTGGAGTGAAAGCATTAGATGAAAATACGCTTGAAGTTACTTTGGAAAGTCCAAATCCATTATTTAAGCAGTTATTAATTAATCCAACATTCTTTCCACTATATGAATCATTTGTAGAAGATGCAGGTGAACAATATGGAACAGAAGCAGATAAGTTATTATTCAATGGTGCATTTGTTTTAGATTCATGGAAACATGATCAAGGTTGGGTGTTGAAGAAAAATGAAGATTACTGGGATGCAGATAGTGTAAAACTGGATAAAATTAATGTAAATGTTGTTAAAGAATCATCTACAGCAGTGAATTTATGGGAAACAGGAGAGTTAGATCGTGTAGATCTTTCATCTTCTTATATTGATGAATATGAAAACGATGACAACTACCTTACTGAAGAGAGACCATCAATTGTATTTATGCGAGTGAATCATAATGAAGAAGCGTTTCAAAACGAAAATATTCGTAAAGCACTTGATATGGCTATTGATAAAGAAGGTCTGACAGATACAATTTTAAATGATGGCTCTAAACCATTGTATGGGTTAGTTCCAAAAGATTTCTCGTTTTCTCCAAATGATAATAAGGATTTTCGTGATATAAATGGAGAATACAACGAAGGAACAAATGAGGACGCTCAAGCATTGTTTGAAGAAGGCTTATCAGAAGTGAATAAAGATAGCTTATCGTTTAAATTAACAGTTTCTGACGATGAAGCGCATCAAAAAGCAGCTGAATTTATTAAAAATCAATTAGAAACAAATTTATCAGGCATGGAAATAGAAATTAAAAAAGTTCCTTTTGAAGCTCGTTTAGAACAAGAAAAAGCCGTTGATTACGATATGGTTATTTCAACTTGGGGACCTGACTACAATGATCCAATGACATTTTTAGATATGTGGGTTACAAATGGATCTGCAAATCGAATGGACTTTTCTGATGAAGAATACGATGCTTTGATTGATGAAGCAAATGAAGAAAGTGATGAAGCAAAGCGTTATGAGAAGCTTTTAGAAGCTGAAGAAAAATTAATGAGTGAGATGCATATTCTTCCATTGTTCCAGGATGTTGATGCTATTTTAATGCATCAAAATATTAAAGGAATGATTCGTCATCCAGCAGGACCAGATTATGATTATAAAGGAATAGAAATAGAATAAAAATAAGAAAAAAGGTTATTATGTGAAAAAATAATCATTTCAAGAATAACTAGTGGAATAGATTGCTTCGCATAGACGAGGAATCTATTCCATTTTTATACAGAGAATTAATTCGTATAAAAATGGAAATGATGAAAAGAGGTGGATCAATGAGTAAGTATATACTACAAAGATTTCTTTATATGATGATTACACTATTCATTATTGTAACAATTACTTTTTTTGTTATGAGACTATTGCCAGGGACTCCTTTTAGTAATCCAGAAAAGTTATCAGAAGCACAATTAGAAATAATGAATGTAAAATATGGTCTGGATAAACCATTAGCAGTTCAATACCTTACTTATTTGGGTAATTTAGTACAAGGTGATTTGGGTTTATCTTTTCAATCACAAGGTAGAACAGTTATTAATGTTATTGCAAATCGAATTGGTCCATCTGCACTTATAGGTGGTCAGGCTATGGTTATTGGCTTTATTATAGGCCTTATTTTAGGTGTTATTTCTGCTCTTAAACATAATACTATTTTTGATTATGGTTCGGTATTTCTTGCTGTCTTAGGAATGTCGGTTCCGTCATTTGTATTTGCTGCTTTAATGCAATATTTTATAGGCGTTAAATTAGAATGGCTGCCTGTTGCATTATGGGAAGGGTATAGTTATTCTATCATGCCTTCTATTGCACTTTCTGTTTTGGTTATTGCGACTGTAGCAAGATTTATTAGAAGTGAAATGCTTGAAGTGCTTGGACAGGATTATGTATTGACCGCTCGAGCAAAAGGAATAAGTGAAGAAGTAGTGATTATAAGACACGTACTTCGTAATGCACTAATTCCTGTAGTAACAGTTGTAGGTCCATTAAGTGTGAGTATAATGACCGGGACATTAGTCATTGAAAAGATATTTGCTGTTCCAGGACTAGGTGAACAATTCACATTATCAATCTTAGTAAATGATTATAGCGTAATTATGGGAATTACTTTGTTTTTTAGTGCATTATTTATTTTTGTTATATTTGTAGTAGATGTTTTATATGTCATTCTAGATCCAAGAATTAAGCTTGAGAGGGAGGGATAAAATGCGCAAACATGATTCTGAAATAGCTGAAGAACTTTTTGTGCACGCTCCTTTAGAAGAAAGAACATCAGAAGAAATTACTCAAAAACCCACAGGATTTTGGATTGAATCATTTCAACGACTAAGCAAAAATCGTGGTGCGGTTATTGGGTTTATAATTATTATCATCATATCTATATTAGCGATATTTGGACCAATGTTTAATAAATATGAGTATAATACTCAAGATTTAGCAAGATCAAACTTGCCACCTTTAGTATATGGGTTAGAACGATTTGGCTTCGACGGAACAGATTCACATGGAACAAATGTTTATGAAGCTAAATCTATAGCAAATGAAGCGGCGTGGATTGGTACAGACGAATTTGGACGTGATTTATGGACAAGAGTATGGCGAGGGACACAAATATCTATGCTGATTGCATTAGTTGCTGCCTTTTTAGATTTATTAATTGGCGTAATTTATGGAAGTATATCTGCATTTTATGGTGGAAAAATTGATAATTTTATGCAAAGAATAATAGAGATACTTGTAGGAATACCTAATTTAATTCTTATTATTTTATTCATTCTCATCTTCGAGCCAGGAATTGTAACAATAATACTTGCTATGGTTATCACGGGGTGGGTGAATATGGCCCGCATTGTTCGAGGCCAAATTTTACAACTAAAAGGTCAAGAATTTATTCTAGCATCAAGAGTACTTGGAGCAACGAATCGACAACTGATTTGGAAACATTTAATACCTAACACAATGGGTCCAATTATTGTTACTTTGATGTTTACGATTCCAACTGCTATTTTCTTTGAAGCTTTTTTAAGTTTTATTGGAATAGGGATTCAACCACCTCTTGCTTCATTAGGGACTTTGATAGAAGACGGTTATCAGGACATGAGGTTTTTCTCGTATAAATTAATATTTCCTGCAGTATTGATAAGTGCTATTATGATAAGTTTTAATGTACTTGGTGATGGACTTAGAGATGCACTTGATCCAAAGATGAGGAAATAAAAAGGAGAGGTTATCTTGGGTGAAAATATATTATCTGTAAATGATTTAGAGATTTCCTTTCAAACGTATAAAGGTGTTCTTAAAGCAGTACGTGGTGTTTCATTTGAATTAAAAAAAGGCGAAACACTCGCAATTATTGGAGAATCTGGTTCTGGAAAATCAGTTACAGCAAAAAGCATTATGAAATTATTACCTAAAAAAACGACAATTATAAATCGAGGATCAATTTATTATAAAGAAACAGATTTATTAGCGAGAACATACAAAGAGATGGAAAAGATTCGTGGTCGAGAAATATCTATGGTATTTCAAGATCCAATGACGGCTCTAAACCCAACAATGAAAATTGGGAAACAAGTTATGGAAGGATTACGTAAGCATCAGCAAATAAGTAAAAAAGAAGCTCGCACTCGAGCAGAAGACTTGTTAGAACTTGTAGGGATACCTAATGTATCGAAGAGAATGGATGGATTTCCTCATGAGTTTTCAGGTGGAATGAGACAGCGTGTCGTTATAGCTATGGCTCTAGCATGTAACCCAGAAATCTTAATTGCTGATGAACCAACAACAGCATTAGATGTTACTATACAAGCACAAATATTAGAATTAATGAAAGATATACAAAGAAAATCAGGGACTTCGATTATTCTTATTACACATGATTTGGGTGTTGTGGCAAATATGGCAGATCGCGTTGCGGTTATGTATGCTGGAGAAGTCATGGAAACTGGAACGTCAGAAGAGATATTCTTTAGTCCAAAACATCCTTATACATGGGGGTTATTGCAATCGATGCCTAAAATACATCAAGATAACGATTTACCACTTATACCTATTGCAGGATCTCCACCAGATGTGAGTTTAATGCACGATGGATGTCCATTTGCTGCTCGTTGTCCATATGTAATGAAGGTATGTCATCATAATAATCCAGCACAGTCAGCAGTATCTGATACGCATAGTGTCGCTTGTTGGTTACAAGACAAAAAAGCTCCGCATATTGAACTGCCCACGGGGATTAGAAGTGACGGCAGTTAATAACAAATATATATATAAAGGAGACACTAAAATGAAGCCACTTATTGGAATAACTGCTTCAATGGATTTAGTTGGAAAAGAATACACTGCAAATGAAGATTATATAGAAGCCATTGTTCAAACGGGGGGAATTCCTATCGTACTACCCTATCTATCAAACGAAATGGATGTAAAAGCAATGGTTGAGAAGATTGATGGTTTATACGCAACGGGTGGATACGATATTGATCCAACATTATTTAATGAAGAACCACACCCAAATTTAGGTAAAATTATTCCCAAACGAGATGAATTTGAAGTAATCCTTATAGAGGAGATGCTTCGTTTAAATAAACCCATATTAGCTGTTTGTCGAGGGTGCCAAATGCTAAATATTGTCGTGGGTGGGGATATGTATCAAGATATTTATAAGCAAATAGATGCTCCATTAATACAACATCAACAAAATGCACCAGCAGGTCATGGCTCACATTTTGTTCAGGTTAAAAAAGGAAGTTTATTACATAAATTAACTGAAAAAAAGCAATTTAAAGTTAATAGTCGTCATCATCAAGCAAACCGTCTTGTATCCAATCCATTAATAATTAGTGGACGTTCAAGTGATAATATTATTGAAGCTGTAGAAAGTAAAGCGCATGATTTTGTACTTGGTTTACAATGGCATCCAGAAAATATGCTAGCGGAACAAGGTGATGAAACAGCTACTAAAATCTTTATTGGTTTTATTAATGCTTGTAAAGGAGGAAGTTTTTAATATGAAGGTAATAGATACTCATTGTGACGCCTTATTAAAATTACAACAAGGAATGAGACAAAATCTAAAGTTAAATTATCAAAATGAAAAAACGATTGAAACTAATGTAAATAGGTTAAAAAAAGGAAATGTTAAGATTCAGTTTTATGCAGTATTTATTGATCCAGACATTCCATCTGATGAAAAATGGCAACATGCATTAGAACAAGTGGATCTTTTTTACAGTGAAATTATTGAAAAACATCCTGATATTAAACATATAAAAAGCTGGGAAGAAGCATCATTGTTAAAAGAAAGAGAAATCGGTGCGGTTTTAACATTGGAAGGAGCAGATGCATTTGGGAATAGCTTAGTAAAATTACGCCATTTATATCGTTTAGGTGTCCTTTCAATTGGTTTAACTTGGAATAATGCCAATCTCTGTGCAGATGGCGTAGGGGAGCCTAGGGGAAGCGGACTCACTCTTCTTGGGAAAGAGGTTGTTTCTTTAAATAATGAGAACCAAATTTGGACAGATGTGTCTCATTTATCTGTTAAAAGTTTCTGGGATGTTATGGAACTCGCAGATTATCCCTTTGCAAGTCATTCAAATGCACGAGCAATCTGTGATCATCCAAGAAATTTAGCTGATGATCAAGTTAAAGCTATGTTTAATAAAAAAGGTTTAATTCATCTTGTATTTAATCCACCTTTTATTAACGAACAAAAAAAAGTGGCAACTATACCTGATTTAATAAAACATATTGATCATTTATGTGCACTTGGTGGAGAAAAACAAATCGGTTTCGGTTCTGATTTTGATGGAATTACTACTTTTGTAAAAGGTTTAGAAAACGCAAGTAAATATCCAACGTTAATTAACGAATTACTAAAGCATTATAATGAGGAACAAGTACGTGGTTTTGCGTTTGAGAATTTCCTATCCAATATACCAAAATGAATTTATTTTGATTATAAAAGATTTTCTGTCATTTTTTGGCAGAAAGTCTTTTTTATTAAAGACTAAAATATCCACTCATAACTTTAGAAAAATAATGAGTTAAATTAATTAAAAATAATCTCTCTACCTTTTATTACTTATGTTTTGAAGTGTTTTTATAATTGGAAGTTTAACTAAACATATTAATAATAGAAAATATTTATAGATTTAGAGTTATCCTAAATAAATATAAAATATCTTTTGTGTTTGTAGTTATAAGCATATAACTATATACTTATATACAGAAAATAAAAAGGAGATGTGGCATGTTACAATCAAAAATAAACATCGAGCAAGCTTCACTTTTATTAAAGCTGCTAGCAGATAAAACAAGACTAACAATGCTTAAATTAATTGAGCAAGAAGCATGTTGTGTATGTGAATTTGTGGAAATATTTCAAGTGAGTCAGCCTTCAGTAAGTCAACATCTTCGTAAATTAAAAGACTTAGGTTTAGTGGAAGAAGAAAGAAAAGGTCAGTGGATATTTTATTCAATAAATAAAAATAATGCATATTACCCATTTATTGCTTCAGTTCTTGACCAATTGCCTAATCAAAATTATAAATTAAAAGAACTTGAAGAAAAAGGCACACGCATTTCTTGCTGTTAACAGGGAGGTTTTATATTGTCAGTAACATTTGTTTTAGCAATTATTATTTTTATACTTACAATTATTTTTGTGATTTGGCAACCAAAAGGGTTAGGAATTGGTTGGTCTGCTATTGGTGGCGCACTACTTGCGTTATTAGTTGGCGTTGTTGAATTTAGTGATGTTTTATTTGTAACTGACATTGTTTGGAATGCTACTTTAGCCTTTGTTGCCATTATCATTATTTCACTTATTTTAGATGAGATAGGATTATTTGAGTGGGCAGCCTTACATATGGCGAAATTTGCGAATGGCAATGGGATTAAGATGTTTATCTACATAAGTTTATTAGGAGCAGTCGTTGCCGCACTTTTCGCTAATGATGGAGCAGCACTTATTCTCACACCAATTGTACTTGCCATGGTTCGCCATTTAAATTTTGAAGAAAAAATGATTTTTCCATTTATTATTGCAAGTGGATTTATTGCTGATACAACGTCACTTCCATTTGTAATTAGTAATTTAGTCAATATTGTTTCAGCTGACTTTTTTGAAATTGGTTTTGTTGAATACGCTTCGCGAATGATTATTCCGAATTTATTTTCCTTAGTAGCAACAATTACTGTTTTATTGCTTTATTTTAGAAAAAATATCCCAAAGTCGTATGATGTATCAGCCTTAGGTAATCCAGAAGATGCGATTAAAGATAAACGAATGTTTCGCACCTCTTGGTACGCGCTTGGATTATTATTAATAGGTTATTTTTCTAGTGAATTTATCGAAATACCTGTTTCATTTATTGCTGGTGCTATTGCTTTATTTCTGATTTTAATGGGTAGAAAGAATAAAGCTGTTGATACAAAGAAAGTGATTATTAGTGCGCCATGGGCAATTGTATTTTTCTCTATTGGAATGTATGTTGTTGTTTACGGGTTAGGGAATGCCGGATTAACAGAGAATTTAGCTATTGTTGTTCAGTTTATGGCAGACGAAGGTCTATTTGTCGCAACAATTGGTATGGGGTTTGTTGCGGCATTTCTTTCATCCATTATGAATAATATGCCGACGGTTTTAATCGACGCTTTAGCGATTGCTGAAACAAATACATCAGGCACTTTAAGAGAAGCACTCATTTACGCAAATGTAATTGGATCAGATTTAGGACCTAAAATCACACCAATCGGTTCGCTTGCGACTTTAATCTGGCTTCATGTCTTAAAGCAAAAAGGGATTAGAATTTCCTGGGGGACTTACTTTAAAACAGGAATTATTTTGACCCTTCCGATATTATTTATCACTCTAGTAGGTCTTTATTTAACGTTAATCATATTTTAAAAGGAGGAATAAGTATGACTAAAAAATCAATTTACTTTTTATGTACAGGCAATTCATGTAGAAGTCAGATGGCTGAAGGATTCGCAAGAAAGTATTTATCCCACTGGGAAGTAAGGAGTGCAGGTATTGAAGCACATGGCCTAAATCCTCATGCTGTAAAAGCAATGAAAGAAATTGGCATTGATATTTCAAATCAAAAGTCTGAAATAATAGATAATGCTTTTTTAAATCAAGCAACACTCGCAGTGACGCTTTGTGGTGACGCTGCAGATAGATGTCCTGTAACTCCCCTACACGTTTTACGTGAGCATTGGGGTTTTGATGACCCAGCAAAAGCGAAAGGAACAGAAGAAGAGATTTGGCAAGAATTCAAGCGTGTGCGAGATGAAATAGGCGAGAAAATTAAAGCATTTAGTGAGACAAATAATTAAAATACAGCTTGTAAAAAAACAGCACAAAGTGTTACACTCTTATAGATGATGGACTGAAGAAAATGATGTTAGACTTAAAATTAAAATAAATGAATTGTTTTATTTACACTTATTTAACTTGAGAGGAAGAGTTTTATGTTTTTTATGGAAGTGAAACGCGTAGCTGTTGTGATTATTGGTTCTTTTTTATTAGCAATTTCGCTTAATTTTTTCTTAATTGGTGCAAATGTGTATGCAAGTGGATTTAGTGGGGCAGCCCAGCTACTATCCAGTGTATTTAAAGATTTTTTATCCTTTGATCTAAGTACAGGTATTATATTATTTATATTAAATATTCCCGTCCTTATTATTGGTTGGTTTAAAATTGGTAAAGGCTTTACCATTTATAGTATAATTTCTGTCGCATTTTCAACCTTGTTTTTAGAAATACTTCCTGTTGTGACAGTCTCAGAAGATATTATTTTAAACGCAGTTGTAGGAGGAGTTATTGGTGGAGTTGCTGTTGGATTTGCATTGAAATATGGTGCTTCAACAGGTGGAATGGATATTGTCGCTATGATTTTATCTAGACTCCAAGATAAACCAATTGGAATGTATTTTCTAATGTTAAACGCGGTTATTATTTTTGTAGCAGGTTTATTATATGAACCAGAAAACGCACTTTATACAATGCTTACACTTTACGTAACGACTCTCGTTATTGACGCGATACATACACGTCATGAAAAAGTAACTGTTTTAATCGTGACAAATAAAGCAGCTGAATTACAAGCAGCAATACATAAAGAATTAATTCGTGGTATTACAATTATACCTGCTCAAGGTGCCTATTCAAAAAAGGATTTAAATATGCTTTACCTCGTTATCACGCGTTATGAATTATACGATTTGGAACAAATCATTACAAAAATTGATCCAAATGCCTTTACAAATATTATTCAAACAGCAGGCATATTTGGATTCTTTAGAAGAGATACCGATCCTGTTGATAACGGTTCAGTTCCAGTTAATGAAGAAAATATTCAAGAAACAAGATAAAAGGAATAACACATCTGTGTTATTCCTTTTTGCTTAACTCGTTATTTTTTAAGAACATATATAATGAAGCACCAAAGATGATAACATAACCAAAGATACTCCATATGTCTGGGATCTGACCAAATAATGTAATACTAATGAGTCCTGAATAGACAACTGTTGAATAAAAGAAGATTGATATTTCTTTTGCTGGTGCAAATTTATAGGCAACAGTAATTCCAAACTGTCCTACCGTTGCAAACACGCCTGCAGCAAGCAAATAAATCCACTGTTTTGTCGACATCGGTTCATAAAAAATAATGACAATCGGTAATAAAATTAGCGTTGTAAATGTAGAAAAGTAAAAAACAACGGTATAAAACTTTTCTCGATTACCAAGGACACGTAAAACAGTATACGCTCCTCCAGCAAAAACAGCTGATAAAATCCCAGCAAGATACGGAACCGTTTCTAAATCAAAAGCTGGTTTAATGATAAAAAATGTACCAATAAAAGCAATAATGACTGATAGTACTTGGTAGCGCATGACATATTCTTTTAAGAAAATAGCAGCGAAAATAATTGTAATAAATGGACTCATTTTATTTAAAATATCCGCATCAGAAAGTACTAAATGATCAATTGCGTAAAAGTTTAAAAGTACACCCGCTGCACCGAGAGCAGAGCGAAGAAGTAAGTATTTTTGGTTTTCGCGTTTACCAAAAAAACTTTCTTTATAATAAACAACAAAGCCAAATGCAATAATCATCGATACGCCATTACGGAATAATGTTTTCTGAACAGTAGGTAAATCTCCTGATAATTTAACAAACATTGCCATTAAAGAAAAACCTAAGGCAGAAAGTAATAATAGTAAAATACCTTTATTTCGATCACTCACAAATATACTTAGCCTCCTGCTGAATTGTTTTTACTTTACTATCTTAATACAAAGCCATCTAATAAGTAAATAAAGATGAGGATATTATCTTTTTCAATTGTTTTTTATTGAAAAAGAAAGGGTATAAGTAAATTAAATAAAATAGGAGGGATTTTTATGCCAATCAATCTAAAACGTGCCTATGATGAAGCAAAAAAGTCAGACGGTATGCGTATCCTTGTTGACCGAGTATGGCCACGTGGCGTTAGCAAAGAAGACGCTAAGCTGGATGAATGGGTAAAAGAAGTCGCACCAAGTAAGGAGCTTCGGGAGTGGTTTGATCATGATTCAAAAAAATATGATGAATTTAAAAAGAAATATAAAGAAGAACTAAAATCAAACAAAGAGCAAAAAGAAGCTTTAGAAAACCTAAAAAAATGGACAAAAAAACATAATAAAAATATTACGCTTGTTTACGGTGCAAAAGATGAAAAACACAATCAAGCAACGGTATTAAAAGAAATACTTGATCACCAATGAAAAAGTTAGTTATTCAAAAACACGATAAAGCAGTAAAAGAAATAAGTAAAAATGATCCTAAAATGAAACAGTTAATTACTGTTATAGGTGATCTAGAAATTACTTTAAGAACAGATTATCTATCATCGATTGTACGCTCTATTGTCGGCCAACAAATTTCAGTGAGTGCAGCACGTGCAATATACG